>NZ_JYJG01000431.1 GCF_000955955.1 Lentzea aerocolonigenes
GGCTGCGGACCCTTGGAATCAACCGTCTAAATGCAGGAACCGTGCATGGGTCCTTCGCCGTTGGCGAGGTCGCCCAGGGCCTTGCGGATGACCGCCATCTCCTGATCGGTGAAGCGGGTGCGGAAGCCGCGTTCGACCTCGGCGAGCGCGGCTCCCGCCTGCTGCTGTAGTTCGCGGCCCTTGTCGGTGATCACCGGCGTGCGGACCCTGCGGTCGCTGGGGTCGGGGACCCGCATGACCAGGCCGGCCCGCTCCAGCTTGTCGAGCTCGCTCATCAGCGTGGTCTTGTCGAGGCCGAGCATCGCGCCGAGCTTGAGCTGGGTGCGGGCGGCCTCGTCGGAGGCGAGCGCGTTCAGGACCAGCTGTCCGCGCAGCGAGATGCCGAACTTCGTGATCTCGTCGGCGAACGCGGCTCCGACCCGCTGGGCGGCGCGGTGCAGCAGCCAGTTGAAGTCCCACTTCTCCACGCACGCGGCGATCGGTTGCTGCACCTCCATGTGGTCCATCCTACATCCTGACGGAGATGTTCTCGGCTCAGAACATCTTGACGCGGAAGTTCTTCGATCGTATGTTCTGAGTATGACCAATCTGCTTCACATCGACTCGAGCATTCGCCACGAAGGGTCTGTGACCCGCGAGATCACCGGCGCGTTCGCCGACGTCTGGAGGTCCTCGAACCCCGAGGGCGGCTACACCTACCGCGACCTGAACGCGGAGCCGGTCCCGCACGTCGACGGCTCGCCGCACGACATCAAGGCCCACCTGGTCGCCGAGGTCAGGGCCGCCGACGTGATCCTCATCGGCGCACCGATGTACAACTTCTCGATCCCGTCGACGCTGAAGGCGTGGATCGACCAGGTCGCGAGTCAGGAGTTCTTCCCGCGCGAGGACGGCACGTTCGAGCTGGGCGGCAAGCGCGTGGTCGTGGTGACCGCGCGGGGCGGCTCGTACAAGCCGGGCACGCCGCGCGAGGGTTTCGACTTCCAGGAGCCGTACTTGCGGGCGGTGCTGTCGATGATCGGGCTCGACCAGAACCTGGAGTTCGTGCACGCCGAGCTGACCATGGCCGACGTCAACCCGCAGATGCATCAGTTCCGCGAGCTGGCTGTGGAGTCGTTGGCCGACGCGCACCGCGTGGTCAAGGAGCTGGCGTCCGCCTAGTGTCGGTCTCGTGATCGACAAGGTTGCTTGGATTCATTTGCGCGACGGCCGGGTGCTCGGCACCAGGTCGGCCGGCAAGGACACGTACTACCTGCCCGGCGGCAAGCGGGAGCCGGGTGAGACCGACGTCGAGACGCTCGTGCGCGAGATCCGCGAGGAGCTGGCCGTCGACATCGACGCGGCGTCGGCGAAGCACATCGGGACGTTCGAAGCGCAGGCGCACGGCCACTCGTCGGGGGTGACGGTGCGGATGACCTGCTACACCGCGTCGTTCACGGGGGAACCGGTGGCGTCGGCCGAGATCGAGGAACTCGCCTGGCTGACCACCGCCGATGCGGACCGGATCTCTCCGGTCGATCGGATCATCTTCGCCCACCTACACGAAAGCGGGTTGCTGTCCTAGTCTGGTAAGCGCTTTCCCAATCCTGTCCACCTACCGCCGCCACGCTGTAGGGAGTGACACGCATGGGGTTTCGCAACAGATCAGTGGTGCTGGTGGCGGTTCTCGCTGCCGTCGCCGGCGCGCTGGTGGGCACCTCGCCCGCGGTGGCCGAGTCCGGTGAGTGGAGAGTCGCCGCACCTGTTGGGACGCAATCCGTTGCGCCAGAAGCACTGGTACGGCTCGACAAGGGGAAGTTGAGCCTTGAGGTCCGGCGCGGCGGCACCACGGTGCTGGAGCCGTCCGCGCTGGGCATCCGCACCGCCGACGCCGACCTGACGTCGGGGCTGAAGTTCGCCGGGTCGGCGTCGCGGCTCGTCCAGGACTCGTACACCACGGTGTCCGGCAAGAAACGTGAGCACACCTACGTCGGCACGGAGACGACGTTCCACCTCCAGCGTCTTGCCGAACGGTTGGATCTCGTGGTGCGCACGTCTTCTGACGGAGTGGCGTACAAGTACGTGCTGCCGTCGGACAAGTGGACGACCGTGCTCGGTGAGGCGTCGGAGTTCGCGGTGCCTGCGAGTGCCGAGAAGTTCCTGCTGCCGTACGACAACGGGCGCGGCGACTACGAGTCCGCGCACGTCCGCACGCCGGAGAAGGGCGTTGAGTACGGATATCCCGCGCTGTTCAACGTGTCCGGGTCGTGGATGCTGCTGGCCGAGTCCGATGTCGATGGCCGTTATGGCGGTTCCCGGGTCGTTTATGACGGTTCGCGTTATCGGCTCGTTCTGCCCGATCCGGCGGAGACTTCTGCCGGACCGCTGGCCACGCCGTGGCGTGTGCTCGGAGTCGGGTCGTTGGCAGAGGTGGTCGAGAGTTCGCTGATCACGTCGCTCGCCCCGGCTTCGAAGATCGCCGACACCTCGTGGATCAAACCGGGCACCGCGGTGTGGTCGTGGTGGGGTGACGGCACCGGCGATCTGGCTCTGCAGAAGCGATATGCGGACTACGCGGCGAAGCAGGGCTACGAGTACAACCTCGTCGACTCCGGCTGGAGCGCCGACTGGATCCCCGAGCTGATCACGTACTCGAAGGCGCGTGGCGTCGACACCTGGTTGTGGGTGCGGTGGCAGACCATCGACACCGACAGCGAACGTGAGCGGCTCTTCGCGCAGTACAGCTCGTGGGGCGCGGTCGGACTGAAGATCGACTTCATCGAGTCCGACGGCCAGGACCGGATGCGCTGGTACGACGCCGTGTACGCGGCGGCCGCGAAGTACCACCTGATGCTGAACTTCCACGGCGCGCCGATTCCACGTGGGGTGCAACGAACCTGGCCGCACGTGCTGTCCGTCGAGGCGGTGAAGGGTGCGGAGGGCACGAAACCGCGTCCCGGCCGGGAGCCGTTTCCGATCGAGCACTACCTGACGCTGCCGTTCACGCGGAACCTGACCGGGTCGATGGACTTCACGCCGGTGACGTTCTCGGGTGTCCGTCCGAACTCGGACGCGGCCGAGCTGGCTCTGAGCGTGCTGTACGAGTCGGGTGTGCAGCACTTCGCGGACAAGATCTCGAGTTACCAGGCCTATCCGGTGGCCGAGCAGTTCCTGCGTGCGGTTCCGGCCGCGTGGGACGAGACTCGGCTGGTGGCGGGCGATCCCGGCAAGCTCGCGGTGCTCGCCCGGCGGTCCGGTCCGACGTGGTTCCTCGGCGCCGGGGCGGCGGGTGATCCGCGTGACCTTTCGGTCGGAACGGGATTCCTCGGCTCCGGAACCTGGTTGGTTGAGCTGTACCACGACAGCCCGACGGGCAAGATCGCGTTCGACACCAAACGTGTTGCGGCGGGAGACTCCCTGACGGTGCCCGTGGCTCGAAACGGCGGTTACGCGGCCCGGCTCTGCCAGGTGCCGCCGACCGCCACCACCTGCGGCTGATCACTCCATCTGGTCAGTCGTCCGCCACGCGGGGGCCCGGCGCGCAGTGAAGCGGCGCGTCCGGTCCCCGCGTGTCCCCACGGCCGCTGCTACCGCGGCCACGGCGATGATCACGTAGATCGTCCGGAAGCTCAGGTGCGCGACGAGTGCCGCGCCGGCCGCGAGGCCCAGCGGTCCGCCCGCGAACACGATGCTGATGGCCGTCGCGCTGACCCGTCCCAGCACCTCCGGCGGGGTGCGTTGCTGGACGAGCGTGACGACCGCGATCACGGCCCAGGCGAGGCCGGCGCCGTTCAGGAAGCCGCCCGCGAGCACCGCCGGGAGCCACGCCGTCGCCCTGGCCAGGGCTCCTGCCGCGATGAGCACGAGTCCCGCGGTGACGTTCGCGCGTTTGCCCTGCAGGCCCGCGAGGACCGATCCGGCGCCCTGGGCCGCGGTGAGCACGTCGAGGAACTCCGGGCCGTGGTGCAGTCCGTTCTCCACGAGGGAGAAGGACGCCGCGGTGCCGATCGAGCCCGTGAACAACGCTGTTGCTGCGCCGCTCATCGGCCAGGTGAGGGCCTTGAGGTGGGGCCAGCTCGGGCTTTCGCGCGGGGCCGGCGGTGGTTCGTCGACCTTGATCATGCTGGTGGCCGCGGCGGCGAACAGGAACGACAGCGCGTCGATCGCGATGACCGGCCACGAGCCGTAGACGGCGAACAGCGCAGCGGCTGCCAGCGGTGCGACGAGCTTCATGCCCTCTTGCAGCGACATGCGCAGGCCGTTGACCTTGGCGAGCTGGTCCTGGGGGAGCAGTGCCACGAGGAGTGCCGGCTCCGCGGCGCTGACCAGGACGGCTTTCACGCCGTAGACCAGCAGAACGGCGTAGATCACCCAGATCTCGTCGGTGAGGAACAGCACCGCGAGCACCGGGACGATCGCCAGGTCGGTCCAGACGAGCAGCGGCTTGCGGCGGTAGGAGTCGGCGATCCGGCCGATCCACGGCGACAGCACGCCGGGCAGGTACACGCACAGGATCGCGATCGTGGCGAGGGCATCGCTGCCGGTCAGCGACTTCACCCATACTCCGGCGACCAGGTACATCGCGCTCGTCCCGAAGAACGACAGCGCGAGTCCCGCGAAATACCACCTGACCAAGTCGCTCCCCCAGAGACGACGAAGGAGGAGATCTCTCTCCTCCCACTTCAACATATAGCGCAGACGGGGGCTTGCCACAAGACCCCGGGTGTGCTTCATCATTTCCCAGCCAACGTCATCTACCTGGGGAAATGGGGATACTCCATGATCGACGTCATCATTGCCGGCGGCGGGCCGACCGGCATGATGCTGGCTGGCGAACTGCGGTTGCACGGCGTGGAAGTGCTGCTGCTGGAGCGCGAGGCGGAACCGACGAAGGTGGTGCGCGCGCTCGGCATGCACGCGCGCAGTGTCGAGATCCTGGACCAGCGCGGCATTGTGGACCGGTTCCTGGAGCTCGGCACGAAGCACCCGCTGGCCGGGTTCTTCGCGGGCATCGACAAGCCCGCGCCGGAACGTCTCGACACCAAGTACCCGCACACGCTCGGGCTGCCGCAGCCGATCACCGAGCGGCTGCTGACCGAGCACGCCGTTGAGCTCGGCGCGGTCGTGCGGCGCTCATGTGAGGTCGTCGGGCTGTCACAGGACGACGAAGGCGTGACCGTCTCGTTGGCCGATGGCAGCTCGTTGCGGGCTCGGTACTTGGTGGGCTGCGACGGCGGCCGCAGCACCGTGCGGAAGCTGGCCGGGATCGACTTCCCCGGTGAGCCGGCGCGGGTGGAGATCCTGCTGGGCGAGATGGAGATCGGCGTGCCGTGGGAGGAGGCGATGCCGATCATGCTGAAGGTCCGCGAGACGCAGAAGCTGTTCGGCATCGGGCCGTACCGCGACGGCGGTTACCGGGTCGTCGTGCCTGCCGAGGGCGTGTCGGAGGACCGGACGGTCATGCCCGGCCTGGACGACTTCAAGCGGCAGCTGCGGGCGTACGCGGGCACGGACTTCGGCGTGCACTCGCCGCGCTGGATGTCCCGTTTCGGGGATGCCACCCGGCAGGCCTCGCAGTACCGGTCCGGCCGCGTGTTCCTGGCCGGCGACGCGGCGCACATCCACCCGCCGACCGGTGGCCAGGGGCTCAACCTCGGGCTGCAGGACGCGTTCAACCTGGGCTGGAAGCTCGCGGCGGCGGTGCACGGGTGGGCTCCGTCCGGCCTGCTCGACACGTACCACGCCGAGCGGCATCCGGTGGCCGAGGACGTCCTGAACACCACCCGCGCGATGATCGAACTGATGAAGGTCGAGGTCGGGCCGCAGTCGGTGCGGCGGGTGTTCACGGAGCTGGTGCAGTTCGAGGAGGTCAACAAGTACCTGATCGAGAAGATCATCTCGGTGGCGATCCGGTACGACCTCGGTTCTGCCGACGACCTCGTCGGGCGGCGGATCGGCGACCTCGCGCTGAAACGGGGCGGGTTGTTCGACCAGATGCACGCGGGTCGCGGGATTCTGCTCGACCAGGCCGGGACGTTGTCGGTCGGCGGTTGGGCGGACCGGGTCGACCACCTCGTCGACGTCAGCGAGGAGCTGGACGCGCCCGCCGTGCTGGTGCGGCCGGACGGCTACGTGGCCTGGGCGGGCTCGGACCAGGGCGAACTGGAGAGGCAGCTGGCCCGTTGGTTCGGCTCAGCGGCCTGACCTTTCTGGCGTCTGCAAGTACCACCAACTGCGAGTTGGGGGTACTTGCAGACGCCCCGACACCCAGGGCTGAGGTCACCCGTTTGGTGGCTGAGGGCGCGCTGTCACACTGTGCGGCGTGTCCGAGCCGACGACCGCGGTGCTGCTGCGCGCTGCTGAGCTCACCGCCTCGGGGAAACCGCGGCAGGCCATCGACCTGCTGCGGCCCCTGGTGGCGGCGAACCCTCGGCACGCGGAGGCGTGGTGCCGGCTCGCCGCCGCTCACCTGGATCTGGGTGAGGCGGACCAGGCGCTCGACTCGGCCAAGCGGGCGATGGTCCTCGACGGCGAACCGGCGTGGCCGCAGCGGCTGGCGGCGCTGGCGTTGAGCGACCTCGGCCGGCACCAGGAAGCCGCGGTGGCCGCGCGCGAGTCGGTGAAGCGCAAGCCTGGCGACTGGCGTTGCTACGTCGTGCTGGCCGAGGTGCTGGCGGACTCCCCGGACGGCGCGGTCGAGGCGTTCGACTCGGCTCTGCACGCCTCGCAGCTCGCGCCTTCCGAAGCGCGGGCGTTCCAGGTGCTCGGCGACGCGGCCCTGCGGATGCGCGACTGGGGCACCGCCGAGCACGCGTACCGCACCGCGATCAAGCTCGACCCGTCCGACGCGGACTCCAAGGCGAACCTGGCGACCGTGCACCGTCGCCGCTCGGCCAAGCCGGCGCCGTTGCAGCTGAACAAGGTCCAGGTGTGGCGGGCGCTGCGGACGCTCTCGCTGCTGCTCGTCGGCGGCGGTTTACTCGCCCTGGTCGCCGGGATGCCGCGTCCCACGCCCTACCTGGGCTTCTTCACCGGCGCGCTGGTGGTGTGCTGCCTGGCCGTGGCGCTGCGGCTGCGTCCGTTCAAGCTGCTGTACAGCCTGCGCAAGCTCGCGATCACGGTGTCGCTGCTCGGGGTCTCCGCGGTGATTCTGGTCGGCTGGACGATCGCGTTGTTCCTGGGAGCAACCACGATGCAGCCACTTGTGCTTTCCTGGTTGTGCGCTGTCGTGGGGGGAGCGCTCGTGTACGTCGGGGGAGGCAGGAAGCGGTGATGCGTCGCAACGCGGTCGCACTGGCGTTCCTGCTGTTCCTCGGACAGCTGTTCATCGTCGCCGCGCCCGCACCGACGCCCGCCGAGGGCACTGTCGTCCGGCACACCCAGAGCATCGCGAACCTCCCCGGCGCCGCGCCCAGGCCGCACAACCACCAGGCCGCGCAGGTACCGCAGTCGCAGCTGCCGATGGATACGCCGCCGGTCACCAAGCCGGCGCTGCCGAAGCGTTTCCTCGTCTCGTTCGCCCGCCGCGTCCACCGCACGCCCGACGGCATCCGCTGGACGCCGCAGCGGGACCGCTCGCCGCCTTCCGGTCGCTGAATCTCGTTTCCCAGCAATCTTTTACCGGAAGGCTCACTCACCCATGTCGCGCTCTGATGCGCGGCGGGGTCTCCTCGTGCGCGGTCTCATAGCGCTCGGGGTCCTCGTCGCATCCGCTTTTCTGCTGCTCACCACAGATCCCCGCCTCGGCCTCGACCTGCGCGGCGGCACCCAGATCGTCCTCGAAGCCAAGGGCGACTCCGATGCCGCCGACCGTTCGCTGGAGGTCTTGAGGCGCCGCGTCGACGCACTCGGCGTCGCCGAACCCGTCATCGCCCGTTCCGGCGAGAACCGCATCGTCGTGGAACTGCCCGGCGTCCAAGATCCGGCCGAAGCGGTGAAGGTCCTGGGCCGCACCGCTCAGCTGGTCGTGCAGCGCAACGGCCAGACCGTCATGACGGGCGAGGGCATCTCGGACGCCTCCGCCGTCCGCAACCCGCAGGGCGCGGGCTTCGTCGTGAACATCCAGTTCCGCGGTGACGCGCCCGCGACGTGGCAGAAGGTCACCGGGGAGGCGGCCTGCGAGCCGTCCGGCACACCCGGCCGTCAGATCGCCTTCGTGCTGGACGGCAAGCCGATCTCGTCGCCGGAGGTCAGCCTCGACACGCCGTGCAACGGCGGTCAGGCCGGTGGCGCCACGACGATCACCGGCCGGTTCGGCCAGGACGAGGCCAAGGAGCTCGCTCTCGTCATCCGATCCGGTGCGCTGCCCGTGCCGGTCGAGGTGATCGAACAGCGGACCGTCGGCGCGACGCTGGGTGCGGAGGCGATCGAGGCGAGTGCACAGGCCGCGATCATCGGTATCGCGCTGACGTCGGTGTTCCTGATCTTCGCTTACCGTCTTGTGGGCTTCTTGGCGGTCGTGGCGCTGGCTGGTTACGCCGGTGTGGCCTATGCCGGGCTGTTGGCCGTGGGGGCGACTTTGACGTTGCCCGGCCTGGCCGGTTTCGTGCTGGCGATCGGCATGGCGGTCGACGCGAACGTCCTGATCTTCGAACGGGCACGCGAGGAGTACGCCCGAAAACCGAATCTGCGGCGCGCGGGCGAGAACGGGTTCCGCGGGGCGTTGAGCGCGATCGCAGACTCGAACGTGACGACGCTGCTGGCTGCTGGACTGCTGTTCTGGCTGGCCACGGGTCCGGTGCGCGGCTTCGGCGTCACGCTGACCATCGGTGTGCTGGCGTCGATGTTCAGCGCTCTGGTGCTGTCGCGAGTGCTGGTGTTGTGGGTGCTGGGCACCCGATTCGTGGCGCAGCGGCCTCGGTTGAGCGGTCTGCACACGCTCGGCTGGGTGCGGCAACGGCTGTCCGTCGTGCTGTACCGGAAGCCTTCTCGCTGGCTGCTCGCCGCGGGTGCGGTGGTGCTGGTCGCGTTCGCGGGCTTGTTCGTGCGCGGCCTGAACCTGGGCGTCGAGTTCACCGGCGGCCGCATGCTCGACTTCGCCGCCGGGTCGCCGATCGACGCTGGCCGGGTGCGATCTGCCTTGTCGGACAACGGTTTCAGCGACGTGGTCGTGTCCTCGTCCGGCAACGAGGTCTCACTGCGCACCGGCCAGCTCAGCGATGGTGACTCGTCCCGCATCGGTGAGCTCGTCTCGTCGGTCGTCGACGGTGGTGCCCGCCAGACGAGCAACGAGCTGATCGGTCCATCGCTTTCCTCCGAACTGCGCCGCAACGCGGTGATCGGCCTGGCCATCGCCGTCGCCGCCCAGCTGGGCTACCTGGCCGTGCGCTTCGACTGGCGCCTCGGCGTGGCCACGGTCGGCGCGCTGCTCAGCGACGTGCTCGTGCTGATCGGTCTGTTCGCCTGGATGGGCAAGACGGCGGACGGCGTGTTCCTCGCGGCGCTGCTGACCGTCATCGGTTACTCGGTGAACGACTCGGTGGTCGTGTTCGACCGGCTGAGGTCCCTACGCGGGTCGAGGTTCACGGCTTCGTACCCGGACGTGGTGTCGGACGCGGTCGTGCAAACCGTGCCGCGCACCGTGAACACCGGCATCGGCGTGCTCTTCGTGCTGTCGGCGTTGCTCGTGCTGGGCGACGGTTCGCTGGCCAACTTCGCGACGGCGTTGCTGATCGGCTTGATCGCGGGCACGGTGTCCACAGTGGTCACGGCGGCTCCGGTCGCGATCTGGCTGGAGACCCGCTGGCCGCGGAAAGCAGTTTCGAAGAAGCCGGCGGCAGGGGCGCGGGCCTAGCTTTGGCCACATGATTACTCATGCGCACTCGGTGACGATCAACGTCCGCTCGCTGGACGACGCGGTGTCGTTCTACGTGGACGTGCTGGGCTGGGAGAAGCGGCAGGACAGCGACGAGGCGGGCATGCGCTGGCTGACCGTCGCTCCTCCCGGCGCCGAGACGGCCTTCGCGCTGTCGCTGAACGACACGCCCAACGTGTCGTTCTCGACGGGCTGCGGCATCTCGCTGATCACCGACGACATCGACGGCGACGTGGCGGCGTTCCAGGAGAAGGGAGTGCAGGTCAAGGCCGCGCCGGAGACCATGCCGTGGGGTGATCGGGCGACCTGGTTCAGCGACCCGTTCGGCAACGAGTTCTTCCTAGTCCAGCCAGCGCCGTGACCACCAACCTTCACCGTGTCTTCCGGCGCTCAGCAGGGCACCTCGCGGCACCGGCCCCGCGCCCCCGTACCACCAGTACGAGGGCGCGGGGCCGGTGCCGCGATGCACCCGTCTGAACGTCGAAATACAGGGCAAAGGTTGGTGGCCACGGCGCTTCGTAGCAAGCTAGGCGGCATGACCTCCTTCGCCGCGTACCAGAACGAGATTTACCTGCAAGGTCTCGGTGGGGCCGTGCCGCCGTTCACCACCGACCCGGAGGCGCTGGAGCAGTCGGCGCGCGACAGGCTCGGGCCGGGGCCGTTCTGGTACGTGGCCGGAGGTGCGGGGTCGGGCGCCACCGTGCGGGCGAACCGCAGCGCGTTCGACCGCGTGCAGCTCGTGCCGCGGATGCTGACCAACGCGACCGAGCGGCATCTCGGGGTGTCGGTCCTGGGCACCGAGTTGCCCGCACCCGTCATGCTCGCACCCGTTGGTGTGCAGTCGATTCTGCACCCGGACGGCGAGCTGGCGACCGCGCGGGCGGCGGCCGAGCTGGGCATTCCGATGGTGCTTTCGACGGCGTCGTCGCACACGATCGAGGAGGTCGCGGAGGCGTCCGGTGAAGGGCCGCGCTGGTACCAGCTGTACTGGCCGAACGATCCGGACGTGTGCGCTTCGCTGCTGGAGCGGGCGAAGAAGGCCGGGTACACGGCGCTGGTGGTCACGCTCGACACGTGGACGCTGGCGTGGCGGCCGCACGACCTGGACCAGGCGTACCTGCCGTTCCTGCGCGGGGTGGGCACGGCGATCCCGTTCAGCGACCCCGTTTTCCGCGCCGGTCTGCAGAAGTCGCCGGAGGAGGACCTGCCGATGGCGATCCTGCGGTGGGTGCAGCTGTTCACCGGCACGGACAAGTCGTGGGACCAGCTGGCATTCCTGCGCGAGCACTGGGACGGGCCGATCGTCCTCAAAGGAATCCAGCACGCGGACGACGCGCGCAAGGCCGTCGAGTTCGGAATGGACGGTGTGGTCGTCTCGAACCACGGCGGGCGTCAGGTCGACGGCGCGGTCGGGTCGCTGGACGCCCTGCCGTCGATCGTGGAAGCGGTGGGGGAGCAGGTCGACGTGCTCTTCGACTCCGGGATCCGGACCGGCGCGGACATCGTGAAGGCGCTGGCGCTCGGGGCCAAGGCAGTGATGGTCGGGCGGCCGTTCGCGTACGGGCTGGCGCACGGCGGGCAGGTCGGGGTGCGGCACGTGTTGCGCAGCCTGCTGGCCGACTTCGACCTGACGCTCGGACTGTCGGGTCACCGCAGCCCGGCCGAACTGGGTCCGGACGCGCTGCGGTTCAACCCCTGCTAGGGCATCGTCGCGGTCATTCGCGCGAGGGTGCCGAAGTCGGCCGGCTGCACCCGCAGCCAGCCCTCGCTCGTCGCCGCGATGTACCGCCCGCTCGGCGTGTCGATGAACGTGAGCGGGGCCAGGCAGCGCTGCTTGCGGCCGAGGTGGTCGCGCTTGGCCGAGTAGACCTGACCGCCGCCGGTGCGCGGCAGGCTCATGATCTCCTTGAGCTGCGCGACCAGCTGGTCGTTCGGCGTGCTGGTCGGACGGCTCTGCTGCATGAACGAGCCGGTGTCCTCATAGGACGGCCGCTTCTGCTCCAGCGCGTCCTGCGGCAACGTGATCGGGTTGCCCTTGCCCGCCGGCGTCGGCGGCAGCGCGCCGACCAACGCCTGCGGCGCCTCGTCCGGACGCACCGGCTCCAGCACGAACTGCTGGTCCGGCGTCAGCACGATGCGCAGCGCGTCCTGGCCGTTCGACACGACCAGCACGCTCTGCTGCGGACCGTCCTTCAGGCTGAAGTACGCCCAGTACTCCACACCTGCTTCGACCACGAGCTTGAGCGCGTTGGCCAGATCCGGGTGAATCTGGCTGCCGCGCGCGAGCCCGGTCTGCTCCAGTTGCGCCCACGCCGTCCGCTGCAGCCGCTCGAGCTCGCTCAGGTCGCCCGACTCAAGGAGGTCCTCGTCGAAGTCGACCTGGGCGAGCAGCGCGCGGTGCAGCGACGGCAGGCCCGCCGCCTGCCACGCCTGGTAGAGCGCTGTGACGGGGATGGCGACCCTGCTTCTCAGCACGTTCTCTCCTTATCCGCCGATGACCGGCGGAGCCACCATCGTGCCGTCACCGAAGATGTCCTCGGTCTCCTGCAGGTACGACGCGGACTTGTGCTCCGTGTCCTCCTCGCCCTGCCCCTTGGCACCGTGGCCGCCCATGCCACCGGCACCAGCCGCGCCACCACGCCCGGCCGCACCACCGGCACCAGACGGCCCGAAGCCGCCGCCGCCACCGCGCCCAGCACCCTCACCGGCAACACCGGCCGCGCCACCGAAGCCGCTGCCCATGCCACCGGGCCCACCAGCGCGAGCCGCCGCAGCGCCACCGAGGCCACCAGCGCCACCGCCGCGCCCGCCGCCGGCACCGCCACCACCACCGCCGCCGCCACGACCGCTGCCGGGCCCGCCCGGACCGCCCGGACCGCCAGTGCGGTTGCGCGGGTCGTTGGGGTCGAACCGGCCGCGGTTGCGCGGGTCGTTCGGGTTGTTCGGGTCCCACCGGCCAGGCGGAATGCCCGTGTCCGTGGGTGGCCTGTTGCGCGGGTCGTTGGGGTTGTTGCGAGGGTCGTTCGGGTTGTTGCGCGGGTCGGTCGGGTCGTTCTCCCACGACGGGTTGGTCGTGTCGTCGTTGCTCGGCGGCTTCCACCCGGACAGGTCAGTGCGCCCGTCGTCGCCGGAAGGGTCACCGGTACCCGGCGGCTGGCCCTTGCCGGGCGGTGTGTACGGGTTGTGCGGGCCAGGCGGGTCGACCGGCTCGATGATCTTCTTGTCGTCGTCCACCATGCCCGCGTCGCTGGCGGTGGGCGAGATGAAGGTCGGCATCGTGTTGACGCTCGCCTGAACAGCCTGGCCGTACTGCTGGAACGCCCGAACGTTCCCCTCGTTGGCCTTCTGGTTGTTCTTGACCGCCTCGTCGTAGTCGGTCTCCCACCACGCCGCGTCGTTGAGGAACGGCTTGTCCGGCACCGTCGGCGGCTTCGACATCGCGTTCTTGGCGTTGGCGTACGCCTGTCCGATCTCCTCGGTGCTCTTGCCCGCAGACGTCGCGGACTCACCGGTGACGTCGGCCCAGGTCGCGAGGGGGGACGTTGCACCACGGGCCGCGTCGGCTGCCGCGCCCTCCCAGCTGGCGCCGGAGTCGCGCACGGCCTGGTTGATCAGGTTCGACACGTTCCCGTGGCCCTCGGAGAGCTTGTTCCAGGCCTCCGTGGCCGGTGTGGTGCTCTGGCTCGGGCCCTTGCCCTTCTCGAACCACTTGTACACAGCGTCGCCGGTCGCGCACGGGATCATCACGAAGCCTGCGGTGTTCGGCGCTTCCCCAGCCATCTCGCTACCCCTTCAGGTTTGTGATGATCAACTGCGCGACACGCTCGGCCTCGGGGCAGGCCTTCTTGGTGGCCCGCTCGTCCGCGGCGGCGGAGACCTGCACCGTGACCGAGTCGGTCTTGGAGACCTGGACGGAGCTCTGGCAGGCCAGTTCGCCATCGACCGCATCAGTGGTGATCGTCCGCACGCCATCAAGCTTCTTGTCGGTGAAGACAGGGTTGCTCTTGATGTTGCTCACCATGTCGTCGAAGTCTTTGTCCTCGGTGACCGAGACCGTGTAGGACGAGTTCTTGGTGGCCACCTGCCCCCTCCAGGAGCAGAGGGGACCGAGCACGTCCGTGCCAGGAGCGGCAGGCTTGACCGTGCCGAGCGTGGCCACCTGGTCAGGCTTGAGGATGGTGCACGGGGCGGACACGTACTTGGCGATGCTCAGGCCGGAGCTCGACCCGTCGCTCGTGGGCTGGTTGCTCGTCGTCTGAGCACCGGTCGTGGGAGTGCCGGGGGTCTCGGTGCTCGTGCACCCCACGAGGGCTCCGAAGGCGAGGACTGCGGCCAACAGGGCGGTCATGCGCTTCAAGGTCGTGTCAGTCCTTCAGTGCGGACTTCGCCGCGTCGTCGGTGCCCCGGTACTTGGCCAGAGCCTTCTCGATGTTCTTGACGGTCAGCTCGAGCGCCTTCTGCGCTTCTCGGTTCGCCCACTGGTAGCCACCGGGAGTCTCACCGGCGGTCCTGGTCACGGAGTTTTTTGCTTGCTCGCTGACCGGGTCGGGACCGGCGGCGCCCGCGAACTTGAGCCGGCCGGCCTGCTCGTCCAGCAGTACCAGTTCGTCGATGGCCTTGTTCAGGCCGTCGATCATCTTCTGTGCCTGGTCCGGGTCGACGCTGAACTTCGTGACTCCGCCGGCGGGCGCAGGCGCCGCTCCTGCCGCAGCTCCAGCGGCTGCTCCTGCTCTCACGGGTACATACGCGTCGAACATCAGCATCTCGGCCAGCTCCCCTCAGAACTCCACACCCCTGTTGGAGGATTTTCGCACAGGGCCGGTTCCCCTTGGAGGCGAACGAATCAGCTGATCAGGTCACATGGCCGATTCGTTCAAGACCCCGCAGCGTCACCGGCCTAGGTTCGAGACATGATCGAACGAGCGCGGAACTTCATCTGGCACAACGCCCGCACGCTGGAACAACGCTGGTTCGAGCACGCTTTCGACGGCGGCTCGGCCGACGGTGTGGTCCAGGCCGTGCTGGCCTTTCGCAACGACGACGGCGGCTACGGCTTCGCCCTCGAACCCGACCACCGCGGGCCCACCAGCCAGCCGCTGCACGCCCTGCGCGCACTGCAGATGTTCGGCGAGGTCAACGCCCCGGAACACGCCGAATCGATTCTGAAGTGGCTCGAGGTCACCTGCCCGGACGGGAGCGTGCCGTTCGGCATGTCCACCTCGAAGGACCACCCCAAGGCACCCTGGGTCCAGGCCGACGACCAGGGCGGACTCCTCCTCACGGCCCAGATCGCCGCCGCCCTCCAGGCGCTGCGCGTCACCCACCCCTGGCTCGACAAGGCCAGTGACTACTGCTGGCAGGAGATCGACAAGCTCGAGAAGACCCACCCGTACGAACTCCGGGCCGCGGTGATGTTCCTGGACGAGGTCGCAGACCGGCAGCGCGCGGAACTCGCGGCCGAAAAGCTTAAGCACCTCAGCAAGGACACCTACGAAGAAGACGAAGGCCTCGCGATGCACGACTACGCGGCCAAACCGGCCAGCCTCGCGCGCCACTGGTTCACCGACGAGGAGTTCAGCGAGGACCTCGACGAACTCCAGCACGGCCAGCAGGAGGACGGCGGCTGGAACTTCGGCTTTCCCGCTTTCACGCCCATAACCCACTTCGAATGGCGGTCGATCGCCACCATCGACGCATTGCTGACCCTCAGGCGCTACGGCCGGATCAGCTGACCCAACGGCACCCCGGCCAGCGACCGCACCTCACGCGCCAGATGCGCCTGGTCCGCATACCCCGCCTCGGCCGCAACGGCGGCGAACGGCGTCCCACGCCAGGCCAGGCGCATCGCGAGATCGAACCGCAACACCCGCTGCAGCACCTTGGGCGGATACCCGAACGCGTCCAGGCAGCGCCGGCGCAACTGACGCGAGCTCAACCCGATCTCCCAAGCGGCGGACTCCACGTCGGCGGAAGACCGCAACAAGGAAGCCGTAGCGGCCAAAGCCGGATCGACAACGATCCGCGAGGCGCAGAAAGCCACCATCTCCGAGAACGAAGAAAGCCGCACGTCCGGAACCAGTGAGGACAACGGCACCCGCAAATCCCGCACGGCATGCGCAGGCACCCCGAACACCGACGGAAACGCACCCGGCGGCAGCCGCACCCCGTACAACGTCCCCGGCTGAACCCGAGCCAGCTGAGCGGCGGTGTCCGGCCCGGCCACGAACAGAGCACCGGTCGCCGGCGTCCACATCAGGTCCGTGCACCCGTCCGGCACGACCCGCTGCACGGTCTCCTCAGACACCGTGCGCGTCCAAAGGCAAGCCAGGCCCGCGGGCGCGGGACGTTCGGCGTACACGCGGCCATTCTCCCACGACCGGCACGAAAACCGGTCCACCACACCATTCCCGCACGTGGTAGGCACGACGGAACACCCGTCGCCACAACACATAGGAGACGCCCACAGCAAAGGAACAACTACATGCAAGGCAAACCCCTGCACAAAGCCTTGGCCGTAGCGGCAATCGTCGTGGCGAGCGCGAGCCCTGCAACCGCCGCGCCGCCGACGTTCACCCACCCCGGCGTGATGGTCAGCAAGGCTCAGCTCGACGTCGTGCGCACCCGCGTCAACGCCGGAACCCAACCGCAGAAGCGCGCGTACGACGCGATGATGGGCTCCCGTTACGCATCCCTCTCCTACACCCCGCATCCGCGCGCGGTTGTCGAGTGCGGTCCGGTGTCCAACCCGAACCTCGGCTGCACCGACGAACGTGAGGACGCGATCGCCGCGTACACCCACGCCCTCGCGTGGTACGTGACGCGAGATGTCAGGTACGCCACCAAGTCCATCCAGATCATGGACGCCTGGTCGGCCACGGTCCGCGACCACACCAACGACAACGCGCACCTGCAAACAGCATGGTCCGCGTCGAGCTGGCCACGTGCCGCGGAGATCATCAAGCACGTCTACGGGAACTGGCCCAACTCCGGCCGGTTCGGCACGATGCTGCGCAACGTCTACTACAACGAGATCCAGGGCAGCGACCCGCGCACCGGCAACTGGGAGCTGAGCATCGCCGAGGCGATCGTTGGCATCGGCGTTTTCCTGGACGACAAGGCCATCTACGACCGCGGCATCTCGTTGTACCGCGCGAGGGTTCCGGCGTTCATCTACCTCACGTCCGACGGCGCGCTGCCGAAAACCGTGCCCAGCAACAACCTCAACACCCGCGAGAAGATCATCGGCTTCTGGCACAACCAGTCGACGTTCGTGAACGGCCTCACCCAGGAGACCTGCCGCGACTTCGTCCACACCGGATACGGCCTGTCGTCAATCTCGCACGTGGCGGAGACGTCCCGCATCCAGGGCGTCGACCTCTACCCGGAGGTCGGCACGCGACTCAAGGAAGCGCTGGGCTTCCAGACCACCTACGAGCTGACCGGGCCGCCGTCGTGGCTGTGCGGCGGGGCGGTCAAGCGCGGTCTGGGGCCGATCACCGAGGTCGGCTACAACGCGATGCACAACCGGCTCGGCAACCCGATGCCGAACACCGAGACGTGGACCACGCAGCGCCGTCCACTCGGAACGAACAACCTGTTCGTCTCGTGGGAGACGCTGACCCACGGAGACAACCCGG
Source organism: Lentzea aerocolonigenes (assembly GCF_000955955.1). GTDB lineage: Bacteria > Actinomycetota > Actinomycetes > Mycobacteriales > Pseudonocardiaceae > Lentzea > Lentzea aerocolonigenes_A. Next base: position 17,431 of record NZ_JYJG01000431.1, read on the forward strand.
CCTAGAACAGCAAGATGGGCCCGTCAGCCGACGGGCCCATCTTGGAACGAGTGGACCTTGCCGCCGCCTACTCCAACCAGCGACCACTTGAGGTGACCACGGTCGGGGGTCCGGGGGCGGAGCCCGCCGGGCGGGGTCTGGGGGTTGCACCCCCAGAAAACACCAGGAGCGAGGAGGTCCGCGCGTTCTGCGGACACACCTCGCCCCGAGTGGATATGGACGATACTGGGATTGAACCAGTGACCCCTACCGTGTCAAGGTAGTGCTCTCCCGCTGAGCTAATCGTCCG
>NZ_JYJG01000432.1 GCF_000955955.1 Lentzea aerocolonigenes
GTGTCAAGGTAGTGCTCTCCCGCTGAGCTAATCGTCCGCGTCTTGCCGGACGAGATTCTAGCTCAAGGCAGAGCCGGGTTGCTCACCCAGGGGGTCAGGTTCCGAACTTCACCCAGTTCACGCTCACATAGGGCGCGGGCTGACCGGACGTGAAAGTCACGTACACGTCGTGCACCCCGCTGATGTTGGAGATGTTGGCGGGAATGGTTCTCCACGCGTCCCAGCCCCCGGTGTTGCCGACCGCGAACGTGCCCACGGGAGACGCCGTCCGCGAGTCGAGCCGCACCTCGACCAGCCCGCTCACGCCGCCCGAAGCACCAGACGCCACGCGGGCGTAGAACTGCCGGGCCGGACCCGAGCCGAAGTCGACGCGGGAGTACTTCAGGTAGCCGCCGTTGCCGATCTGGTTCACCGCCGATCCGCCGTCACCGACGCCCACCGAGCCACCGGACCGCTCCGCCGCGCTCTCCGCCTGCAGCTCGGAGTAGGCCGAGCCGCCGCCACCGGGAGGGGTGGTCGTCGTCGTGGTGGTCGTCGGGGGAGTGGTGGGACCGCCGCCAGCCGAGTAGACGGCCACGTAGTCCACGACCAGCGAGTGGCCGGACTGGGTGGCCGCGACAGGGGTCGGCTGGCCTGGGTTCAGCGCGTCGGGGAACGCGCCGCCGATCGCGAGGTTCAGCAGGACGAAGTACCCCGCGTGCGACGTCATCTGGTTCCACACGGTCGTGCCGACGCGCGCCTGGGTGACCTGGTGGAACTGCTGGCCGTCGACGAACCACGTGAACGTCTTCGCGGCGTCGTCCCACTCGAAGCGGTAGGTGTGGAAGGCCGACTGGCAGGACGCGCCTGGGCACGCCCGCGAGTTGCCGATGCCGGTGAACTCGCCACAGGCACCGCCGGGCGCGACGTCGCAGTGCAGCACGCCCCACACGGAGTTGATGCCGTTGACGTTCTCCATGATGTCGAACTCGCCGATGCCCGGCCAGTTCCAGTAGTTGCCTCGGAACGGTGACCCGAGCGCCCAGAACGCCGGCCAGTAGCCCAGCGCGGCCTGGCCGGTGACGTTCGGCATCTGGATGCGGCCCTCGATGGCGAGCTTGCCGCCCGGCGCCGGCTTGAAGTTCGAGCGCTGGGTCTCGATGCGCGACGACGTCCAGTTGCCCGCGCCGTCCTTCAGCGCGGTGATCCGCAGGTTGCCGGACCCGTCGAGTTTGATGTTCTGCGTGCTGTTCGTGTAGTTCTGGATTTCTCCGGTGCCCCAGTTCGCGGGGCCTCCCGGGTACGCGTGACCCAGGTCGAAGATCCAGTTGGAGCTCGACGGCAGCGATCCGTTCGGGCCGTTGAAGTCGTCACCCCACACCTGCGTCCATCCCGCAGCAGGGGGTGGGATCGAAGCGTTGGCGGACATGGCGGCGATAGCCAGGGGTACCGCGGCAAGAAGAGCTGTCGTGGCCGCGAGGATGCGGCGGCGTGGCTTCATGCGCGAGTGACCTCCTTGTCACGGGTGCAGTCCATTTATGAGAGCGCTCTCACGGGATCGATTCAAGCAGCCATTCGGAGCAACGACGTCGAACGGCGCAGGTCGGGCAGCGTCTCGTTTGGACTTATTTCGCGTCGGCGTAGCAGGTCACGGGCACGGCGTTCATCGGGAACCGCACCGCCGTCTCGCCGAACAGCAACCGGGTGGCTTCCCTTCCGGCCGCGGCGATCGCCTCGGTCACCGCCTCGGCGTCCTCGCGCGGGCAGTGCACCAGCACCTCGTCGTGCTGGAAGAACACCAGGTGGGCGTCCTGCGGGAGCTTGTTGCGCAGCACACCCAGCAACGCCGCCGTCCAGTCCGCCGCGCTGCCCTGCACCACGAAGTTGCGGGTGAACCTGCCCCAGTTGCGCGCCGCCTGCCGAGACGAGCTCGACACCTCACCGGAGTCGTTCGCCCCACCGGTCAGCTCCTGCCAGGCCGCGGACGGCGCGGGCGAGGTGCGGCCGAGTCGCGTGCGCACCATCCGGCCCTGTTCGCCGGCCTGCGCGGCGGCTTCCACGTAACCGATGGCCGTGGGGAACCTCTTGCGCAGCACGGCGAGCAGCGGTCCGGCCTCACCGGACGTGCCGCCGTAGATCGCCGAGAGCATCCCGATCTTCGCTCTCGGCCGCTCGCCGGAGAACGAGTCCGCGGCCAGCGCGGAGTACAGGTCGTCGTCCGTGCACACCTCGATCAGCCGCTGATCTCCTGACAGGGCAGCGAGAATCCGCGGTTCGAGCTGCGAGGCGTCGGCCGCCACGAGAACGAAGCCGTCGTCCGCGATCACGGCCTGGCGCATCAGCCGGGGAATCTGCAGCGCCGCACCACCCTGTGACGCCCACCGCCCCGACACCACGCCACCGACGACGTAGTCCGGCCGGAACCGCCCGTCGCTCACCCACGCGTCGAGCCACGTCCAGCCGTGCGCGACCCACAGCCGTGCGAGCTTCTTGTACTCCAGCAACGGTTCCACGGCCGGGTGGTCGATCTTCTCCAGCACCCACTTGCGCGCGGACGACACGTCGATGCCCTCACGTGCGAAGGCGCGGACGATGCTCGCGGGCGCGTCCGGGTTGATCTCCTTGCCGCCGAACGCCTCCCGGATCCGGTCAGCCAACGCCTGCAACAACTTCGGTCGCACTCCCGGTGCCGTGCGTGGCCCGAGCATCTCCTCGAGGATCGCGTTGTGCACGTCCTCCCGCCACGGCAACCCGTGGTGCGTCATCTCCGCCGCCACCAACGCCGACGCCGACTCGGCCGCGATCAGCAGCCCGAGCGCCGGATTCCGTTGCTGTGCCCGGAAAACCATCGACAACGCGGCCAGCTCGTCGGTGCCGCCGGGCAGCTGGGTCGGCTCCGGCTCGAACAACGTCAGCTCGACGTCCTTCTTGCGCGGCCCCAGATCGGAAGGGGCGGGCAGTCCCAGCTCGCGCGCCACCGCCGCGGCCAGCTCCTTGGGCTCGCGGTGGCGGCCGTCGGCGCCGAGCAGCAGCGACTCGGTCAGGTGCAGGTCCCAGCACCGGTCGACGCGCACGCCGGCGGCGAGCAGCAGCGGATAGGTCTCGGCCGTGTCCGCCCACACCCACCGCGGTCTGTGGGCACGTTCGAGCGACGCGACGGCGGAGGTCAGTGACGAGGCTGCCATCTCGGGACCCGCGGGCGTCCCGTCGTCGTGCAGCTTCTGCCACCGGCCCGCACCGTCCGCGTCCGGGACGAGAGCAACCAGCACACCCCAGATTGTGCCCGTGAGGTCTGACAGTTTCAGTCCAGGCTGAAATCGAGCTGGACCGGGAAATGTACCGGGATAATTTGGAAAGGTTTACAACAATCGTTTTCTCGGCCGAACTCTATGAATTCCCCCGAATTGGATGCGCGAAAGGGCATTACCTAGTGGGAGCGCTGCCACAGTGCGGAACCTAAGGAACGCTCACCTTGGGAGAAGGCTCATGACCAACGGCAACGCGGCTACCGGCCTGCGCGACCTCAACGCCGGCATCCCCGGCGCTGACCAGATCAAAGGCGCCGTCTCGGCGGTCTACGACGACGTGGCGTCGTGGTCGCGGACAGGCGACTTCTGGAACTGGGGCATGCACTGCCCGGAACTGCTGAATGAACTGACCGATATTTGCCCGAACTTCAACGCGGGTGTGAGCGACGGTTTCTCCGAGCAGCTCTACTTCCAAACACTGCGCGGCCTCCCGTACTCGAAGAACGAGTTCAGGAGCCTCAACGTGCTGGAGGTCGGCTGCGGCATGGGCGAGGGCCTCAACTTCCTCTCCCGGCTCGTCGACCCTGCCCGAGCGGTCGGTCTCGACCTGTCCGGGGCCGCCATCCGCCGGGCCAACGCGCTGCTCGCCCGCGGCGACCGCCTGACCTACGTCGAGGGCGACGCCGAGCGGCTGCCGTTCTCCGACGGCGAGTTCGACCTCGTCATCAACGTCGAGAGCTCGCACAACTACCCGGACGTCGAGCGGTTCTTCGGCGAGGTCGTCCGCGTGCTCAAGCCGGGCGGGCACTTCTCGATCATCGACGTGTACGACAGCCGCTCGTACGCGCGGTTCGGCGCGCTCCAGCAGGAGGTCGGCGAGCTGACGTGGATCCACGAGCGCGACGTCACGGAGAACGTGAAGAGCTCGATCCGCCAGCGCATGGCACCGGGCAGCTTCTTCCGCAAGGAGTACGCCCGCAAGCAGATGCCCATCAGGGCCCGGATCATCGGCGGGCTCGGCGGCGCGCACTACGCCGGCGCGGACTTCATCGGCCACCGCGATGCCCTCTCACGCGTCCTCGAACTGGCCAGGGTCCGCCCGAAGTTCGTCGGCCAGTACGAGAGTTACCGCCACCACCTGGCCCGCCGTGCGTAGTCGTTGGAGGATCTCCAACCCAGTCAGCAAAGGAGTGAAGGAAAAACGGGAAGACTCCACGATGGTGTGGTCTTCCTACCCCTCGCCTGACCATTTGCCGACTATGAGGCTGTGGACCGAGCACTCAGCGTCGCCGCACTGCTGGACCCCACCCATCAGGTGGTCCCCTTTCACGGCAGAGAATCCGAACTGCAGGCACTCACGCAGTGGCGTGACGGCCCTGCTGCTCAGGCGTCCCTGCTGCTGCACGCTCCAGCGGGCGCGGGCAAGACCAGGCTGCTCCAGCGTTTCGCCGAGGAGTTCTCAGCGGAGCGCGAGGAGGAGCACGGCAGGCTGCTGCTCATCGACGACGCCGACCGCCTCACCTGGAACGACATCTTCCTGAGGCTGCAGGACACGCTCCGGCACGGCCCGGAACGCACGCGGGTGCTGCTGGCGGCGAGGACCACGGGCTGGTGGTGGTCCTCGACCCGCCAGCGCATCGCGGACTTCGACCACGAGGTCAGCGACCTCGAGCTCGAACCGACGCTGGCGGACCGCGCGGAGTCGTTCACCCTCGCCTGCCAGCACTTCGCCAAGCAGCTCAACGTCACGGCCCCGGACGAGCCGCCACCGAACATCGCCCGGGAAACGGTCCTCGACCTGCACATGGCCGCGTTGACGGCGGTGCACGGCGACCCGTGCGACGTGAACCGCACCCAGCTCGTCCGCCAGCTCCTCAAACACGACAACGGTCCCGGAACAGGCCGCATCGCCGAGGACTACCTCGCGGTGGCCAACCCGGACACCCCGGACCCGGACCTGCTCGCCCGCGCCGCCGAACGCTGGCCGCACCTGCGCCCGAAGCTCGACGAACTGATCGACGCGAACCCGAAGATCGTGCTCGACATGCAGCGCGACAGCCTCCGCATCGCCGCCGAGCTCGGCTCGTTCGCGACGCTCGACCACATCGCCCGCCAGGTCTTCCGCGACGAACGGTTCGCCACCTGTCCTATCCCCTCCATCCTCACGAAACGCCTGATCGAGCGCGCCCAGGACACCCTCGAACGCGCCGAGATGTACGGGATGCTCAGCGCCCGCACGTCACTCTGCGGCCTGCGCGAAGAGGCCGTCGAGGCCTCGGAGGCCGAGGTCGGCTGTTACCGCGAGCTGGTCGAGCAGGACCACGAGAACCGGCCGTTGCTCGCGGACTCGTTGGGCGACCTCGGCCTGAGGCTCATCGCCGTGCACCGCACCGACGAAGTCCTGAAGGTCTCCGAGGAAGCCATCCAGCTCTGGCACGAGATCGCGATCGACGACCCGGAGACCGTCCCGCAGCTCGCGTCGGCGTTGGAGCAGATCAGCTACCGCTACCAGGCACTCGGCATGCCGGAGGCGTCGATGGACGCCATCAGCCGCGCCACTCTGATGTACCAGGAACTCGCGAAGAACCACCCGGCGCTGTTCCGCGTCGACTTCGCCAGGGTCGCCGCCACGGTGGCCCGCCGGTACCACGCGGAGGGCGAGAACACCTGCGCCGCCGAGTCGATGCAGCTCTCGATCGCGAACTGGCGCATCCTCGCCCAGGAAGACCCGCGCTACGAACCGGAACTGGCCCGCAACCTCGCCGACGCGGGCACCATGCTGGTCGAGCTGCGCCGGGCCGAAGCCGCGAACGAGACCCTCAAGGAAGCCGTGGAGGTCTTCCGCCGGCTCGCAGTGGTGAACCCGCAGACGTTCCGATCCGAGCTGGCGGACGCACTGATGCGGCACAGCCGGGCGTTGCGCGACCTGTGCGAGGACCCGGACGCGAAGCTCACCGCGCAGGAAGCCGTGATGCTGTGGCGGGAGACCGAGGACCGCAACGGGCTCGGCGCCGCGCTGCTCAACGTCGTCAAGGTCGCCCACGACTTCGACACGGAACTGGCGGCCGCGAGCGAAGCCGTTGAGGTGTACCGGGAACTGGCTGCCGAGAACACGGTCTGGCACCAGGTCGACCTCGCGGTCGCCCTGGCCACGCTGACCGAGCAGCAGCTCATCCACGACGAGATCGACCTGGCGCTGACCACCGCGGCCGAGGTGTTCGACATCGCGCGCCGGCTGCCGTCCCAGCTGGTCGACTCCTTCGGCGTCAAGCTCGCGATCGCCCTGCAGCCCATGACGTCCACACTGTCCGAAATGGAGTATCACGCGCACGCGCTGGAGGCGTCCGAGCTGATGGTCGGCATCTGGCGGGCGCACAAGGACAAGGCGCCGGCGTCGTACATCAGCGCCGTGCAGCACCACGCGTGCAAACTCCGCGGCGCGGAACGACGTGTCGAGGCCAGGAACACCGCGCACACCGCCGTCGTCCTGTGGCACCTGCTGGGCAAGGACCTGGACCGGGAGGTGGGGTACGCCGACGCGCTGACGATCTACGCGCGGCTGTGCGCGGAGACGAAGTTCCAGCTGCAGAAAGCACTCCGGCTCACCCACCGCGCGGTGGAGATCATGCGCGCGGCGGATGAGCCGGTGAAGCTGGAGTTCGCCCTCGAAACGGTCGAGGCGCTCAGCTCTTCGTGAGCAGCGACCGCACGAAGAACGCCACGTTGGCCGGACGCTCCGCGAGACGGCGCATGAAGTAGCCGTACCACTCGTCGCCGTACGGGACGTAGACGCGCATGCGGTTGCCCTCGGCGGCGATGCGGCGCTGCTCCTCGGGCCGGATGCCGTACAGCATCTGGAACTCGTAGGAGTCCTTCGACCGGGCCGAAGCGAGGTCGGCGGCGATCGCGATCAGGCGCGGGTCGTGCGAGGCCACCATCGGGTAGCCGTCGCCCTCCATGAGCACCTTGAGGCAGCGCACGTACGACAGGTCGACGTCGTGCTTGTCCTGGTACGCAACGGAAGCAGGCTCCTGGTAGGCGCCCTTGCACAGCCGCACGCGCGAACCGGAGTACGCGAGGTCGCGGCAGTCCTGCTCGGTCCTGCGAAGGTACGCCTGCAGCACCGCGCCGACCCACGGGAAGTCCACCCGCAGCTCACGCAGGATGCCCAGCGTGGAGTCCGTGGTGGTGTGGTCCTCCATGTCGAGCGTGACTGTCGTGCCGACGACCGCGGCGGCCGAGCAGATGCGCCGGGCGTTCTCCAGCGCGATCTTCTCGCCGTCGATCGGCAGCGACTGGCCGACCGCGGACAGCTTGACCGACACCTCGGCGCCGTTCGTGAGCCCGTACGACTCCAACCGCGCGAGCAGCGTCAGGTACGCCTCGACGGTGTCGTTGGCCTGCGACTCCTCGAAGGTGTCCTCACCGAGGTGGTCGAGCGTCACGAGACGACCGTCGCCCAGCACCTCGGCGGTGGCGCGGATCGCCGCGTCGACGTCGTCACCGGCGACGAACCGCTCGACGACGGGCCGGGTCAGCGGCGTCGACTCGACGAGCTTGCGCGCGCCCTGGTTGCGAGCGGCGGCGAGAAGGGTGCTGCGCAGCATCACGCCCCCTGGTGCGGGTGGAGGTGGTTGGTGGGTGCCGCGAAGGTCTCCTTGATGGAGCGCGGGCTGACCCAGCGGAGCAGGTTGTGGACCGACCCCGCCTTGTCGTTCGTGCCGGACGCGCGACCGCCGCCGAACGGCTGCTGGCCCACGACGGCACCGGTCGGCTTGTCGTTGACGTAGAAGTTGCCGGCGGCGAACCGCAGCTCCTCCTGCGCGTGAGCCACCGCGGCGCGGTCACGAGAGATGATCGAGCCGGTCAGGCCGTACGGCGCCGCGCTCTCCATCTGCTTCAAAACCGTGAGGTAGTCGGCGTCCTCGAACACGTGGATCGCCAGCACCGGGCCGAAGAACTCGGTGGTGAAGACGGAGTTCGTGGGGTCCGAACCGACGAGAACGGTCGGCCGCACGAAGAAGCCGTCCGAGTCGTCCGCGGTGCCACCGGCGGCGATCTCCAGCGACGAGTCCGCACGAGCGGCCTGCAGCACGCCCGACAGCTTGTCGAACGAGCGGCGGTCGATCACCGCGCCACCGAAGTTCGAGAAGTCCGTGACGTCGCCGTAGGTCAGGGCGTCGACCTCGGCCAGGAACTGGTCCTTGATCCTGTTCCACACCGAGCGCGGCACGTAGGCGCGCGACGCGGCGGAGCACTTCTGGCCCTGGTACTCGAAAGCACCGCGGATCAGGGCGACGCGCAGCACGTCAGGGTCGGCCGACGGGTGCGCCAGGATGAAGTCCTTGCCACCGGTCTCGCCGACGATGCGCGGGTACGAGCGGTAGTTGGCGATGTTCGCGCCGACCTGCGCCCACAGCTTCTGGAACGTCGCGGTGGAACCGGTGAAGTGGATGCCCGCGAGGTCAGGCGAGTTGAGCGCGACCTCGGAGACGGCCAGGCCGTCACCGGGCAGCAGGTTGATGACGCCGGGCGGCATGCCCGCCTCCTCCAGCAGCCGCATGGTGAGGTGCGCCGCGAACGACTGCGTGGGCGACGGCTTCCACAGCACCACGTTGCCCATCAGCGCGGGCGCGGTCGGCAGGTTGCCGGCGATGGCGGTGAAGTTGAACGGCGTGATCGCGTAGACGAAGCCCTCGAGCGGGCGGTGGTCGGTGCGGTTCCACACGCCGGGGGAGGAGATCGGCTGCTCGGCCAGCAGGTTGCGGGCGAACTGCACGTTGAAGCGCCAGAAGTCGATCAGCTCACAGGCGGAGTCGATCTCGGCCTGGATCGCGGTCTTCGACTGACCGAGCATCGTCGCGGCGTTGAGCGTCTGCCGCCACGGGCCCGCGAGCAGGTCGGCCGCGCGCAGGATGATCGCCGCGCGGTCGTCGAACGACATCGCGCGCCACGCCGGGGCAGCCTCGCGGGCCGCGCGCAGGGCGTCGGTGGTGTCCTGCTGGGTCGCGCCGGCGAGCGTGCCGAGGACGGAGCGGTGGTTGTGCGGCTGGACGACGTCGAAGCGCTCGCCGCCACCCATGCGCTGCTCGCCACCGATGGTCAGCGTGAGGTCGAGCGGCTCCTTCTGCAGCTCGGCCAGCTTGGCCTGCAGTTCCGCGCGCTCCGGGGTGCCGGGGGCGTACTGCAGCACCGGCTCGTTGACCGGGGCGGGAACCTGGGTGACAGCGTCCACTCGGCAACTCCTCTTCGAGTACTTGGGGTGCCCAAACCGTAAGTCCGCGCGACCTCGGCCTCGTTGTGCAAACGGCCAAGATTCACCTGGTCAGATGTACGATCGAACAGTTATGAGTCTCCGCCACATCCTGATCGCTTTGGGCGATCCGCTCGTCTCGCTGCAGGTCGCACCCAACGGCCTGGAGGTCGACGTGCGCGATGTCGTGATCATGGATCCGGACGACCCGCCAGATGTCGCCGTCGGCGATCTCGCGCTGCTGATCGGGGCTCGTGGACGGGCCGCGTTGCCGCTGATCAGGGCTGCGGGGCGGGCTCGAGCCGCTGCCGTGGCCGTCAAGGAGTCGACTCAGGCGCTCGAACAGGCCGCGGTGGACGCGGGCGTGGCGTTGCTGGAAGTCCGGCCCGAGGTGCGGTGGGCGCATCTGGAGTCGTTGGCCAGGGGTGTTCTGACGACCACGACCGACGACGGTGAGGTGCTCGGCGACCTGTTCGCGTTGGCGCAAACGATTGCGACCCTGACCGGCGGGATCGTCAGCATCGAGGACACCGCCAGCCGGGTGCTGGCCTACTCGCGGTCGTCCGACGAGGTCGACGAGCTGCGCAGGTTGTCCATTCTCGGCCGGCAGGGGCCCGAGCCGTACCTGAAGATGCTGCGCGAGTGGGGCGTCTACAACCTGCTGCGCTCGTCCGAGGAGGTCGTCCGGATCGACGAACGGCCGGAGCTGGGCATCCGGCGCCGCATCGCGGTCGGCATCCACGCCGGTTCCCAGCCGCTGGGCGCGATCTGGGTGCAGGAAGGTGACCAGCCGCTGACCGAGCAGGCCGAACGGGCGTTGCTCGGCGCTGCCCGGGTCACCGCGCCGCACCTGATCCAGCAGCGCAACCAGCCGGCGTCCCGGTTCCGCGAGAACCTCCTCGCCGCGTTGCTGACCGGGCGGATGGACGCCGCGACCGTCGCGGGGCAGATCGGTGCCGACCCGTCGAAGCCTTGTGCCGTCGTGGTTTTCGCGCTGCGCGGTGGTGAGGGCGATCGCAGCGAACACGAGCTGCGCCGTGCCGAGATGACCGGGTTGATCTCGGTGCACGCGGCTGCGTACCGGCGCAGTGCGCTGGTGAGCGAGTCGGGCGGGCGCACGTACGTGTTGCTGCCCGATCTCGCTCCGAACGCTCAACTTCTCAGTCTGACCAAAGAAATCGTCACGACCGCTCGACGGCACCTGCACACGTCCGTTCAGGCCGCGGTCGGGTCGGCTGTGTCCACATTGGATGATGCCCAGGTCTCGAGGCAGGAGGCCGAACGCGTGCTCGACGCGATGGCCCGTGACCTCGACGCCGAGGTGGCGACGTTGGCCGACGTCCGGTCACAGGTGCTGGTGAGCGAGATCCTGGCTCTGCTGCAGGACAATCCCCGGATCCGCGACCCCCGGATCGACGCTCTCGACCCGGAGCTCGCGAAGTCGTTGCTGGCTTATCTGGACGCCTTGGGCGACGTGCGAGCCGCGGCCGACCGGCTGCACGTCCACCCGAACACGTTGCGGTACCGGCTGAAGCGGATCGACCTCGACCTGGACGATCCGCTCGTCCGGCTGATCGCGCAGCTTCAGCTCAGGATGCGGTAGAGCAGCGCCCGTTCCGCGATCGTCCACGTCGTCGTGGTGAGCAGGTACAGACCGGCGGCCAGCGGCAGGTAGGCCGCGACCAGGATCGTCATGAACGGCATGACCTTGACCAGGCCGGTCATGAAGCCAGGGGTCGGAGTCGTCGTCATCCGGGACTGTTGCCAGCGCACGGTCAGATACGCGACCACGGCCAGCAGCCCGAACAGGACGAAGAACACCCACGCAAAAGTGCTCACGAAATGAGCACTTAGCGAAATCCCGAAAAAAGTACCCTCCAGGAGAGGGCTGGGGGTCGTGGCCACCTGGTACATGACCATGAAGAACGGCATCGTCGCGAGCATCGGCAGAATGCCCGCGAACATCGAGACGCCGTTCGCCTTGTAGACCTTCTGCGACTCCTCCGAGAGCCGCATCACGTCCTTGCCGTACTTCTTCTGCAGCTTCTGGATCTCCGGGGCGAGCTTGGCCTTGGCCTTCTCGCCGCGGACGGCCGCGCGGGCCAGCGGGTGCAGCATCAGCCGCACCGCCATGGTGAACAGGACGATGGCGAGCGCGGGCGCGCCGAAGCTCGCCAGGGCAGCGCCCAGGTCAGCGAACAAGGGTTGTTTCTCCGTATCGAGTTGGGATTTTCAGGGACGTCAGAACGTCCCGCATCCCGGTGCTCGAGGACGGGCCTTGCCTGCGGCATCAGGGTTTCGCAGCCGCAACTGTGCTGTTCGCTGGGCTCGTTCCCGGATCGAGAGCGACCGCGCCGGTGCCACCGAGAGCGGCACCAGCGCGACGACCACGATCAACGCGAGGGCGAGCGCCGTGACAGCGGCGACGACCTCGGTCGGCGAGGAGAACAACGTGAAGGCGTAGAGGGCAGGCAGGAAGACCGCGAGCACCAACAGCGCTCGGTTCCTGTTCTCCTGCCGCATCACAGCACCGAGGTTACTCGATCGCCTTGACTTCCGGGCTCTCCGTCCCGAGCACTTCGCCCCCGCGGCCGTACAGCGTGATCGAGACCGCACCCGCTCTACCCGGCCACCACGCGATCATCCACCCGTTGCCGAGTGTCGCCGCCACCTGCTTGCCGTCCTCGGTGTTGACGACCGCCTTGGCCACGTCGGGGCCGACCTCGGCGAGCACCGTCCGGCGTGGCTCGCCGTAGCCGGGCTCGGGGTCGAGCGTCTCCACGCTCGCCATGCGGAACCTCTTCGAGCCGAGTGCCGGAATCGGCGTGCTGTTGCGGCCGCCGCCGCCGGCCTCGATCCCCTTCCGCGACCTCAGGCAGGAGTCGTTGCCGTACGGGCCGGTGAACAGGACCATGGTGAGATCACCGCGCTGGTCGATGAGCGTCAACTCGGTCGGCATCGGTGGAAAGTTCGGGAAGTCCCTCCGGTTGACCTGGTCGCGCTCGGCCAATTTCTCCCTGCAGGTCGCGATCATGCCGTCCGTGTTCGGGCCCGGCGCGCGCGGTTCGGCGGTCCACGACGCGTAGGCGGACGGGTTCGTCGGCGTCCACAGCACGGTCGTCGCGACCGCGGCCGCGGCCAGCACGGTCGCGGGCACGGCGATGCGCCACCACCGGCGGCGCGGCTTCTCCTCGATCGCGTTGAGCAGCGCGTGCTTGCGGACCTGCACGCGTGACGGATCGAGCTGCGGGATCTCCGGAGTGATGTTCACAGCGCCTCCTCCACCAATGCGCCGCGGACCGTCCGCTGCGCACGAGCGAGTCGGGACTTCACCGTGCCGACCGGGATGCCGAGCACCTGGGCGATCTGCGCCTGGCTCAGGTCCGACCACGCGGACATCTCCAGCACCTCCCGATCCCCTGCGGACAGCTTCTCCAGTTCCGAGATCACCGCCTTGGTCCTGGTCTCCGCGTCCACCCGGCGTGCCACGTCATCGGCGTGGTCGTCATCGGCGAGCTGCGGCGTCACCTTGCCAAGTGCTGCCTTGTACCGAAAACGCGAGCGTTGGTGGTTCCTGGTGACACCGAGCGCAACTGTGTAGAGCCACGGCAACAGCGATCCCTCAACCGTCACTGACGCGCGCTTGCGCCACGTCTCCATGAACACAACGGACATCAGGTCCTCGGCCACCGCCCAGACGCCGGTGCGGCGCAGGCAGTAGGCGAACACGGCTTGGGCATGGCGCTCGAACAGCAGTCCGAACGCCACGTCCTCACCGGCCCGTACCCGCCCCCAGAGTTCTTCGTCGGTCACGGACCCTCCTCTCTGCCCCGTCTATGTCCGCGGGCGCAGCGGTGGTTCACGACTCGACCAGACCTGGCCGTTCGGGGTGGTCGTAGCGCACGAAGAGGTCCGCGACCGGCTCGTAGTCGTCGAACGCCGGCAGTGTCCACTGCTCAGTGGTCTTGCGCTTCAGAGCGGCGGGGGAGAGCCAGAGGTGGACGGTGAGTTCGGCCGGCAGCCAGCGGTCCAGCAGCAGGGTGCCGTCGACGATCACCACGCCGTTCTCCGGCACGTCGACGTACTCGGCGCGGCTGGCCCGGTCGGTCTCCGCGTTCCACAGCGACGGCAGGACCTTGCCGTCGAGAGCCGGGTCGAGGACCTCGCGTTGGAGCCCGTTGAGGTCGAACCAGTCGTGGCGGTAGGAGTACGGGTCGGTGCGGCCGTGTTCGAGTCGCACCGAGGCCGGACGCAGGAAATCCTCGGTGGACACTCGTTGCACCGCGCGGCCCAAGGCGCGCAACGGTTCCACGACCGCGTCGGCGAGCTTGCCCGGCTCGGCGGCGGGTGCGCCGTCGATCAGGACGCGCACCCGGCCCGCTTGTGCGGAGATCCGGTCGACGATTTCGGTGACGAGCGTGTCGAACGTGAGCGGGCGAACCTTCACGGGTGCCAGTCCGCCCAGGCCGTGTCCCACCAGATGTCGCCGGACGCCAGCATCTTCTCGATCTTGACGCCCTCCGCCCGGATCGACTCGGCTTCCTCCTCGGAGTACTTGCCGGACGCGACCTGTTCCTCGAACTCGTCCAGGTCGCGTTGCTCCCACGTGCCGTCGGGCGCCATCGTGTAGTCGAGCGCGTGGTCGAGGGTTTCGAAACCGTCGCCGACGCGGCGGTAGGGCGCCTGGAGGTTGAGGTAGTAGTTGCCGAACACCCGGTCGTCGCCCTTCCAGAACAGGTCGACCGAGTAGGCGTCCTCAGGCCGGTGCAGCATCAGTTTGCCGTGCCCGCGCCAGAAGCCGCGTTCGGGTTTGTCCCACGGGTGCGGATGGTGGTGGTCGGGGTAGGTGAGCCGGGTGCCCGGTTCCACGAACACCGCGAGCAGCCCCGGCTCGTCGAGGACCACCCTGGTCGGCATCTCCGACCAGACCTTGCCGTGCAGCACCTCCCGCCGCACGACCACCTCACCCGGCGTGAACAACCTCATGGTCTGAATTTACGTGATCACGAAGCGCCGCGTCCTGGGTCAGCATCCGCCGCTTCAGCGCGGGCACGGCGTTCGTGACGCGCAGGAACGTCCGCAGGAACGCCAGCACGACCCGGCCGATCACCGGCTTGTGGATCACGCCGTTGCCGTCCATCTGCTCACGTGACGCCAGCACGGCCTCGAAGCCGTACTTGACCATCTCCTGCTCGTACTCGGAGATCGCCTGGACCACGTCTTTGCCGTGGTGTGCCTCGGTGAGCTTCCGGGTGAGCAGTTCGGCGTCCCGCAGCGCCGTGTTCGCGCCGATGCCGCGGCCCGGCGTCATGAGGTGCACCGAGTCGCCGATCAGCGTGACGTTGCTGGACTCCCACGCTTCCAGCGGTTCCGAGGTGCGGACCTTGATCTCGAACACCGTCTCCGGGTCGGCCAGCCGGAAGAGCTCGCGCAGGTTCGGGTGGAACTTCGGGGTCATGTCCAGGACGACCTGCTTGAGCTGTTCCTGGGTCATGCCCTTCATGTCGGGGAACTTGTCGTGCGAGGCCGCGTAGCCCCACATGATGTAGTCGTCCTCGACGCCTTCGCCGTCGAAGCGCATCACGTGGACGATCACGAACGCGCCCTTGGGGCCGTACAGCAGCGTCACGCCGCCGTCGGCTTTCGGGGGCAACAGCTTCACGTGCTCCGGCGTGAGCGGCAGCTTGCCCGCGATCGTGGTGATTCCGGTGTCCGC
Source organism: Lentzea aerocolonigenes (assembly GCF_000955955.1). GTDB lineage: Bacteria > Actinomycetota > Actinomycetes > Mycobacteriales > Pseudonocardiaceae > Lentzea > Lentzea aerocolonigenes_A. Next base: position 15,197 of record NZ_JYJG01000432.1, read on the forward strand.
GATCTTGGCGTGCGGCAGGTACTGCCTGCGCACCCTGGACTGCGCGCCGTCCGCGCCGACCAGCACGTCGCCGGTCTCGGACGTGCCGTCGTCGAAGAACGCGGTGACCGAGCCGTCGTCGTTGCGGCTGAAGTGCGTGAACGTCTTGTCGAACCGGACGACGTCGTCCAGGCCGTTCAGCAACGCGGTGCGCATCGCGATCCGGCTGACCGACTTCTCGCTGCGGGTGTCGTCGGGGTTGTGGCCGAACTCGCCGACGAACAGCTCCTTGTACTTCTCGGTGCGCATGTTGATCCGCGTGGCCGGACGGGCCGTGGTGCGGACGAACTCCTTGAAGACGTCCGGTGGCAGACATGTGTGCAGTGCTTTGCTGCCGTCCGGGCTGATCCCGACCCGGTAGCCGATCAACATGCTGCGCGGCGTGCGGTCCCGTTCGAACAACGCGACGTCCACGCCGGCCTTCTTCAGCCCGTGCGCCAGGCACAGGCCACCGGTCCCCGCTCCGATGATGAGTACGCGCATGCCAGTTTTTCCGAACACAACAGCCCCCTCAACTAAGTCTCTTAGTTGAGAAGATATTCAGTTGGCGAGACTCTTGTCAACCGTCCCTAGAAGTCGTCACTGTTGAGTCTCCTGAGGCGTGCGGAGCCGATGGCACGTCTGACGTCGTCCACCGGAAGCAGCCTGACCAGCTGTTCCAGGGCTTCGACGTCGTGTTCGCCGGAGTCGGTCTGGGTGAACGTCCAGATCGCGTTCGCGTCACCGCGGGACAGGACCGCCTTGCGCACGCCGGTCGCGAGGTCCTCCCGCTCGGCCAGCACGACGGGCGCCTCGGAGCGTCGGAGCAGAGAGCCGCGGTAGCGAGAGGCGGCCAGTGGCACGTCGCCGTCCTTGAGCGCGGCCCGCACGGCGAGGAAGTCGGCTTCGACGTCCGCGGTGAGCCGGTACGGCCTGGTCGCGAGCACGTCGGTGCCGAGTTGGGCACGCAGGCGGTGCAGCTCCGCGCGCACCGTCGTGGGGTTGCCGCGCTCGCCGTAGAGGCGCAGGGCGAGCTGGCCGGCGGACAGCCTGCCGTGCAACGCCAGCGCGAAGAGGATCTCCGCATGTCTGAGCGAGATCGGCACCTCGCGGCCGTCGAGCACGACCTTGGGTTCGGGCAGCAGGAACGACAGGGACAACACGGATCTGCGCACGTGCCGTTGTCTGGGGATGCGCAGCAGATAGCCCTGGGCGAGGGTTTCCAGCACGGCTTCGCGGCCGTCCGGGAGCAGGATCCGGTCGCTGGACACGTCGACTCTGGACGGCAGCAGTCCGTACGGCTCGACCGCGACGACCCGGCCGGTGGGGCTGAGCAGCGCGCCCGGTTCGCCGCGCAGCGCGATCAGGTGCCGCATGTTCCGGGCTCGCAGCTCCTCGTCCTGGGCGTGCATCCGCGCGAGCATCTCCGACTCGGCGAGCCTCGCCGACGCGGACACCAGTGCCACCATCGACGGGTGGACCGTCTCGATCGGGCCGCTCAGGTCGACGACACCGATCGTCGAACCGGTGTCCGGGTCGCGGATCGGGCTCGCCGCGCACGTCCAGTGGTGGTAGGTCCGCACGAGGTGCTCGGCCGAGTGCACCGTTACGGGTGAGTTGACCGCCAGTGCGGTGCCCATCCCGTTCGTCCCGGCCGCGTCCTCCGACCAGCGCGTTCCCTCGGCCAGGCCGACGTCCTCGGCGCTGGTGCGGGTGTGGTGGTCGCCTTCGCACCACAGGATGTGGCCCTGCGCGTCGGCGACGATCATGATGTGCTTGGACTCCTCCGCGAAGCCCAGCAACGTTTCTCTGAGGATCGGCAGGCTCGGGTGCAGCGGATGCCGTTCGCGCAGGTCCGGCAGCTCGTCCTGGGCGAACACCGTCGGCGCGGTGTGCAGGTCGGGATTCACGTTGGCGGCGAGTGACCGTTGCCACGACGCGGAAATCACCGAGCGTGGCGAATCAGCCGTGCGAGTACCACTCAACACGGCATCTCTGACTCGACTCAGCAACAGTGCGTGTTGCCCGGGTTCGTGGGTCACTGATCCATCCACGGCTTGCAACGAGCATGCAACGTTCTGCCGCCTACTTTCTCATTTTCCCCAACCCAGTCCTGCAGCGGGAGTCGAGAATGACGCAGTACGCGGCACCGGGTCAGCCCGGCAGCGTGGTCGCGTACCGGCCGAGGTACGACCACTTCATCGGCGGCGACTACGTGCCGCCGGTCTCCGGCGAGTACGTCGAGAACGTCACGCCGGTGACCGGTGAGGTCTTCACGGAGGTCGCGCGCGGCACCGACGCCGACCGCGCCCGTGCACTGCACGCGGCCAGCGGCGCCGCACGGTCGTGGGGTCGTACGACCGCGCGAGAGCGCGCCACGGTCCTGGGCGAGATCGCCGACCGGGTGGAGGAGCACGCGACCGAGCTCGCGGTCGCCGAGACGTGGGACAACGGCAAGCCGGTCCGCGAGGCCCTGGTCGCCGACGTGCCGTTGCTGATCGAGCAGTTCCGTCATTTCGCCGCCGTGATCCGCACCGAGGTCGGTCAGGTCGAGCAGCTGGGCCGCGACACCTGCGACTACCGCTCGTTCCAGCCGCTCGGCGTGGTGCACGAGCGCGTGCCGTGGACGTTCCCGCTGATGGCCGCTTCCCGGGTGCTGGCGCCTGCGTTGGCCGCCGGCAACGCCGTGGTGCTGGAGCCCGCGCTGCAGACGCCGGCGTCGATCCACGTGCTGCTCGGCGTGATCGCAGACCTGCTGCCGCCCGGCGTGGTGAACGTGGTCACCGGCTCCGACGATCACCGCGTGCCCTCCGGCCGTTGCCCCAACATCTTCTTCTCCGACGTCACCGCGCAGCGCGACAGCTTCCTGGACAAGGCCCTCGAGGGCTTCGCGATGTTCGCGGCCAACCAGGGCCAGGTCTCCACCGCTCCGTCGCGCGCGCTGATCCAGACCGCCGTCTACGAGGAACTGCTGAACCTGGCGACAATTCGCACGGAGCAGCTGCGGTTGGGCGACCCGCTCGACACCGACACCATGGTCGGCGCGATGGTGTCGCTCGAGCAGCGCGACCGTGTGCTGGCGTACATCTCGCGCGGCAAGGAAGAAGGCGCGCGGCTGGTGACCGGTGGCGAGGCCTCCGGCCACTACGTCCAGCCCACGATCTTCGAGGGTGATCACCGCTCCGCCGTGTTCGCCGACGACGTGCTCGGCCCGATCGTCTCGGTGACCCGCTTCGACGACCGCGACGACGCGGTGAAGATCGCCAACGAGACTGCTCACCAGCTCGGCGCGGGCCTGTGGTGCCGAGACGTGGCGTTGGCGCACAACGTCGGCGCCGAACTTCTCGCCGAGCGGGTGTGGGTCAACAACTACTACGCGTACCCGGCGAACACCGCAGTGCTCGCCGAGTACCGCCGGGTGAAGCACCTGCTGGTCAGCTACTCCGACCGCGCGCAGGGCTACTTCTAGGGGTTACTTCTTCCAGGGCACCTGAGTGGACGCGTAGTAGTTGATGCCCTGGACCTTCCAGCGGGGAGCCTGCGCGCCCAGCCGCGGCGCGAACTTGTCCCAGCTGTGGGTCGCGGCCGTCGACCAGCCGAGCTCGGCGGCCACCGGGAGCCTCGGGAACGCCATGTACTCGATGTCGGCGGAGGTCTTGATGGTCTCCGTCCACAGTGGAGCCTCAACACCCCGGATGCTGGCTTCACCGACGCCGCTCAGGTACGCGCCGGGGTTCCAGCCGTACGCCGTCTTGACCTCGACCAGCCCGGCCCAGTCCTGGCCCAGCTTGGTGTTCTTGTTGTACTTCATGTCGAGGTAGATCCGGTTCGCCGGTGACATCAGCACCTTGTTGCCGCGCTTGGCGGCCGCGGCCACGTTGGCGTCGGACGTCTCCGTGCCCCAGAACTGCGGGATCGGTGCGGTGTCCGTGGTGGTCTTGATGAACTCGTGCCAGCCGGTGGTGACCTTGCCGTACTTCTTGACGATCGGCAGCACCCGGTTCATGAACTTCACGAAGTCCGCATCCGGTGTGGAGAGCGCTTCGTCGCCGCCGATGTGGAAGTACGGGCCGGGCGTGATGGCCGAGACCTCCTTGACGACGTCCTCGATGAACTTGTACGTGACGTCCTTGCTGATGCAGAGGCTGGAGAAGCCGACATCAGTGCCGGTGTAGAGCGGGCGCTTCTTGCCGTCGCAGTTCAGCTCGGCGTAGCTCGCCAGCGCCGCGTTGGTGTGGCCCGGCATGTCGAACTCGGGGATGACGGTGATCCCGCGGTTCTGTGCGTACGCGACCAGGTCCTTGTACTGGTCCTGGGTGTAGAAGAGATTGCCCTTGCGGCCACCCACCTCGGTGCTGCCACCGATCTTGGTCAGCTCGGGCCAGCTCTTGATCTCCAGTCGCCAGCCCTGGTCGTCGCTCAGGTGGAGGTGGAAGTAGTTGATTTTGAAGGCCGCGATCTGGTCGATGTAGCGCTTGACCTGGTCGGGGGTGAAGAAGTGCCGTGCCACGTCGAGCATGGCGCCGCGGTGCTGGTACCTCGGGTAGTCGAGGATGCTCGCGCCCGGCACGGTCCAGGGGCCTGGCTGTTTCGTCTTCGCCTCGGCCTTGGGTGGCAGGAGCTGGCGGAGAGATGCGATGCCGTTGAAGTGGCCCGCTGCCGCGTTCGCCCGGATGATCACCTGCTTCGGGGTCACGTCGAGTTGGTAGCCCTCGTTGCCCACCTTGGGGTCGGCGTTGTTGAGGAGGACTACGCCGTCGCCGGTGACGCTGTCGGTGATCTGGAGGTCGTAGCCGGTGGAGGGGCGGAGGATCGACGCCAGCAGTTCGGCTGGTTTGCGGGCGGTGTCGGTGGCGATTTGGATCTTGGCGGTTTGGGTCAGGGTGAAGGTGATGTCCGGGTGGGGCTGGATTTGGACCGGTTGGGGGACCAGTTCCTGCAGTGGGGTTGCGGCTGCGGTGGCTGCTGGTCCGGTGCCTGGTCCGGCGCCTGGTCCAGTACCTGGTCCGGTGCCTGGTCCGGTGCCTGGTCCGGCGTCTGCGGATGGTCCGGTCACCAGTACTCCTGATCCGGCTAGCACCAGCGCTGTGAGTGCGGTGCGCACTCTGTTCGTGTTCACGCCAATCCTCCAGGGCAAGGGGGGACCTTGTGGTGGCGGCGAAGGGTTCACGGTTTCAGCCGGGGTGTTTGGTGTCAAGGTTTAGACCAATGGAGCCGCCGTTCCGGCGGGAGGGCGCCGTTCCGGCGCGCGCACCGGTTCCGTTGCCGTTCCCCTGTTCCGTTGGCGGGCGACGGTTCCGAGTCCGTAGGTGGTCACCTTGCGAGAGTTCACCTTGCGTTGCGTGCTTCCCCTTGGGG
>NZ_JYJG01000433.1 GCF_000955955.1 Lentzea aerocolonigenes
ACACTGAGGTCAGGCGACGCCCGCCGAGCCACCCGCCACTACAGCGGCGAGCTGCTGCCCCGTTCGGACGCACCCGTTGTGCGAGAAGAACGAGCGGACCTCGCCGCCGCGGTGCGCAGGGGTGTGCTGGAGCGCGGCGATGTCGACTCGCTGCTGTCGTTCGCGGACAGCGGGGAGGACGCCGAGGTGCTCGAACGGCTGCACCTGCTGCTCCCGGCCACCGATCCTCGTCACGCACTCGTCTCCTCGCGCCTGCGAAGGGCGTTGGAATAGGCTTCCCCGCGGGGGAGGGCGAAAGTGAAGCAGTGCATCAACTGCATGACCCGGTTGCCGCGCAAAGAGGTCACCGAGGTCGCGTGGTGTGCCTTGTGCACGCCGTGCCTGCAGGTCGTGTCGGACCAGATGAAGCTCCTGCACGACCGGCCTGGTGGCGCGGACGTGCAGATCTACCAGTGCGGCTGGTGCGGTGTCGCGCGCTCGTGCGGCGTCGGCTGGCGGACTCGGTGCCTCGTGTGCCTGGACGACAGGTCGGTGCCGGACCCGGCCGTGCAGAAGATCGCGCGGCGGCTGGAACTGGACGGAACCTGGCGGGAGAACTCGGAGCTCATCGCCGCGCTGACCGTGAAGATCCGGCTGGCGAAGTACTTCCAGCCCGGCTGGACCGTGCTCGCGACGGACATGCACGGTTTGCCGTGGACGGCGTTCCGGTGGCTGACCAAGTCGCACGGGACGTGGGGGTGCAACGCCGAGACCGGTGAGGTGGCGCGGCTCAAGCACTCGCGTGGCGAGGAGAACCTGCTCTACCTGGTGCGGTACGGGAAGGTGCTCAAGTTCGGCCGTGGCAACGCCGAACGGGTCGGCGGGCACCTCTCGCTGGGCGCGGTTCCCGTGCTGGTGCTGTCCGCTTCCCGCCAGGACGTCACGGTTGCCCGCGATCGTCTGAAACGTCTGCACCGCACGGAGATGGTGTCGCAACGCACGCCGGTGGACCTGTTCGCGGTGCTGCCGGACGGGCAGGACGTCACCGATCAGTTCCCGCGGAGTTGAGGCCCGTCTCCAGGCCGTTGAGGATCGCGTGGCAGTCGCGGTGCAGCTGGTGCACGTCCGGAGCGGTGACCACGAAGAGCCCCAGCCAGTTCCGGGATCCGCCGCTGGGGTCGTAGACCGGGACCGGTTCGTTCCTGGGCATCGAGAAGGCCGGGATCTCCTCCAGTTCGGTGCCCGGCGTGACGATCGCGGACCAGTCGACGTCGTCGGGGCGCCACAACGGTTGTGTGCTCCACGGTTCGCCGGCGGCGTTCGTCGGGATGACCGCGACCGACGCCGCCGCGCGGCCCGCGGTGGTGAGCATCTGGGCAGGGTAGAAGACCTCGTGGCCGAGCAGTTGGTCGACGAGCATGCCGATCGGGTCGATGCCGAAGACCTCCTCGATCTCCCGCGTGATCATCACGCCGCCGAACCGCGCGCCGGTCTCGATCAGCGTCAACGAGCCGTTCTTGCCCAGCTTGATCTCGGTGTGGGTGCCGCAGGTGTCGAGCTGCAGCGCGGTGACGGCGTCTCTCGACACCTCCTCGATGCGGCGCTGGAGGTGGTCGGGCAGAGTGCACGGGGCGGTGCTCGCGACCTCGGTGAACGGCGGGATCGCCGGCAGCCTGGCCGTGATGCACAACGGGTGGTAGACGCCACCGGCGACGATCCCCTCGACGCTCACGTAGTCGCCGTGGCCCGGCCCCGGATACCAGCCTTCCGTGGTGCCGCTGAAGATCTCCTCGACGAGCAGGTCGCCGTCGGTGTCCTGCGCGTAGAGCTCGTTCATGCCGACCTGGCTGCCCAGTTCGAGCGCGTCGGCGACCTCGGCCCACGCCTCCGCCACGTCGGTGTGGGCGTTGAGGACCAGCTGCGCGACGGAACCCGCGCCCCAGGCCGGTTTGAGCAGGACCGGCGGGGTGAGCGCGGTCAGGGCGTCAAGCAGGTCCACTTCGGACTCGACGCGGCGGAAGTCCGGGATCGGCACCTTCGCTTCTCGCCAGGTCTCGCGCATCAGCCGCTTGTCGCGCGCTCGCACCAGGTTCGGGCCCGCGCCGGCGAGGCCGAGGCGGTCCGCGACGTGGGCGATGAGCAGCACGGCGAACTCGGACAGCGTGATGATCGCGTCCGCGCCGATCGCCTTCGCGTGCCGGGCGACGAACTCGACGAGCTCCTCGCCGCGCGGGGCGTCCGGCGCGTCGACGATGTCGGTGCAGAACCGTTGTGCCGCTTCGGGTACCGGCATCAGCGCCAGCACGTGCAGCTCGCCCTTGGCGGCGATGCGCGGGAACGAGTGCTCCAGAGGCGGGCCGCCCTTGACGTACAAGTAGAGGATCTTGCTCATCCTGAGCGCTCCTTCGTGCGGACGAAACGGATCGACAGCGCGACGACGACCATCAGCAGCACCGTCGCGGCGGCGGCGTGCACCAGGAACTCGTTCATCGCGCCGCGGGCGAGGTAGCCGCCGAGCAGGAAGATCACCAGCGAGCACACCGCCCGGTCGATCAGCGACTCGATGGACAGCAACGTGGCGCGGCTGCGGGGATCGGTGATGGCGTCGTTGACGAGCTGCCGCTGGACCGGGAACGACAGGCCGGTGGCGAGCGAGAACACGCACAGGCACGCGATGGTGGCGACGAGCCCGGCCGGCGCCAGCAGTGCCAGGCACACCGCCATCACCGTGGTGAGCACGAAGACCGCCCGCAGGTCGCTCATGGCTCGGCGGATCAGGTTCGGGCGGGCCGCTCCCAGTGCCTCGAACAGCGTGGTGACGGCCATGAGCACGCCGAATCCGGCCACCGGCAGGTGTTTCGCGTCGAGGACGGGCTGGAACAGGTTGGCCTGCAGGATGCGGACCAGGGTGAAGATCGCGACGCCCTGGACCATCAGCAGCATCAGGTAGTGATCGCGTTCGAGGGTGGCGAAGGCACGTTTGACGGCGAGTTTCTCGTGGTGGTGCTCGCCGGGCGGCAGCGGCGGGAGCCTCAACGCGATGCCGAGCGCGATGAGTGTTGCGGCGGCGGAGAGCCAGTACGGCGAGGTGAACTGCCACTGCATCAGGACACCGGCGGCGGGCAGCGCGACGACGCGTCCGGTGAGGCTGTAGGCGCGGGCGCTGCCTTCGGCTTGCGTGTAGAGGTCGTCCTGGCCGGTGCGGTGCAGGTACTCGTAGAGGTACGCGCTGCCGGCGCCGGACGTGAACGAGTAGGCGAGCGCGACCAGCAGGAAGTGGCCGAGGAAGCCCCAGTAGTTCTGCGCGAACACCGGGATCAGGTTGGCGGCGGTGAGCGTGATGGCACCGAGCTGGAGGAACCGGCGGTAGTCGAAGCGGTCCGCGAGCACACCCGTCGGCACGTCGAGCAGGCAGAACGCGACGTAGTAGATGGCCTGGATGCCGAAGATCTGCTGGTCGGTGAGGCCGATGTCGCGCTGGTACAGGTAGAAGATCGGCAGCCACAGCAGCAGGCCGTTGAACAGCTGGTAGCCCTTGTACAGGCGGATGACCGTCATGCGTACGGGCGCAGCTGCAGCAGGTGCACGTGGTGGGAGTCGGCGGCCCACTCGATGTCGACGGGCTGGCCGAACGTGTAGTCGGGGGAGAAGTGGGACTGCAGCAGGCGTCCTGCCGTTGCGAGTCTCTGCAGCTGCTGCTTGGTCGCTTCGTCCACATCGGACTCACCGAGCGCCACCGTGCGGCCGCCGCCCTCGACCGTGTTGAACAGGTACTGCGACGGTTGCGCCTCACCGTCGACGACGTCGGTGACCTTGCTCGCGACGTTGATGTAGACGTTGCGGAAGTCGTTGCGGTTCAACGGGTTGGTCGTGACCATGACGCCGCCGCGGTCGGACGGCACCTGCTCCTGGATGATCACGCCCATGTAGGCGTCGTCGAGCGAGATCCCGGCCTGCTCGCGCAGCCGGGTGCTGCGGTCGTTGACGAGGCTGGCCCAGACCTTCTTGACGCTGCCGAGGATTCCGCGCGCGTCGCTGACGTGCGTGACCGACTCGTAGATGCCGGCGGCGGAGAACCCGGCGAGGTCCTCGGCGTTGGACGAGCTGCGCACGACGAACGTGCTGACGCCGGAAAGGTGCTTGATGATCGCGTCGTCGATCTCGGTGAGCAGCGCGTCCGGGAACTTCGCGGTGCGGATGAGGTGCTGCAGCTCGACGCACTGGGCGTCGGTCTGCGGCGCGTCGAGCTCGAGGGCGAGCTTGAGCTTGCCGATGGCCTGCTGCAGGCGCGGGCTCGCTTCCAGGAACCGTTGGTGCAGTGAGAACGGCAGCGCGATGCCACGCGGGATGCGGATGTGGTCGCGGAACAGGTTTCGCGCGCCTCGGTCGAGGTCTGGCGTGCCGAGGAGCTGTTCGAGGTAGGGGAGGAGGTTCTCGCGCGGTGGCCTGGGGATGCGGTAGAAGCCGAGCCAGCGGGTGGAGCCGTTCCGCGCGACCTCGTTCAGCTCGCCCAGGTTCGCGGCCTTCGTGCCGTACCTCGTGCTGTCGCGCCACCTCAGGTCCTGGAGGTTGGCGATCTTGTCGTCGTCCAGGTCCGGCTCGTCCATCGTGACGCGGGTGGCGAGCCAGGACGGCTCTCGCGTGTCCGGCCGCTCGATCGGCTCGACACCGATCCCGGTCGCGCCGGGGTCGACCGTGTAGCGGACCCAGCGGCCGTCGAGGTGGGCGAGGGTGTCGAGCGCTTGCAACTGGATGGCGTTCGGGATGCCCCAGCCGCTCGCCAGTACGTTCGTGTGCGACAGCGGCGTGGTGTGCTCGGCGTTGACAACCCCTGTCAAGCGCGGGATGTCGTCCGGCACCTTCGCCATGACGATGATGTCGTGCCAGGCGAGCTGGTTCTCCTCGTACTCCTGCTCCGTCCGGAACACCCGGAGTCTTCCCTCGGCCGTTCCGGGATTGAGCGGGACGAATGAGTTGGTTGAGAAAAGCTCATGACTGAGAATTCGCGGCAGGACGTCCTTGGGAATGTTCGCCACGTGACTTTCCTGCAGATGATTCGCCGGTTTCAGCAGGATCGGCACGCTCTGGTCGACGTTCGCGTGCACCTCGTCGTAGAAGTACTGGAGCATCTCGGCGGTCATTGTGTCCGCTTCGACCGTTTCGAGCGAGAAGAACCTGTGGTCGTGCAGCGCCAGGATGCCCAGGCAGAACCGGCGGTCCACGCGGTGGTAGACCTCGAAGTTGATCTCGTCGAGCCGGCGTTCCAGCTCGTCAGGGGGCATGTGCAGGATGTGCGCCGCGATGTAGCGGACGTGGAACAGGTTCTCCCGGCTGTCCATGAAGTGGATCAGCCCGGTCTCCCGGTCCACCACCAGCTTCACGAATCGATAGCCGCTCAATGTTCCGGACAGCTGTGTGAATGCGGAGAGAGTGAGCCGTTCACCGACCAGCGCGGGTTCCTGCACGCGCCGGAAGATACTCGCTCCGGCTGGTTTGCGGCCAGCACGTCTCAGCTGGTTCCTTTCCTTGTCTCATTGCGGTCAAGAGATGACAATCGCTGTCATGCGCGTCTTGTTCGGCGGTGTTCCCGCCGCCGGCCATCTGTTCCCGCTGATTCCCCTGGCCCAGGCCCTGCGTCACGCCGGCCACGACGTCGTCGTCGTGTCGCTGGACGGCGCCGAGTCCCTGGTGGCCGGCCTCCCGTTCGCCGGTCCCGCTCCGGGAGTCGACTGGCGCCGGACGATCCGCGCGCTCGGTGCTGCTCGCCTGCCTGCCGAGATGGCGCGCACCGTGGAGACCAACTCGGCGGACCGCGAGGCCTTCGTCGCGCTGGCCGCCCTGGTGAACGACGAGGTGGCTGAGAACGTGGCCGCCTTCGCGTCGTCGTGGCGCCCGGACCTGGTCGTCTACGAGTACCTGTTCCCGGCAGCCGCCGCGGCCGCCACGGTGCTGGGTGTTCCCGCCGTGCGGCACGACCTGGGCTTCACCGAGATCGCGCCGCTGCACGACGTGATGGTCAAGCACATGTCCGTCCCGATGGGCGAGGTGCTGTCGTTGGACGTGGCTCCGCCGTCGATGGTCGGCGGTCAGCCGCGCGGCTGGCCCCTTCGCCCCGGTGCCTACACCGGAACCGGAGTGGTGCCGCCGCGCACGGGTCCGCGGATCGCCGTGACCCTGGGAACCGTGCCGCCCAAGGTCGGCGGGTTCTCGACGCTGGACCGGGTGGTGACGGCCGCGGCCTCGGTGGCCGCCGAGTTCGTGCTCGTCATGGGGGACATGGACATCAGCTCGCTGGGCGGACTGCCACCCAACGTGACGGCGTGCGGCTGGGTGCCGTGGGACTCGCTGGTCCGCACGTCCGACGCGGTGATCCACCACGGCGGTTCCGGCACGGCGCTGGCGGCCCTGGCCTGCGGGGTTCCGCAACTGGTACTGCCTGACGGCTCCGACCGGTTCGCCGCTGCGTCTGCGGTCGACGAGCGCGGAGCGGGCATCTCGGCGCGCGGCGACGACGTGTCCGCCGAGCTGATCTCGCGGCTGCTCACGGACTCCTCGTTGCGCGCTGCGTCCCGTGAGGTGGCGGCGGAGATCGCGGAGATGCCGTCGGTGGAGTCGGTGGCGCGACGGCTGGAGAGCCTGGTCGGCTGACTCCGGCGCAGTTGGGTAACCCACCGCCGTGGACGACATCGTGGTGGTGGGCCAGATAGCGCGGGACCTGGTCCTCGTCGTGGACGAAGTGCCAGGTCCCGGCGGCACGGCGCCCGTGCGGCAGCGGCGCGAGATGCTCGGCGGCAAGGGCGCGAACATCGCGGTCGGCCTGGCCCAGCTGGGCGCGCCGGTGCGGCTCGTGGGCGTGGTCGGGGACGACGACGTGGGCGCACGCCTGATCGCGCGGGCTGCCGCGGACGGCATCGGCACCGACGCGATCGTGCGACGGCCGAACTGTCCGACCGGCCTGATCGTGGACCTCGTGGCCGACGGCCGGCGCTACCTCGAAGACCTCCCGCACGGCGTGCTTCTCGAAGAATCGGACATAACTCCGGAGATCTTCACGCGCGCGGGGACCGTCGTGCTGCAGCTGCAACAACCACCCGAGGTCGCGCTGAAGGCCGCGCAGGCAGCCGAGGGGCGGGTGGTCCTCGACGGGTCGCCCGAACGGCTGCGAGACGAACTGCTGGCACGCGCGGACGTCGTGCGGGCCGATCACCAGGAGGCCGAGCTGCTGTCCGGCCGCAAGATCACGGACGCGGACGAGGCGATCAGCGCGGCGCGAGTGGTGATGGAGCACGGCCCCGGGTTGGTGGTGTTCGCCGCGGACGGCGTCGGCAACGTGTTCGTGTGGGACGAGGGTGAACTCGTGGTGCCCCTGGGAGACGTCGAGGTGGTCGACACGACGGGCGGCGGCGACTCGTTCGTGGCGGCGCTGACGTTCGCTCTCACGCGTGGGGACGGGCCACAGGAGGCGGCTCGGCTCGCGGTGAAGGCCTCCGGGGACACGGTCGCGCGCCCCGGTGGGCGGCCGGACCTCACTGGACTCTGATCAGGCGCGTTATCGTTGTCACGTCCGGTGAGGGGAGGTCCGCGTGCGAGTGCTCGCCGTCGTGCTGTTGCTCCTGTTCTCGGCGACCCCTGCGCACGCCGCGACCGGCACGTACCTCCGCCTCGGGCACTTCTCGATGGACCAGGCCCGCGTCGAGGCCACCCTCGACGGCGTCAAGCTCGGCACGCTCGACTACGCCCAGCTCTACGACTACCGCCGCGTCGAACCCGGCGACCACGTGGTCGAGTTCCGCACCGACCCGGCCTCGCCCGTGCTGAGGTCCGTGCTGGTGAAGGCGGGCGAGGGCAAGGCGTACACGGTGATCGACAGTGCGTCGGCGATGAAGGTGCTCGAAGACGACGTCAGCCTGCCGCCCAACGGCCAGGCGCGGCTGCGGGTGATCAACGCCGGTGACGCCGAAATGGACCTGCTGCGCGGCAGCGTGTTCGTGCACCGCAACGTCCCGGCGAACTCCACCACCGGCTACGCGGTGATGCTGCCCGGTTCGGACGCCCTGCAGATCACCCAGCGCGGCAAGGAGTCCACGCGGCTGGAGGCGACGCTCGAGTCCGGCGCGGTCTACACGCTGCTGGTGAGCGCGCGCCGCATCGAGCTGCGCACGGACGCCAAGGGTGCCCAGGTCGTGCCCGGCGGCGGCCAGGAAACCGGCTTCGGCGGCATGGCGGGCGGCTGGGACTGGCTCACCGCGCTGGTCATCGCGCTGATCGTGGGCGTCGCGATGTTCTCGGTGCGCGGCAGGCTCTTCCGGTTCGGCTGATGAAGGGCAAGCTCGTGATGGGCGCGGCGATCCTGGTCGCGCTGATCTACATCGTGAAGGATCCGGGCGCGGAGAAGGTGCCGGAGCCGGTGACCGTGCGGATCCCGTCGATCGGCGTGGAAACGTCGCTGGAAGCGTTGAAACTGGGCAAGGACGGCGTCCTGGAACCGCCTACCCGCTCGGACAAGGCCGGGTGGTACGCCAAGGGGGTCGCGCCGGGCGACGCCGGACCGGCCGTGATCGCGGGTCACGTCGACTCGAAGACCGGGCCTGGTGTGTTCTTCCGGCTGCCGGAACTGCAGCCCGGCGCCGAGGTTCTGGTGGAGCGCGAGGACGGCAGCAAGCTGACGTTCGTCGTGAGTCACCGGTACGCCACGCAGAAGACCGCGTTCCCGACCGCGATCGTCTACGGGCCGACGCCGTTGTCCGAGCTGCGGCTGGTGACGTGCGGCGGCGACTTCGACCGGGTGGCGGGCAGCTACCGCGACAACGTGATCGTCGAAGCGGTCCTCAAAGGCTGAAACAGCAAGAAGGTTGCAACAACTGCACGCCGCTGTGACCCGTGTCAGCATCCGACGCATGACCAACGGAGTGCACTCTCACGAGCACAGCCACGGCGACACGACGCACACGCATCCGCACGAGTCGCACGCGCACACCCACGTCGAACATGAGCACACGCACTCGCACGGCGGCGCGACGCACTCACACACGCACACGCACGATGCGGCGCACACGGACGAACACGAGCACTCGCACTCCTGAGCCGTGGGCGACCCACGCCGAGTTCGAGGGCGCGGCGGTCGATCGTCTCAGTGGGACTCGCGGGTGACCTCGCTGCCGCTGGAGCCGACCAGGAAGTCCAGGTCGGCTCCGGTGTCGGCGCCGAGCACGTGATCGATGTAGAGCCGTTCCCAGCCTCGTGACGGTGTCGCGAACGCCTTCGACATCGCCTCGCTCGGTGCGCGTGAGAGGAAGTCCGGTGCCTCGACGTCGATCCGGCGGTTCTCCACGTCCAGCACGATGACGTCGCCGGTCCGGACCAGCCCGAGCGGCCCGCCCGCGGCCGCTTCCGGTGCCACGTGCAGGACGACCGTGCCGTACGCGGTGCCGCTCATGCGCCCGTCGCAGATCCGGACCATGTCGCGCACGCCCTGCTCCAGCAGTTTCTTGGGCAGCGGCATGTTCGACACCTCCGGCATGCCCGGATAGCCGCGCGGGCCACATCCGCGCAGCACGAGCACGGAGTCCGCGTCCACGTCGAGATCGGGGTCGTCGATGCGGGCGTGGAAGTCCTCGATGCTGTCGAACACCACGGCTTTTCCGCGGTGCTGCAACAGGTTCGGCGACGCGGCGGCCGGTTTGATCAGGGCGCCCCGCGGTGCGAGGTTGCCGCGCAGCACCGCGATGCCGCCTTCGGCGATGATCGGCTCGGTGCGGCTGCGGATCACCTCTGGATCCCAGATCGGCGCGTCGTCGAGGTGGTCCACGAGCGGGTTCCCGGTGACGCTCAACGCTTCCGGGTCGAGCAGGTCGCGCACTTCCCGCAGCACGGCCAGGAGTCCGCCCGCGCGGTGGAAGTCCTCCATCAGGAACCGGCCCGCCGGCTGGAGGTCGACCAGCAGCGGCACACCCGATCCGATGCGGTCGAAGTCGTCCAGCGTGAGATCGACACCGAGGCGCCCGGCGATGGCGAGCAGGTGCACCACCGCGTTCGTCGAACCACCGATCGCCGCGAGCGCCACGATCGCGTTGTGGAAGTTGGCCTTCGTGAGGAACGTGCTGGGCCTGCGGTCTTTCTCGATCAGCTCGACGATGAGCTTTCCGGTGCCGTGCGAGGCTTCCAGCAGCCTGCTGTCCGGCGCCGGAGTGCCTGCGACGCCCGGGATGATGGTGCCGAGCGCTTCCGCGACCAGTGCCATCGTCGACGCGGTGCCCATGGTGTTGCAGTGGCCGCGACTGCGGATCATCGCGGACTCGGACTTGGCGAACGCATCCTGCGACAACGTCCCGGCGCGGACCTCCTCCGACAGCCGCCACACGTCCGTGCCGCAGCCCAGCGGCACACCGCGGAACGTGCCGGTCAGCATCGGCCCGCCGGGCACCACGACCGCCGGGATGTCGACGGACGCGGCGGCCATCAACAGCGCGGGAATCGTTTTGTCGCAACCACCGAGCAGCACCACGCCGTCGACGGGGTTGGCGCGCAACATCTCCTCGGCGGCCATCGCGGCCATGTTGCGCCACAGCATCGCGGTCGGGCGCACGTTCGTCTCGCCGAGCGACACCACGGGCAGGTTCAACGGCACCCCGCCCGCCTCGTACACGCCGTTCGAGACCGACGCGGCGACCTCGTTCAGATGCGCGTTGCACGGGGTGAGGTCGGAGGCGGTGTTGGCGATCGCGATCTGCGGTCTGGTGAAGGCGTCGTCCGGGGTGCCTCGGCGCATCCAAGCGCGGTGGATGTAGGCGTTGCGGTCGTCACCCGCGTACCAGTGTTCGCTGCGCAGCCCCACTCAAGCCTCCTGTCCGAGGCTTCCGACAGTATCCCGAGACTGCTCGTCGTAGGCGCTGGCGTGACGGTGGACCATGAGCCAGGTGCCGTGCTCGCGGCGGAAGACCGTGGTGACGCGCAACGAGTAGGACTTCGTCCTGCCCTCCGCGACGACCACCTCGGACCGTTCGATCGCGCACGCGTAACCGAGATCGCCGCTCGACTCCGCGGCCACCACCTCGATGTCCAGGTGTCTGCTGCCGTGGAACCACGACGCGACCTCGTCGAACGTCCGGTCGATCTCGGTCCAGCCGACGGCACCGAGGTGCGCACCGAACAACACCACGGGGTCAGCGTGCGACCACAGCTCCTTGCGCGGCTCCACATCGCCGTTGTGCAGGTTCTCGATGTCACGCTCCAGCAGCGGCAGCACCTCGTCCTGAAAGCTCATGGGACAGGCCTTTCTCGTGCGGCGGTCCGGAAAGCATGACTCTCCGCACCCCGCCGCGCAGGCTCAGGCCACGACGATGTCGTCCCCCTTGACCTTGGTCCTGATCAGGGGCAACGGCTTCTTCGCGGGACCGGACCTGCGCTTGCCGTCCACCGAGCTGAACCGGCTGTCGTGGCACCAGCAGATGATCAGGTTGTTGTCGACCTCGCTGCACATGCAGCCCTGGTGGGTGCACTTGGCGTCGAACGCCGTGTACGTGCCCTTCTTCGGCTGGGCGACAACAACAGATGTCTCGTCGTCGAAGTAGACGACCACACCGCCGTTGAGCGGCACGTCGGCCTTCTTCGCGAGGACGGTGCCGGGCGGGAGCTTGCCGCACGGTTGATGGTCGGCGGTCGCCGTGCCCGTCGTGAGGGCGGTCGCGGCACAGCCGCCGACGAAACAGCGACGGGTGACCTGAGGGGTGCTCGGGAGCTCCATGCGCTCACTTCCTGCCGGACGTCGGGCGCGGCGGAGGCGGCTTCCTCACCTTGGCGCGTGCGGAGGAACCGGGCGAGTCCCGAATTTTCGTCGGCTAGAGCGGCAGGTCGGGCGGCAGCTGCAAGGCGATGGTGATCAGTGAGTGGACCCGGCCGGCGATCACCGCGAGCAGGCCGTGCATCTCCGGGGACGCGGCGTCGGCGGCTTCCTGGAGCGTGCGCAGGTCGGTGTCGATCTGGCCGAGTACCTTCGCCGTGTCGGCGGGGCCTGCCGTGAACGCCCTCGCGATGTCTTCGAGCGGCAGGCCGTGGATCTCCAGGCGCTGCACGAGGTGGATGCGCTCCACGTCGTCGGCGCGGTAGAGGCGGTAGTTGCTCGCGGTGCGCTGCGCGGGGCTGATCAGGCCGAGGGTCGTGTAGTAGTCGACGGTGCGGATGCTGACCCCGGCACGGGCGGCGAGCTCGCCGATCTTGAGCAGTGATTCGGACAAAACAGGCGACCTCCGTCCCTAAACCGTACAGTGCTACGTGCTACTGTTGGAGTATGCCTGATGAAGCCGACATAGACGGCTGTAGTACGTGGCCGGGTGCGTCTTGTTGATCGCATCCGGCTTGCTCGCCATCGTGGTGCTCACGATCGCCACGGGGTATTTCGTCGCTCAGGAGTTCGCGTACATGGCGGTCGATCGCGGCCGTCTGCAGCAGCTCGCCGAGGCCGGCTCGAAGGCCGCCGGGCGTGCGCTCCGCGTGACTCAGAAGCTCTCGTTCATGCTTTCCGGTGCCCAGTTCGGCATCACGGTGACGGCGCTGCTCGTCGGTTATGTGGCCGAGCCCTTGCTCGGTACCGGCCTCGGCGTGCCGTTCTCGATGGTGATCGCGCTGGTGTTCGCCACGTTCGTGCAGATGGTGCTCGGTGAGCTGCTGCCGAAGAACCTCGCGATCGCCCGTCCCGAGCGGCTGGCGCTGGCGTTGAGCGCTTCGACCCTGGTGTACCTGAAGATCGCCGGTCCGGTGATCCGGCTGTTCGACGCGGCCGCGAACCGGTTGCTGCGCGCGGCCGGCATCGAGCCGGTCGAGGAGCTGCCGCAGGGCGCGACGCCCGAGGACCTCAAGGCGATCGTCGAGGACGCGGGGGAGCAGGGACACCTGGATCCCGAGCTCACGCGGCTGCTGGAACACGGCATCGGGTTCCGTGAACTCGTCGCCGACCAGGCGATGACGCCGCGCGTGAACGTCCACACCGTACGGTTCGACGAGCCTGCTCTTCGCGTGATCTCGTTGCTGGACACCGGGAACTCGCGTTTCCCGGTGGTCGGCGAGGACCGCGACGACCTGCGCGGAATCGTCGGTCTGGCCGAGGTGCTGACGTTGACGCCGGAAGAGCGTTCGTCGGTGGCCATCGAGAAGATCGCCTCGCCCGCGCTGGTCGTGCCCGCGACGCTGCCGTTGCCCGCGGTGCTGGAAAGGCTGCGGTCCGAACGCCGTCAGCTCGCGTGCGTGGTCGACGAGTTCGGCGGGTTCGCGGGGGTGATCTCGCTGGAGGACCTGGCCGAGGAGCTGGTCGGCGAGATCCACGACGAGGACGACCTGGTCGCGGCCCTGATCGAGAAGGTCGGCGACGACTGGCGGGTGCCGGGTCGCATGAGGCTGGACGAGATCGAGGACGCCACCGGCGTCGAGCTGCCGGTCGACGACGCCTACGACACGGTGTCGGGCCTGGTGTTGCACCAGCTGGGGCGCATTCCTGAAGCTGGCGACGAGGTCGTGCTGGACGGCGTGACACTGCGGGTGGCCGCGGTGGCGCGCAACGTGCCGGACACGGTGGTGCTGTCCCGATGAGCATCGTGATCTCGGTGATCTTGCTGGCGTTGAACGGCTTCTTCGTGGCCGCGGAGTTCGCGTTGATCGCGGCGAAGCGGCACCGGCTGGAGCAGGCGGCCGAGACGTCCCGGGCGGCGCGCGCTGCCGTGGCGGGTGTTCGTGAGCTGTCGCTGATGCTCGCGGGCGCCCAGCTCGGCATCACGCTGTGCACGCTGGGTCTCGGCGCGCTGGCCAAACCGGCCGTCGCGGACCTGCTGGAACCGGCGCTCAAGTGGGCCGGTCTGCCGGACGCGTTCGCGTACGGCGTGGCGTTCGCGATCAGCCTGGTGCTGGTGGTGTTCCTGCACATGGTCGTGGGCGAGATGGCGCCGAAGTCGTGGGCCATCGCGCACCCAGAGCGGTCCGCGCTGATCCTGGCGCTGCCGTTCCGCGCGTTCGCCCGCTCGGTCCGCTGGCTCCTCAGTGGACTGAACTCGACGACGAACTCGTTGCTGCGTTTGATGAAGGTCGAGCCGCAGGACGAGCTGGCGCAGGCGCACCGGCCGGACGACCTGCGGATGCTGCTGCGCCAGTCCGCGGAGCACGGCCTGATTCCCGAAGGCCAGCAACGGCTGCTGACCCGGATGCTGCAGGTTCAGCGGACAACGCTGCGCGAGGTGATGGTGCCGATCGGGCAGACGTCGTCGGTCACGGAACACACGACGGCACGGGCGATCGAGCGGCGCAGCCTCCAGTGTGGACGGTCGCGCTTCCCGGTCACCGATCTGCGCGGCCGCTACGTCGGCCTGGTGCACATCCGCGAGGCCATGCGGGCCACGGCACGCGGTTCCGACCCTTCGGCGCGGGAGTTGATGGGCCCGGTGCTGACGCTGCCCGCGTCACTCCCGGTGGCTCAGGCCGTGACGGAGATGCGTGCCGAGCGGTCGCAGCTGGCGTTGGTCGAAGACGGCGATGTCGTTGGTATCGCCGCACTTGAAGACCTCCTCGAAGAGCTGATCGGCGACTTCGAGGACGAAACCGACACCCGCGAGAGGAAACGGTAAATGTTCAAGCGGATGCTCAGCGCCTTCGGCGTCGGTGGCCCGTCGGTCGACACGGTGCTGGACTCGCCGCACGCGTCGCCCGGCCAGCTCGTCACCGGGCAGGTGCGCATCCAGGGTGGCAGCGCGGACGCCGAGATCGGCCAGGTCGTGCTGTCGCTCGTCACGCGCGTCGAGGTCGAGCACGGCGACCACGAGTACGGCGGCGTGTCCGAGTTCCTGCGGGTCGTGGTGGCGCAGAGCGTGCGCGTCGCCGCCGGTCAGCCGGTGTCGATCCCGTTCCAGCTGCCCATCCCGTGGGAGACCCCGATCACGGCGGTCGGCGGCGCGCAGCTGCCCGGCATGACCGTGGGCGTGCGGACCGAGCTCGTGATCGCGGGCGCGCCGGACAAGGGCGACCTCGACCCCGTGCTGATCCACCCGCTCCCGTCGCAGGACGCGGTGCTGAACGCGTTCGGGCAGCTCGGTTTCGGCTTCCGCAGCGCGGACGTCGAGGCGGGCCGTCTGCACGGCGTGCCGCAGGAGCTCGGCTTCTACCAGGAGATCGAGTTCTTCCCGCCGGCCCACTTCGCCGGCCGCATCCAGCAGGTGGAGCTGACGTTCGTGGCGTCCCCGCACGAGCTGTTCGTGATCCTGGAAGCCGACAGGCGCGGTGGCATGTTCTCGGCGGGCGGCGACGCGTTCGGGCACTTCCGGCTGTCGCACCAGGAGGCCCAGGTGGCCGACTGGGCTTCGTCGATCAACGGGTGGCTGGCGCAGGTGGCCGAGCGCGGCGGCGGTGCCCACCACGGCTACGACCAGCACGGTCACCACGGCGGTCACCACGGTCGGGGCATGGGCATGGGCACGGTCGTCGCGGCCGGTGCCGCGGGTGTCGTCGGCGGCATGGTGATGGGCGAGATGCTCGACGACGCGTTCGAGGACTTCGGCGACTTCGGCGAGTGAAACCTGGATCGGAACAGTGATTGCCGGGCCCGCCACGGGGTAGCCGGGCCATGTGAACAGCGTGGCGAGGCAGTACGCGTGGCGGGTCACGCGCGAGCTCGGCCTGAGCGGCGAGTCGTCCTGTGTGGATCGGGACAAGCCGCTGCGGGTGTACATCGCGGTCGACGGCAGGCTGCCCGGCCACCCCGATCGTGACGTCGCTCTGCTGTGGACGGAGTGCCACGGGTGGGCGATCGCCGTCGAGGAACCCGGCGGCACCGAGCTGACCGTCGTGGCCCACCTGGGCGGAGGCGTCGAACCGCCGCCCCGCACCGTTGCCTGGTGGGTCCGGCGGCTTCAGAGCACGCGGCCGGCGACGGAGAACTCCGTCGCGCACAGCGGGCACGTCGCCTGACCGAACAGCCGCAGAATCCCCTCCGCCACGTGCTGCCGGCCGTGGCCGATCGCGGTGTCGTGCAGCCTGCGACCGATGCCGGTGAGCCGTCGGGGATCAGCGTGGACGAGCGGGCGTGACCCGCCGGTCTCGTCGGTGCACGCCTTGTCGTAGACGACCAGCTCCGCCGCACACCCCGGACACGGCAGGCAGTACTCCTCGCCGGCGACCGCCCACGCGAGGTCGTCCGCCCAGTACGCCACACCCTCGAACACGAGCACGCATTCCAGCAGGTACATGGCGTCGTCGGCGCCGGGCAGCAACGGACCTTCCGCGAGATCCGCGAGCTCACCCAGCGCCGTCACGAGCCCAGGACCTGGTCGGAGACGGTGAACTCCGTCGCGCACAGCGGACACGTCGCCCGGCCGAACATGTACCGGATCGCCTCCATCACCCTCTCCCGGCCGTGTGCTGAGGCGGTGTCGTACAGCCTGCGCGCGATGCCTGTGAGCGCGTCGGCGTCGAGCGGCTGCAACGGGCTCGTGTCGCCGATGTCGTCGATGTACGAGGCCTTCGCGATGGCCAGCTCGAACACCAGCGAGATGTTCGTGCCGCACGACGGGCACGGGACGTCGTAGTAGCGCAGGTCCAGGCCTTGAGCCAGCCGCGGCCAGTGCTTCGTGCCTTCGAACGCCAGCTGTCCGGCCAGGAGGTAGGCGTAGTAGTCGTCGGCCTCGGGCAGAAGCCGGTTCGACGCGGCGAGGAAGATGTTCGCCAGGTGCTCGTCTCGTGCGGCACCCGAAGCCATGATCGCGCCGGCGAGCGCCACGGCCTGTCGTCCCAGCTCGGGGTCGTCGACGAGGGAAGCGAGCTGGGGGAGTGCGGCGACGCTCTCCTCGTCCGCGCCACCGTCGAGCACATCGCCCATGAGCTCGTCGAGGTCTTCCTGCGAGAAGTCCGCCATGCCCGCGATCAGACCACGGACATGACGGACTGGTGAGCGGATTCGGTCAGACGGTGACCGGCTCGCGCTTCTCGTTCTCGATCTCCTCCAGCGCGGTGCCCTCGACGTCGAGCTCCGGCAGCCAGCGCAGGAACTTCGGCAGCCACCAGGCGCGCTCACCGATCAGGGCCAGCGCGGCGGGCACGAGCACCATGCGGACCACGAAGGCGTCCACGAAGATGCCGACCGCCAGTGCGAACGCGATCGACTTCACCGTCGCCTCGCCCGCGGGGACGAAGCCCGCGAACACCGAGAACATGATCAGCGCGGCGGCCACGACGACCGGTGCCGCCTGGCGGAAGCCCGTGGTGATGGCCTCGATCGGCTTGGCGCCGCGGTGGTGCGCCTCGTGCATCCGGGACACCAGGAAGATCTGGTAGTCCATCGCGAGGCCGAACAGGATGCCGATCACCAGGATCGGGGTGAGGCTGATCAGGGGGCCGGTGCTGTCGAGGTTCACCGCGTCGGCGAGCCAGCCCCACTGGAACACCGCCACCGTGGCACCGAGCGACGCGCCGATGGTCAGCAGGAAGCCGAGCACGCCGACGAGCGGCACGAGCAGCGAGCGGAACACCAGGATCAGCAGCACCAGCGCCAGACCCACGACGACGGCCAGGTAGATCGGCAGCGCGCGGTCCAGCGACGTGGCCACGTCGACGCTCACCGCGGTGGCACCGGTGACGTAGGCCTTGCCACCGTCGAGAGTTTTCAGCTCGGTGCGCAGGTCGGCGACGAGCTGCTCGGTGGCGGTGCTGTCCGGGCCGGACTTCGGGATGACCGTGACCAGCGCGGCGGAACCGTCCGGGCTCGGCTGCGCGGGCGTCACCAGGGCGACGTCGTTCAGCTTGGCGAGCGGCTCGGCGACCTTTGTGGCGGTCGCGGCGGCGCCGTTGCCCTCGACGAGCACGAGGATCGGTCCGTTGAAGCCCTCGCCGAAGCCCTGCGCGAGGATGTGGTCGGCACGCTCCTGCGTGGAGTTGGCCGGCGGCTTCTGGATCAGCGTGGTGTCCATGGAGGCCACCGGGATCGCGACGATGCCGAGCGCCACGACACTGAGCAGCAGTGCGACGACGCGGTTGCGGGTGACGGCCTTCGACCAGCCGCGGATCACACCGCGGTCCTTGGGCTCGGAGCTGGTCTGCGAGCGCTCCTTGCGGGTCAGCACGCGGCGGCCGAGCATGCTCAGCAGCGCGGGCACCAGCGTGACGGCGATCAGCACCGCTACGACGATCGTGGCCGCGGCCGAGACGCCCATCTGCGTCAGGAACGGGATGCCCGCGATCGCGAGGCCGACCAGCGCGATGACGACGGTGAGACCGGCGGTGACGACCGCGGAGCCCGCCGTGCCGACCGCGGTGGCGACGGCGTGGCCGACGTCCGAGCCGCGGCGCAGTTCCTGGCGGTAGCGGTTGATGATGAACAACGCGTAGTCGATGCCGACCGCGAGACCCAGCATCGACGCGAGGATCGGCGTGGTCGACTGCAGGTCCATGAACCCGGACGCGATGGTGATGCCGAGCGTGCCGATGCCGACGCCGATGGCGGCCGAGAGCAGGTTCATGCCCGCGGTCACGAGCGAGCCGTAGGTCAGCGCGAGGATCACGAGCGCCAGCACGACACCAACGGCCTCGGTGGGCCCGCCGACGTGCGGCGTCTGCTGCATCGCGGTGCCGCCGATCTCGACGGTCAGGCCCGCGTTGCGCGCCTTGTCGACGGCTTTGGTGAGCTCGGCGCGCTGCTCGTCGGTGACCTCACCGGGCTTCACGTCGTAGGTGACGGTGCTGTAGCCGACGTTGACGTCCTTGTTGACGCTCGGCGCGGCGGGGTCGAGCGGGTTGGTCGCCTGCTTGACGCCCTTGAGCGCGGACTCGTCGGCGACCAGGTCGGTGATCGCCTTGACGTGCTGGGGCAGCTTCTGGCCGTCCGGGGCCTTGATCACCACTCGTGCCGTCGCGGTCTCGCCGGAGCCGAACTTGTCCTGGATGCGCTCGAGCGCCGTCGTCGACTCCTGGCCGGGGATCGACATCGAGTTGGACGTCTCACCGCCGAGCGTGAACGCGCCCACCCCGGCACCCACGAGCACCAGCAACCAGATGAGCACGACCGCGAGCCGGTGCTTGTGCGCACTTCTGCCGAGTCGGTAGAGCAGTTTCGCCATGATGGTCAGGCCTCCCGGTGCCCGAGTGCGTCGTAGCAGGTAGCGAGGATCAAGGGGCGCCACGTGGTCTTGTCGCCTTCCTGGTTGGCCAGGAGGGTGAGCACGGCCATGGCGCTCAGGGCGCCGACGATGCGGATCGCGCGGGCCAGTTCTTTCTCGGGTTCGATGACGAACATCTCGTTGAGCAGCAGCTCGTCCTGCGCCTGCTGGGGGTCCTCGCCCGGCGCGGTCATCGAGCGGAACAGCAACGCCACCAGGCCAGGCCGGTCGAGCGCGATGTCGGTGAGCAGCTCCAGCGCCCGGCGCTCCCGTGCCGGGCCTGGTTCGAGTGGCGCGACCTGGTCGGCCACGTGCCTGCTCAGCACGCGGCTCTGCTCCCACGCCGCTTCGAAGAGAGCTTCCTTGCTCGGGAAGTGGTGCAGCAGACCGGCTTTGGACAGGCCGACGGCATCGGCGAGCGTCTTGAGCGACGTCTGCTCGAAACCGTGCCGAGCGAAGAGCGCGGCGGCGGCGTCGAGGATCTTCTCGTCGACTCCGGTCCTGGGCGGTCGTGGCATGTCGAAGACTTTACGGCGTTTACCGACCGGTTCGGTAGGTTTACCGACCGATTTGGTCGGTGGCGTTCGTCACCACAATGGATGAGTGATCGAGATGCGTGCAGTCCTGGAAGTCACGGGCGGTTACCTCGAACTGTCCGGACGGATGACGCGACACGAGGTCGGCGCGGCGCTCGTAGCGATCGCCGAGTACGGCGAAGACGAGGACTTCAGTCCGGAGATGCTTCGCGCGTTGCTGGACGAGGAGATGATCCTCATGGCCGGCGGGCTGGAGGTGCGGGACACCGGGAGCGGCGCGGAGATCAAGCCCGGCTGCTGCGCCGGACTGGAGAGCTGGCGCAACTGGGGTGAACTGCTCGGCGGGAAGGCGCCGTGGCTCGGGCACTCACCGGAGCCCGGGGTGGAGTTCGCCGCGGACGTGGTGAGGCTCTCGCAGGACGCCGAACGTCCGGAGTCTCTCGCGTGTGAGATCCCGGTGGCGGACCTGCCTCGACTCCTCGAGGGCGTGCGGCAGGACTTGCTCGGATTCCTCGATCTGGTGCGGCGGTGGGCGCCGGACGGGCTGGGGGAGCGGCTGGCCGCGCGGTTCGACGAGCACTTCCACATCAGCGCGCCGCTCTGACGGAGAATCAGGGGATGTTCGTCTTCGACGCGGAGCTGTGGGTCTGGGACGCCAGGCGCATGGACACCTGGACCTTCGTCACGCTGCCCGAGGACGTCTCGGACCAGATCCGCGACATCGCCACGCCGGGAGCCGGCTTCGGCGCCGTCAAGGTCAGGGTCGGGGTGGGCGCGAGCAACTGGTCGACGTCGGTGTTCCCGGACAAGCAGTCCGGTTGCTACGTGCTGCCGATCAAGGCCGCAGTGCGCAAGAAGAACGCCATCGAAGCAGGGGATGTCGTCGAGGTGACGGTCGAGGTCGTCTAGTAGTACTTCGTCAGGTCGCGCTGACC
>NZ_JYJG01000434.1 GCF_000955955.1 Lentzea aerocolonigenes
CATCCACCACTGGGCAGACGGCGGCGAGACCTCTGTCGACAACGCGGTGCTCCTCTGCCGTCATCACCACAGTGAATGGGAAGTGAAACTGGCGGCCGGTATCCCGGTGTTCTATGCGCCTGCATGGCTGGACCCGGCCCGCAGGCCGAGACGCAACCTGCTCCACACGCCACCCGAACGCGCGCCAATCAGCTCGCGCGCAATGGCTGGCGCCTGCTCGAGGTAAAGCCGAAGGCGAGCCCCGCACGGCTATCAAGCGATGGCGAAGCCGAGCAGTTCTTAAGGCAGTGCGGAACTGGGCAACCGGTCATGACGTGCCCAGCCCGGCGATTGGGGCTTGACTTTGAGTGCG
>NZ_JYJG01000435.1 GCF_000955955.1 Lentzea aerocolonigenes
AAGTCAAGCCCCAATCGCAATCGTCGCGAAGCGGCGATGAAATGACCCGTCCCGGTAACTACCCGGAACGGGCCACCCCAAAAGAATCAGAACGTCCGCTGCACCCGATCAGCCACCAGCTTCACGAACCGCGACGGGTCAGCCAGCTCCCCGCCCTCGGCGAGCAACGCCATCCCGTAGATCAGCTCAGCAGTGTCCGCGAGCGACTCCCGTTCACCACCCGCGAACGCCTTGTGCAGTCCCTCCACGAGCGGGTGCGACGGGTTGAGCTCCAGGATCCGCTTGATCTTCGGCAGCTCCTGCCCCATCGCCTTGTACATCTTCTCCAACGTGGGAGTGATGTCGTGGTCGTCCCCGACCACACAGGCGGGCGAGGTCGTCAGCCGAGTGGACAGCCGAACCTCCTTGACGTCCTCCGCCAGAGCAGAGCCCATCCACGTCAGCAGATCCGCGAACTCCGAAGCCTTCTCCGCAGCGGCGGACTTCTCCTCCTCCGTCTCCAGATCCACCTGCCCCTTGGCGACGGACTGGAACAGCTTCTCCTCGTAGGACGGAACCGCGTCGACCCACATCTCGTCGATCGGATCCGTGAGGATGAGGACCTCGTACCCCTTGGCGCGCAACGCCTCCATGTGCGGCGAGTGCTCGACGGCGGTCCGCGAGTCGCCGGTCATGTAGTAGATGTGCTCCTGGCCTTCCTTCATGCGCGAGATGTAGGAAGCCAGCGTCGTCAGCTCGGTCTCGGAATGAGTCGACGCGAACGAGCAGATGTCCAGGATCGCCGTGCGGTTGTCGACGTCGGAGAGCAGCCCCTCCTTCAGCGCCGCGCCCACCTCGCCCCACAGCTTCGCGTAGTCGTCCGGGCGCGACGACTGCAAGGACTTGATCGACGACAGGACCTTCTTCACCAGGCGGCGGCGCATCAGCTGGATCTGGCGGTCCTGCTGCAGGATCTCGCGCGACACGTTCAGCGACAGGTCCGCCGCGTCCACCACGCCCTTGACGAAGCGCAGGTACTCGGGCATCAGTTCGGCGCAGTCGTCCATGATGAAGACGCGCTTCACGTAGAGCTGCACGCCGCGCCTGCTGTCCCGCATGAACAGGTCCAGCGGCGCTTGGGCGGGCAGGAACAGCAGCGCCTGGTACTCGAACGCGCCCTCCGCCTGCATGCGGATGGTCTCGAGCGGCGCGTTCCAGTCGTGGCTGATGTGCCGGTAGAACTCGGCGTACTCCTCCTCCGAGACCTCCGAGGCCGGGCGCGCCCACAGCGCCTTGCGTGAGTTGATGTCCTCGCCGCCCAGGCGCACCGGCCAGGTGATGAAGTCCGAGTAGCGCTTGACGATCTCGCGGATCTTCGCCGGCTCGGTGTAGTCCGGCAGCTTGTCCTCGTCATCGGACGGCTTGAGGTGCAACGTGACCGAGGTGCCCTGCGGCGCGTCCTCGACGTCCTCGATCGTGTAGGTGCTCTCGCCGGTCGACTCCCAGCGAACGCCACCGGCGTGCGGGTGCCTGGTCACCAGGGTGACCTTGTCCGCCACCATGAACGACGAGTAGAAGCCGATGCCGAACTGACCGATCAGGTCAGAAGATGACTGCTGCTGTTCCTTGAGCTGCTTGAGGAACTCCGCGGTGCCGGACTTGGCGATCGTGCCGATGAGCCGCACGACGTCCTCGCGCGTCATGCCGATGCCGTTGTCCCGCACGGTCAGCGTACGGGCGGCCGGGTCGGACTCGATCACGATGTGCAGGTCGTCGACGTCGACGTCCATGTCCTTGTCGCGGAACGACTCCAGCCGCAGCTTGTCCAGCGCGTCCGAGGCGTTCGAGACCAGCTCGCGAAGGAACGTGTCCTTGTTCGAGTAGATCGAGTGGATCATCAGCTGCAGCAGCTGACGCGCCTCGGACTGAAACTCCAGCGTCTCCATTGCTTCCCCACCGAAATCAAAAACGAGACCGAAC
Source organism: Lentzea aerocolonigenes (assembly GCF_000955955.1). Classification (GTDB taxonomy): domain Bacteria; phylum Actinomycetota; class Actinomycetes; order Mycobacteriales; family Pseudonocardiaceae; genus Lentzea; species Lentzea aerocolonigenes_A. Next base: position 1,960 of record NZ_JYJG01000435.1, read on the forward strand.
AGCCCTATAACTTAGCGACCCACGACTGTGAGAGCGCCTGGGACCGTGCGAACTGAGACGGGCAGTGCTTCTTGGCGTTCGCCGTCGGCGTACGCGATCCAGCCGTTGCCACCGGACAGAGACACCTCACGCGCGCGGAACGTGCGCACGGACGGATGCGACGTGTGTGCCCCGGTGCGCAGTGTCGGCAGCATCCGGACCAGCATCGACCGGCTGGCGTGCTCCACGACCGTCACGTCGAACAGGCCGTCGGACGCGTCCGCGGTGGGGCAGACGGGGATCCCGCCGCCGTAGTTCGGCGTGTTGCCGACGGCCACCAGCGTCGCGTCCAGCGAGAACGTGTCCATCTCGGTCGTGATCAAGACAGGTGCGGACCGCAGCGAGGCCAGCTCGGCCAGGATCGCGAGGTCGTAGCGGCGCGGACCGGCGGGCCAGCGCATCGCGTTCGCCCGCTCGTTCACGGCCGAGTCGAACCCGGCGCACAACACGGTCGCGAACCACTGCCCCGTCGACAACCGGCCCAGGTCGAGCTTCTTGCGCGTCCCGAACACCACGTCGTCGACCGAGGCGGACCCGATCGCGGCCGCCAGGTCGTTACCGGTCCCGGCAGGCACGATCCCCAGCGCCGTGGACGTCCCGGCGCACGCCTGGATGCCCAGATGAGCGGCACCGTCGCCACCGAGGACGACCAGCAGGTCCACGCCGTCGGCGACAGCCTCACGGGCCATCTCCAGCGTGCCGGCGGCGTCGTGCGCCACCAGCTGCGTCAGCGACGAGACGTGCGGGCGCAACGCGGCGGCGGTCGACCCGGCCATGCGGGCCGCCCGCCCCTTGCCCGACGCAGGGCAGACCAGCAAGGCTGCCCGCGTCACGTGGCGTCGTCGTAGTTCACGCGCTTCGCGGGTTCCGAAGCGTTCTCCTGGGCCTTCTCACCGGGATCGTTGCCCTCGTCGTCGGACGGCGTGTAGTTGAACGGCGCCGCCTCGTCGTCGTCGAGCGAGTCCCAGCCCTCGTCCACGCGCTGCTTGGCCTTGCGCTTGTCGTGGATGCGCGCGAGCTGGATCGCCATCTCGAACAGCAGCGACAACGCGAGCGCCAGCGCGACCATCGAGATCGGGTCGGTGCCCGGCGTCGCGATCGCGGCGAACACGAACAGGCCCATCAGCAGGCCGCGCCGCCACTTCGCCAGCAGCTCGTAGCTCACCACGCCCGCGCGGTTCAGCATCACGACGACCAGGGGCAGTTCGAAGCTCACGCCGAAGATGAACAGCATCGTGATGATGAACGAGACGTACTTCCCACCGGTCAGCGCCGTGATGAACTGGTCACCACCGAAGCTGATCAGCACCTGCAGGCCCTGCGGCACGACCCAGTAGGCCAGCACCGCGCCGGCCGCGAACAGGATCGCGGCGAAGGACACGAAGGTGCGCGCGAACTTGCGCTCCTTCTGGTACAGGCCGGGCGTGATGAACGCCCAGAACTGGTACAGCCAGAACGGGCTGAGCAGCACCGCGCCCGCCGCCGCACCCACCTGCAGGCGGATCATGAAGCTCTCGAACGGTTCCGTCTGCAGCAGCCGGCAACCCTGCTCACCGGGGAACTGCACGCGGTACGGCGCGAGGTCCGGCTGGCAGTACGGGTCGGTCATGATCTCGCCCAGCGACGGGATCGGTCCCAGCTTCACGGCGAACCAGACCCAGCCGAAGATCGCGCCGATGGTGATGATCAACATCGCCATCGCGAGCCGGTGCCGCAGCTCATACAGATGATCTTTGAGCGACATGGTGCCGTCGGGGTTGCCCCGACGGCGCTTGCCGCGTTCCCGGCGTTCGGCGAACCACCGGAACGGACTTGCCACCTCGCTAACCGTCCTTACAAGTCAGGAGACCGGAAGGTCAGTTGTTGGTGGCCTTGTTCTGCGAAGTCTGCTCGATGGGAGGAGCGACCTGGGGCTGCTGCTGCACCTGCGGCTGAGCCGGCGGGAGCTGCTGGATCGGCTGCTGCACGGGCTGCTGCGCAGCCGGGGCGTCGTCGTCGCTGGAGTCGCGCAGGCCCTTGGTCTCGGCCTTGAAGATCTTCGCCGACTTGCCGAGCGAGCGCGCCATGTCAGGCAGCTTCTTCGCACCGAAGAGCAGAATGATCACCACAGCGATGATGATCAGCTCGGTGGGTCCGAGGTTACCCATTGGTGATCCTCCTGTCTCCCCCGCCACGACGATCGTACGCGGGGTTCGCCCTGGTACGGGCCTGTTCCGGGCGCCGCCGTTCGGCGAAGGCCACCTTCAGCGCGGCTGAGCGCGCCTTCAGCAGTCCGACGCCGTCGCCGACCCTGTCCCCCACCAGAGTGCGGGCGCTGGCGAATCGACGCAAGGATCGGATGACTCGGACTCCGATCGCGACCATCACGATCAGGCCGAGCGCGACCAGCGCCAGAGTCGGTGTGTACGGCACGAGCACACGTTATACGTCTTGGGTGGACAGCAGGTGATCTGCCCGGCGCAACGCTTCCTCCGCCCGCCGCCGCACTTCGCCCGCGAGCTCGACGGGCTGCTCGACGTGCACGTCACCGCCGAGTCCGAGGAGCAGGCGGACCATCCAGGACGAGTCGTCGTAGCGCATGAGGACACGCGTGCGGCCGTCGGAGAGCTCGGCCGCGTGATCGACCGGGTAGTACTCCGCGACCCAGTGCGCGTCCGGTTCGAGCAGAAGGACCGCGATCTTCTGATCGTCCCGCGGCTGGAACAACCCCTCCGATGTATCCGTGAGCCGGGCGTGCGGCGGAGGTGACGACGGTTCGTCGAGCACCTGCACCTCGTCGATCCGGTCGAGCCTGAACAACCGCACACCCAGCGCGGAACGGCACCAGCCCTCGAGGTAGCCGCGGCCTTCGACGAGCAGCAGACGCATCGGGTCGACGATCCGATCGCTCATCGCGTCGTGCGACTGAGAGTAGTAACGGATGCGCACGGCCCGTTCGCGCTTCACGGCGTCCTGCACGGCCGCGCGGATCTCCGCGGTCTCCTCGCGCTCGAACGCGCCGAGCCCCACGACCATGCCCGCGGGCTGCGCTTTGCCGACTGCCGACTCGATCTTGGCCAGCGCGCGCTGCACCGCGTCCGTGTCGACCACGCCCGGCGTGTCCGAGAGCGCCCGCAGCGCCACGAGCAGCGACGACGCCTCGGCCGCGGTGAGCCGCAACGGCCGGTTCATGCCCGCGTCGAACGAGACCGTGATCGTCTCGCCCTCGAAGGACAGGTCGATCAGGTCGCCCGGCCCGTAGCCCGGCAGGCCGCACATCCACAGCAGCTCGAGGTCCTTGCGCAGCTGCTTCGGGGTGATCCCGAAGTCGGCGGCGGCCTCCTTGACCGTGATCGCGGGCCGGTTGAGCAGGTACGGCACGAGTGCGAGCAGCCGCGGCAGCCGTTCGTTCGACGCGGTCACCGCGCTCCTTCCAGTGCACCCTGCAGGCGGTCGCGCACGGACTTCTGCAGCACTTCCGGCTCCAGCACCACGACGTCGGGCCCGAACCCGGCCAGCCACTTGGCCGCCGAGTCGGGGAACTTCAGGTCGATCTCCACGACGTCGCCGCCGTCGCGTTCCTCGATGATCTTGGCGTGCCGGCGCAGGCCCTGAGCACGGCCCTTGACGACCCAGATCTTCGCGGGCGCCGTGTGGTGCGGATCGACCTCCGTGCGCGCGATGAGGCTCATCAGGTCGACACCCTCGGGCACCTTGAACGCGCCGGGCTTGCCCACGGTCCGGACGGTGCCGACGATCCTGGAGAGCCGGAAGCAGCGGGTGTCGTCGCGCTCGCGGTCCCAGCCGACCAGGTACCACTTGCCGCGCCAGGCCACGACGCCCCACGGTTCGACCGTTCGTTCCTTCTGGCCGCCGGGCGGTGGTTTCCGGTAGTCGAACGCGACGGTCTGCCCTGCCTGAACCGCCTGCAACAGCGGCGGGAACGCGGGTTCGTTGGCCCGGACCTTGGGCTCGACGGCGGCCGGCGCGTCCTGGTCGACGTCCACCCCGGCGGCCCTGAGCTTGATCAACGCGCCGTGCACCGCACCCGTGAGCTGCGGCGAGTCCCACAGCCTCGCGGCCAGTGCCACTGCCGCGGCCTCGTCGGGTTCGAGGTCGATGTCGCCGAGCTCGTAGTCGCGCCGCGCGATCCGGTACCCGTCCTCCGCGCCCTCGGCGTTGGACTGCCTGCCTGTCTCCAGCGGCACGCCGAGGTCGCGCAGCTCGGACTTGTCCCGTTCGAACATGCGGAAGAACGCCTCGTCCGTCGGAGCTTCGTGATAGCCCGGGACGATGGCGCGGATGCGCTCCGCTGTCAGGTACTGGCGGGTCGACAGCAGGCACAGCACCAGGTTGACAAGGCGTTCGGCGCGTGCGATGGCCACGCGCTAACCCTAACCTCGTGCGCGCCGAAACCCTGACATCACCTGTTGTGAACGGTCCGTTCAGACCAGCGTGCGCAACTCTCGCACCAGCTCCACGGGCGCTTCCTCGGCCATGTGGTGTCCACTGTCGATGGACCGTATCTGCACGTCATCGGCCCACTCGGCCCACACGGCGTCAAGGTTTTCGTAGAGGTCACCGAGGTCGTCCTTGGCCGACCACAACGCCAGCACGGGACATGCGATCTTCCTGCCGTTCGCCCTGTCCTCGTCGTCGTGCTGGCGGTCGATCTCCAGCCCGGCCCGGTAGTCCCCGCACATCGCGAGCACGGTTTCCGGGTCGTGGATGGCCTTCTGGAAGTCCGCCCAGTTCTCCACGCCCATCGCGAGCGGTGTGTCGTGGTAGCGCCCGCCGTAGAAGAGATCGGGATCCGCGTTGATCATCGCGGCGGCGAGGTCCTGCTGGGCCAGGAAGAACCAGTGGTACCAGGCCTGCGCGAACCTCGCGTCGCACCTGGCGAGATGAGCCCCGATCGGCAGCCCGTCCAGCACGGCCAGCTTCGTGACGCGCGCAGGGTGATCCAACGCGAGCCGTATTGCCGCGGCGGCTCCACGGTCGTGTCCGACGACCGCGAACTCCTCATGCCCAAGAGCGCTCATGAGGCGCACGAAATCGCGCGCCATAGCTCGTTTCGAGTAATCACCGGGCTTGCTGGACTCGCCGTAGCCGCGCAGGTCCGGACATACGACCGTGTGGTCCGTGGCGAGCAACGGCGCGACACGGTGCCACGTCGTGTGGGTTCGAGGGTGGCCGTGCAGGAGGAGGATCGGTGGCCCTGCCCCACCGACCCTCACTCGCAGCACGGCCTCGCCGACATCGATGCGGCGCAACGAGAATCCCTCGAACACCTTCGTCATCTACCCCGCGGGAGCGACGAGGAAACGGCCGGGGCGACGACGATCTCGGAGTGTGGATCGTGCGGGAGCTCCGTCGTGCCGGCCACGACGAAGGTCGCCCTGCGCCACGGCTGCTCCCGGAGCAGGAACGGCAGCTCCTCCGCGAGCCACGCGGCGACGTGCCGTCGCTGGGCCTCGGAGTCGCCGTCGCGCGCCACCAACCGGCGTTCCTGCTCGTCCAGATCGCCCTGCACCCAGATCGACGCGTCGATCCACGGCGCGAGCTCGTCCCGGATGATCCCGGTGCCCTCGATCCACACGACGTCGAGCCCGGCGGCCACGCGGATCGCGCCGGGCCGGTCGTGCTCGGCCCACGCCGGCGGCCGGAACTCCACCGCCTCGCCGCGGTGGAGCGGCTTGATGACGTGCTCGGCCATCAAGCCGCCCCAGTCGAAGTACGCGTGGTGCCAGGCGACGTCGTCGGTGTGCACGACCGCCGACTTCGGAACGGCCGTGCGCAACCGTTCAGCGAGCGTCGACTTCCCCGCGCCGCCGCGCCCGTCGATCGCGACGAGGAGGGGACGGCCGGCGGGCCCGCGCAGCCGTCGTACGACCTCGGACAGCTTCTCGACCCGCCAGCCGGTGGCCTCGGGCTCACCTGGATGCAGACGCATCAGGTACGGCCGACCCGTCCCTTCTCACCGGACGCCCAACAGGTGAACCCGACGCAGTCCACGGTGTCGAAGCTGCCGGTGTCCGCGACCTTCCAGCTCTTGCCGTCCTTGCTGACGTCCGTGCCCGACGGCCCGACCGCCACCAGCCCGTTGCCGCGGTAGGCGATGCCCGACCGGTAGCCCACCGGAGCGTTCTTGCCGGCCACCCAGCCACGTCCGTCGTTCATCGCGAACGCCGGCGTCGGGTCGGTCGGCTTCTTGTAGTCGCCCCCGATCGCCACACCCCGCCACGGCGTCTTGAACGCCACCGCGAACACCCCGGCCGCCTCACCGCTCGGCAACGGCGTGTCCGACGCACGCCACGACCTGCCGCCGTCCCGCGACTCCAGCACCCGTGCCTTCGCGCCGCCGCCGGTCGCGATCCACGCGTGGTTGCCTGAAGTCGTCACGCACTGGCCGGACGCCGCGAACGCGAACTCGCCCGGCAACGCATCAGGCATGCCCTTGGTGTCGTTGAGGTGCCACGTGCGGCCGCCGTCCCAGGTCCTGACGACACGGAACTTGCCGTCCACCGGGTCGCTGAGCGCCAGCCCGCGGAACCGGTCGAAGAACGCCACGCAGTCGTAGAAGGCGTTCGTGTCAGGGTTGCGGAACGACTCCTGCCAGGTCTTGCCGCCGTCCGAGGTGCGGTAGATCCGCGACGACTCACCGGGCCCGATCGACAAGGTCACGGCGTTGCGCGCGTCGAACGCCTCGATGTCGCGGAACTCCAGCGCCTCCGTGCCGGGCGGGCCGACGGACTCCCAGGTCCGGCCGCCGTTGACCGTGCGCAGGACGGTGCCTTTTGAGCCGCTGACCCACGCGACCTGACCGGACACGGCGGACAACCCGCGGAACTGCGCGTCCGTGCCGGTCGGTTTTAGGTCCCAGTAGGAGTCCGAGGCCGAGGCGACCCCGGCGGGTAGAACCAGAAAAGCAGCGAGTGCCGCCGCAATGATCCTCATGCGACGGCACTCTGCCAGCTCTACAGAGAGGAGATAAGCCTCTCGACGCGCTCGTCCACTGCCCGGAACGGGTCCTTGCACAGCACCGTGCGCTGCGCCTGGTCGTTCAGCTTCAGGTGCACCCAGTCGACCGTGAAGTCACGCCCGGCGGCCTGCGCGGCGGCGATGAAGTCACCGCGCAGCTTGGCCCGCGTGGTCTGCGGCGGGGTGTCCTTGGCGGCCTCGATCTCGCCGTCGTCGGTCACCCGCTCGACCTGGCCCTTGCGCTGCAGCAGGTCGAACACGCCCCGGCCGCGGCGGATGTCGTGGTAGGCGAGGTCGAGCTGGGCGATGCGCGGGTTGGACAGGTCCATGTTGTGCTTGGCCATGTACCGCTCCATCAGGCGGTTCTTGATGGCCCAGTCGATCTCGCGGTCGATCTTCGACAGGTCCTGCGACTCGACGGCGTCCAGCGTGCGGCCCCACAGTTCGAGGACGCGCTGCGCCATCGGGTCCGGCGAGCGCTTCGCGACGTGTTCGGTGGCCTTCTCGAAGTACTCGCGCTGGATGTCGAGCGCGGAGGCTTCCTTGCCGCCCGCCAGCCGGACCGTGCGGCGGCCGGTCAGGTCGTGCGAGATCTCGCGGATCGCGCGGATCGGGTTGTCCAGCGAGAAGTCCCGGAACTGGACGCCCTGCTCGATCATCTCCAGCACCAGGTTCGCGCTGCCCACCTTGAGCAGCGTCGTCACCTCGGACATGTTCGAGTCGCCGACGATGACGTGCAGGCGCCGGTAGCGCTCGGCGTCCGCGTGCGGCTCGTCGCGGGTGTTGATGATCGGGCGGGAACGGGTCGTCGCGGACGACACGCCCTCCCAGATGTGCTCGGCGCGCTGCGAGAGGCAGTACACGGCGCCGCGTGGGGTCTGCAGGACCTTGCCCGCGCCGCAGATCAGCTGGCGCGTGACCAGGAACGGCAGCAGCACGTCGGCGATCCTGGAGAACTCACCGGCCCTCGCGACCAGGTAGTTCTCGTGGCAGCCGTACGAGTTGCCCGCGGAGTCCGTGTTGTTCTTGAACAGGAAGATGTCGCCGCCGATGCCCTCGTCCGCCAGCCTGCGCTCGGCGTCGACGAGCAGGTCCTCGAGGATCCGCTCACCGGCCTTGTCGTGGGTGACGAGCTGGGCCAGGTCGTCGCACTCGGCCGTGGCGTACTCCGGGTGCGAGCCGACGTCCAGGTAGAGCCGGGAACCGTTGCGCAGGAACACGTTGGACGAACGTCCCCAGGAGACGACCCGGCGGAACAAGTACCGCGCGACCTCGTCCGGGGACAGACGACGCTGCCCGTGGAAGGTGCAGGTCACCCCGAATTCTGTCTCAATGCCGAAGATCCGCCGCTGCATCCCTCAACAGTAGGCGACTTCCGGCCGCGCGAGGGTGATCCGTTCGGGCGGCACGCCGGTTGCGGTTTAGTGTCGGTAGCGTGTGGAAACGGGTCAGCGCTCTCGACAAGAAGCTCATGAGCTCCTCCGCCGGACTGCCTCCGAGCAGGCTCGACAGGGGTTTGAAGAGGCTTTCCAAGACCGCTAACCACAGTCTGTTGTGGTTCGTGATCGCGGCAATTCTGGCAACCGGCAAGGGGCCGTTCCGGCGTGGTGCGCTGCGGGGTCTCGCGGCCATCGCCGGGGCCTCTGCCAGCGCGAACCTGGTCGGGAAGTCACTTTTCCCGAGACGCAGGCCCGCCGCGGATCTGCTCGCGGTGCCGCGCCGGTTGTCGAAGCGGCCGACCTCCTCGTCGTTTCCGTCCGGTCACTCCGCGTCAGCCGCCGCTTTCGCCACGGCGGTGGCCATGGAATCACCCAAAGCAGGGGCGGTTGTCGCTCCGATCGCGGCTGCCGTGGCTTATTCACGCGTGCACACAGGCGTTCATTGGCCGTCTGACGTTGCCGCCGGTGCCGCCGTGGGTGTGGGTGCCGCGCTGCTGACTCGCCGGTGGTGGCCGCTCGGCAGGAACGAGCCCGCGTCCGCCTACGAGCACGCCGACCTGACCTCGCTGCAGGAGGGCGACGGGCTGGTCGTGGTGGTGAACCCGAACTCGGGGATCGGCCCGGATCCGACGCCGCAGATCGCCGAGGAGTGGCCGAAGGCGCGGATCATCTCGATCGAGGAGCTGTCCGACGTGCCCGACGCGAAGGCGCTGGGTGTGGCGGGTGGCGACGGGACCGTCGCCGCGGTGGCCTCGCTCGCGGCCGAGCGCGACCTGCCGATGGTGCTCATCCCCTCCGGCACGTTGAACCACTTCGCGCGCGACGTCGGCATCGAGGGGCTGCACGACACGGCTCGGGCGGTCGCCGACGGTGTGGGCGTGCGGGTCGATCTGGCCCAGGTCAACGGGCAGTGGTTCGTGAACACGGCGTCTTTGGGCGGCTATCCGGACATGGTGCGGATCCGCGAGAAGCTGGAGAAGCGCTGGGGCAAGTGGCCGGCCGCGGCGATGGCGCTGTTCCGCGTGCTGCAGCGCGCGAAGCCGTTGAAGATGACGATCGACGGCGAGAAGCACCTCGTGTGGCTGCTGTTCGTGGGCAACGGCCCGTACCGGCCGAAAGGGTTCGCGCCGACGATGCGGCCGCGGCTGGACGACGGGCTGCTCGACGTGCGGTACGTGCGCGCGGACCGGCAGTTCTCGCGAACCAGGTTCTTCATCGGCGCACTGCTCGGGGCGTTGGAGCACTCGCGCATGTACAAGCACTTCGAGGTGGCGTCGCTGGACGTCGAGGTGCACGGCGCGCCGATCTCGATCGCGACCGACGGCGAAGTCCGCGAGAGGGCCAACCACTTCAAGTTCCGGTCGCGAGCAGCGGCCCTGGGCATCTACCGCCCCTAGCTTGTCGGGACGCGGGGCCCTTTCGTGCGCTCCTGGCAAACGAAAGCGCCCCGCGTGCCAACAAGTGTTCGACATTGTCGAACATGCGCAGCTAGAGTGGGGTGCGTGCCCGGACCCATTCAGTCCATTCAGCGCGCGGCGGAGGTTCTCAAGCTGCTCGCGCACGGCGGCGCGCACCAGCTGAGCGTCGGCGAGATCGCGCGCGCTTTGGACCTGGCGAAACCGACAGTGCACGGCATTCTGCGGACGTTGCAGGAGGTCGGGTTCGTCGAGCAACCCGTCGAGGGCGGCAAATACCGGCTGGGTGCCGCCCTGTTCCAGATCGGCACGTCGTACCTCGACGGCAACGAGCTGCGCGCCAAGGCGTTGAACTGGTCGGACTCACTGGCCGTGCGGGCGCGCGAGGCCGTGCGGGTCGGCGTGCTGCACGGCAAGCACGTGCTGGTCGTGCACCACGTGTTCCGCCCGGACAACAGCCGGCAGACGCTGGACACCGGCGCACTGCTGCCGTGGCACGCGACCGCGCTCGGCAAGGTGCTGGTGGCGTTCGGCGAGTGGCCGGACGGCGAGTTGCGGCGGTTCACCCGGCACACGCTCGACGAAGCGGGACTGCGCGCGGCCCTGGACGAGACCCTGGTTCGAGATTGGGCCTACGACCTGCACGAACTCGTCGAGGGCGAGGCTTCGATCGCAGCCCCGATCCGCGACGGACGGGGAGCGGTCGTGGGCGCGGTCGGCATCTCGGGGCCGGTCGAGCGGCTGTGCGAGTCACCCGATCAGCCGCCTCGTCTCGAACTCGTGTCCTACGTACGTGAGGCAGCTCGCAGTGTCTCGAGGGAGCTGGGCGGCCTCTCCTGGTAGTAATGTGGCAAGCGTTCGACAATGTCGAATGACTGGCACAGAGGAGTGCAGGTGGCCTACATCGCGGCGATCGACCAGGGCACGACGTCGTCCCGGTGCATCGTGTTCGACCAGTCAGGCGGGATCGTCTCGGTCGCCCAGCGCGAGCACCGGCAGATCTTCCCGAAGCCTGGCTGGGTGGAGCACGACGCGTCCGAGATCTGGACGAACGTGCAGTCCGTCGTTCGTGACGCACTGGCCCACGCTTCTCTCTCGTTCGCCGACATCGCCGCGTTCGGCATCACGAACCAGCGCGAGACCACGGTCGTGTGGGACAAGACGACCGGCGAGCCCGTGCACAACGCGATCGTCTGGCAGGACACGCGCACGGATGCGTTGATCAAGCAACTCGGCGACCAGGACCGCTTCCGCGAGCGCTCGGGACTGCCGCTCGCCACCTACTTCTCCGGGCCGAAGCTGCGGTGGCTGCTGGACAACGTCTCCGGGCTGCGTGAGCGCGCCGAACGCGGCGAGGTCCTGTTCGGCACCATGGACACCTGGCTGATCTGGAACCTGACCGGACGCCACGTCACCGACGTCACCAACGCGTCGCGCACCATGCTGATGAACCTGGAGACCCTCGACTGGGACCCCGAGCTGGTGTCCGCACTGGACGTTCCACTCGCGATGCTGCCCGAAATCCGTTCCTCCTCCGAGGTCTACGGCACCTACGAGGGCGTGCCCGTCGCGTCGGCTCTCGGTGACCAGCAGGCGGCTTTGTTCGGGCAGACGTGCTTCGAGCCCGGCGAGGGCAAGTGCACGTACGGCACTGGTGCGTTCCTGCTGATCAACACCGGCTCCACGCCCGTGCAGTCGCAGAACGGGCTGCTGACCACCGTCGGCTACAAGATCGGCGACGAACCCGCCGCGTACGCGCTGGAAGGCGCGGTCGCGGTGACGGGCGCGCTGGTGCAGTGGTTCCGGGACAAGGTCGGGCTGATCTCGTCGGCCGCGGAGATCGAGACCCTCGCACGGACCGTGGACGACAACGGCGGCGCGTACTTCGTTCCGGCGTTCTCCGGATTGTTCGCGCCGCACTGGCGTTCCGACGCACGTGGCGTGATCGCTGGCCTGACGGGCTACATCTCGCGCGGGCACCTCGCACGGGCCGTGCTGGAGGCATCGGCGTGGCAGACCCGTGAGGTCGTCGACGCGATGAACGCCGACAGCGGTGTGGACCTCACGACGTTGCGCGTGGACGGCGGCATGACCGCCAACAACCTGCTCATGCAGTTCCTGTCGGACGTGCTGGACGTGCCGGTGGTCCGCCCGATCGTGGCCGAGACGACGTGCCTCGGCGCGGCGTACGCGGCCGGTCTCGCGGTGGGCTACTGGAGCAGCACGGACGAGCTGAAAGCCAACTGGCACAAGGCGGCCGAGTGGGAGCCGTCGATGGAACCGGCGGCGCGAGCCCGCGGCTACCGGAAGTGGAAGAAGGCGGTCGAGCGGACCGTCGGGTGGATGGACGAGGACGATGACTGACTTTTCCGCACAACGCTCCAGGGCTCGCGAAGAGCTTCAGCACGGCAAGTTCGACGTCGTCGTGATCGGCGGCGGCATCCTGGGCATCGCGACCACGTGGGCCGCGGCGCGTTCCGGTCTGCGTGTGGCGTTGGTGGAGAGCGGTGACTTCGCGGGCGCCACGTCGTCCGCGTCGTCGAAGCTGGTCCACGGCGGCCTGCGCTACCTGGCGATGGGCCCGTCGGCCGTGCCGATGGTGCACGAGAACCACAAGGAACGGCGCGCGCTCGGCGACCGCCTGGCCCCGCACCTGGTGCGCCCCTTGCCGTTCCTCGTTCCTGTCTACAAAGGAGGCCCGCACTCGCGCTTCGTGCTCGGGGCGGGCGTGACGCTGTACTCCGCGCTGTCGGGCTTCGGCGACGGCATGGGGAAGGTGCTGTCGGCGCGCAGGGCTGTTGAATGGGTGCCTGACCTGCGCGCCGACGGTCTGCGCGGTGCCGCGATGTACTACGACCACCAGATGAACGACAGCCGCGTGGCGATCACCGCCGCCCGCGCCGCCGCCGAAGCCGGTGCCGTGCTGCTCAACCACATCTCGGTCGTGGGCCTGCGCAAGACCGGTTCCAAGGTCACGGGTGTCGATCTTCGCGACGAGCTCGGCGAGTTCGGCGTCGACGCCTCAGTCGTGGTCAACGCGACCGGCCCGTGGCTCGATGTGCTGCGGCGCATGGAAGATCCGTCCGCCGACCCGTCGATCCGCCTGTCGAAGGGCTCGCACCTCGTCATGCGGACGTCGTCGGAGTGGAAGGCCGCGCTGACGATCCCGGTCGACGACGTGCGCGTCTCGTTCGCGATCCCGTGGGAGGGCCACCTCCTGCTGGGCACCACCGACGAGGCCTACGAGGGCGACCCGGCTGCCGTCTCGTGCACCGACGCCGACGTGGACCAGATCATGTCCGAGGCGGGCGTGGCCGTCAGCGGCCTGGACCGTGCCAACCTCGCCTACACCTTCGCGGGCCTGCGCGTCCTGCCCGGCGGCCCCGGCGACACCTCGCACGCCAAGCGCGAGACCGTCATCACCGCGGGCTCCGGTGGCATGATCAGCGTGGCCGGCGGCAAGTGGACGACGTTCCGCAAGATCGGCGCCACCGTCCTGGCCCGGGTGAACTCCGAGCTCGGCCGCACCTTCGACGGCCCGCTGGACGGCGTGGCCCTGCCCGGCTCGGCCTCCCCCGACACCATCGGCTCGGTGCTCCACCACGCCTGGGACGCGCTGCCCGACGACGTGGTCCGCCACCTCGCCACCCACTACGGCACCACCTCCCACGAGGTCGTCGCCCTGGGCCTGGAGAACCCTGCCCTGCTGGAGCGCGTCCACCCGGACGGCCCGGACATCTGGGCCCAGGTCGAACACGCCCGCCGCACCGAGTGGGCCTCCGAGGTCGACGACGTCCTGCGCCGCCGCACCACCGTGATGGTCCGCGGCCTGGACTCGCCCGAGGTCCGCGCCCGCGTCTCGGAACTGCTCGCCTCCTGATGGCCGACCGCCACCTCATCGACGTGCACGTGCTGCTCGTCCGCGGCGACCGGGTCCTGCTCACCCGGCGCCGCGACACGAACCCGTTGTTCGACGGTCGCTGGCACCTGCCGTCGGGCAAGCTCGACGCGGGCGAGTCGGTGCTCGCGGCAGCCGCGCGGGAGGCTCTCGAAGAGGTCGGCGTCGTCATCGCGCTTCAGGACCTGCGACACGTGCACACGTTGCACGCCAACGGTTCCGGCGTCGAACCACGGCTCGGCCTGTTCTTCGAGGTTCTCCGCTGGGCCGGCGAGCCCGTCAACCGCGAACCCGACAAGTGCTCGGCCGTGCGGTGGTTCCCGCTCAACGCACTTCCCGATGACCTGATCGAGTATCCGGCCGCCGGTCTAACCGCCTACGCCTCCGGGCACACGTTCGGACTGCTCGGCTGGAGCTAGCAGACCATCCCGAGTCCCATCAGGTACTCGGCCAGGTCAGGTTCCGAGTGGAACGCGCTGCGCAACGCCAGCGACCCGTCACACCCGAGCGCGACCTGCTCACGTGACACCGCGCGGCCTTCCAGCCGAAGCCCCTCCAGATAGGCGTCGATGATCTCCTCCCGCACCGGTGGGAGATCATCGACGGCCATCCGCCCCGCCTGCGCCAGCCCCACGAGCAGCTGCCCCAGATCAGCCCCGACCGGGAACGGGCACTGCCACCCGACGTCGATCACCACGAACGACTCCGGATCCTCCTCCGGTACCAACAGGTTCTGCGGACACGCGTCGCCGTGCCCGATCGCTTGAGGCAAGGCTTCCAGCCGCTCCAGCAGTGCCGGCACGCGCCCGGCGAGCGGTGGACAGTCCGGCCGCAGGAACGCCTCCCTGACCAGCCTTCCCTCGTACAGCAACCGCATCGCGCGGCCCGGCGCGCCGCCGAACCGCCGCCCGGCCCACCGGCCGAGCCCGAGCGCCGCCCGCCGGAACCGCGCCAGATCCCACGGAACGTCAGCGCACCGCACGTCCTCCAGCCAGAGCCCGATCCGGTCGCCCAGATCGTCCACGCGCAGCACTTCCGGCCGGCGCATCCCAGGCGGCAACTCGAAGGCGCACAGCAGGAACTCCGCCTCGTCCCGCCACGGGAACTCTCCGACCAGCTCCGCGAGCGAGCCGGGGAACACCGGCCGCCGCAACACCTTCACGAACACGGACGAGCCACCGGACACCACCCGGTAGAGCGCGGCCGTCGTCACCGCGACCGGCCGGAACGCCACCGCGTCGACCCTCACCGGTACGGATCGGTGATCTCGCCGAGCTTCTCCAGGGCCTCGCGCAGCTGGGCCATGCGGCGCTTGCCGATGTGCTGTTCCCATTCCGCCTCGATCCTCGCGATCTCCGCCTCGGCGACGGGCGTGGCTCCCTTCGCCTTCTCGGTGACCCGCACCAGCCTCGCCCGCCCGTCGGTGGGGTCGGGCACCCGTTCCACGTAGCCGAGCTTCTCCAGCTGGTCGACCAGGAACCCGGCCGTCTGCTTGGTCACCTGGGCGGCCTCGGCGAGTTCCGTCAGGCGGGTGCCGTCCGGGCCGATGCGCTGCAGCACACGGGCCTGGGCGAGGGTCACGTCGAAGCCCGCGCCGGTGACCGCGGCCATGATCCGGTTCTCCAGGTCCCGGTACGGGATGTAGAGCAGCAGCCCGATGTTCACCCGCGCACTCCCCTTGTTTTAGTCAGCCTCTCTGATTAAAGTAGTCAGCCTCTCGAACTAAATCAAGGGGAGAACGCCATGGACGACACCACGATCTGGCAGACGATCGACGCCGAACGCACGGCAACGGCGGACCTGCTCGCGAACCTCACCGACGTGGAGTGGACCTATCCGTCGCTGTGCGAGGGCTGGACCGTGCGCGAGGTCGCCGCCCACCTGTCGCTCGCGCACCGGATGGGCGTCCGCGACGCGATCCGCGAGTACGTGAAGGCCCGCGGGAGCTTCAACCGCATGGTCGACCAGACCGCACGCGCCGAGGCGCGCAGACCGACCGAAGAGCTCGTCGCGGAACTGCGCGGTGCCGTCGGCGTCCACAAGCTCGCGCCCGGCCAGAGCCTCAAGAACGCCCTGATGGACATCATGGTGCACACGCAGGACATGGCCCTGCCGCTCGGCATCGAACGCCACATGCCGATCGAGGCCGCCGTCGTGTCCGCGGACGACCTGTGGCGGATCGGCTTCCCGTTCCACGCCCGCAAAAGACTGGCCGGCTACCGGCTCGTCGCAACCGACGCCGACTGGTCGGCAGGCGAAGGCACCGAGGTCAGCGGCCCGATCGAAGCGCTCCTCATGCTGCTGGCCGGCCGCACGGCCACGATCCCGCGGCTCACCGGCATCAGCGTCTAGAGCGAGCGCACCATCCGCCGGCACACGTAGACGCGCTCGAACCGTTGGCGCATCTCGGCTTCCCGTTCGATCCGCGCGTGCAGGAACGCCCCGGCGGCCACCAGCCCGTGCTTCGCGATGATCGCCGTGTCGGCTTCGTCGGGCGACGCGTGCACGTGCAGATATCGCGAGACCTCCTCGAACCCGTTGCGCGCGTACCACTCCAGGGCGGCCTTGTCCTCGCGAGCCCAGGCGCCGAGAGTCGTGACACCGCACCGGTCCAGCCGCCGCAGCGCCTCCTCCAGCAACGCCGTGGCGATCCCCCGCCCCTGATGGCCGGGATGCACCACCACGGTGTCGATCGTCGCCTCCGCGCCGGTCACCGACACGTCCAGCACTCCGACCACGTCGTCGTCCAGCGCGACCAGCTCCAGATCGGTGCGGCGCTTAGCCTGCCAGACGTCGTCGTAGTAGTTCGTCGCGAGGAACCCCAGCACCCGGCAGCGCAGCCACGACGGCTCGTCCGCCGGCTCGTAGTCCCTGATCTCCGCGGGCGGCCCGGGCACGACCGCGGCCCGGCCCGTTGCGCCGAGCAAGTTCACTTCCCCAGTTCGACCCCTGGCGGCGTCGACCACGTCATCCCCCAGCTCAGCTCCAGCCGGACGTCTCCGGCACCGTCCAGGGTTCCGCATGTCAGGCCTGCCCGCACCCAGGTTTCGTCAGTCACCGTTGCCAGGAACATACTCGGTATGCATACTCAGTACGCATGTCGGTCAAACATGGTCTGCTCGCGCTGCTGGAGCGTGGGCCCATGTACGGCTACCAGCTGCGAGTGGCGTTCGACTCGGCCACCGGCGGCACGTGGCCGTTGAACATCGGGCAGGTCTACACGACGTTGTCGCGCCTGGAGCGCGACGATCTGGTCGCCGCACTGCCTGAGAAAGAGGGCCAGCGCCCCTACGAGATCACCGCCCAGGGCCGCACCGAGCTCAAGAAGTGGTTCGCGTCCCCGGTGAAGCGCGGCGACAGGCCCCGCGACGAGGTGGCGATCAAACTCGCGCTCGCCATCACCACACCGGGCGTCGACGTCGCCGAGGTAGTGATGACCCAGCGCACCGCCACGATGCGCACGCTGCAGGAGTACACGCGCCTCAAGACCCAGCCGGGCGACCTGCCGTGGCTGCTCGTCCTGGACGCGATGATCTTCCAGGCGGAGGCCGAACTGCGCTGGCTAGACCACTGCGAGGCCAGCCTCGTGCACTACGAACCCCGCCCCGTCCCCGCCACGGCAGAGGTCGAGGTGCCGAGATGACCGTCCTCGAGCTACGCGACGTCCACCGCGTCCACGGCACCGGCGAGACAGTCCTGCGCCTGCCGCGGTCCAAAGTGGACGCCGGAGCCGCCGCAGTCCTCGTCACCCACGACGCCCGCCACGCCGCCTGGGCCGACCGCGTGATCTTCCTGCGCGACGGCGTGCTCGTCGACGTCTCCCAGCGCGACCAGCCGGAAGAACTGCTGAGCACCCCGGCCCTGAACGTCGGCTACACCAACATCTGGCCCCAACCAGACCTCACCCCACTGACCATCCCCTGGCTCAACATCGCCATCTCACTACTGGCCGTACCAGCCACCACCATGCTGGGCGCGGCCCTCTTCACCCGTTCCCGCCTGCCAATCGAACGCCGCGAATAGTCTCGTGGCCATGACGACCTTCGCGATCGTGCACGGAGCAGGCGACGTCGGCTGGTCCTGGCACCTGGTAGCCGCCGCCCTGGAAGCCAAGGGCCACACCGCAATCGCCCCCGACCTCCCCACCGAGGACGAGACGAAGGACCTGGCGGACTGGGCGTCCACAGTGGTGGCCGCCCTCCCGTCCACCGAGGACGTGATCGTCGTGGGCCACTCCTTCGGCGGCCTGGTCGCTCCTCTGGTAGCGGCCCAAATCAACGCCAAGGCCCTCGTCCACGTCACCGCGATGCTCCCCAAACCAGGCGAAACACCGGGCGACTGGTGGGAGAAGACGGGCTACGAAGACTCGGGCCTGGAAGACCAGTTCTGGCACGACGTCCCACCAGAACTGGCGGCGGAGTCGCAGAAGCGGGAGCGGGCCATGTCCGAGCACGCCATGGGAATCCCGTGGCCCCTGGACGCGATGCCCGACGTGCCAACGCACTTCATCCTGTGTACGAACGACCGCTTCTTCCCACCAGCCTTCATGCGCCGAGTAGTCGCAGACCGCCTCGGCATCGAACCGGTGGAACTGGCCGCAGGCCACTGCGCCCAACTGAGCAAGCCAGAAGAACTGGCAACCCTACTAGCCAGATATGCCAACTAATCGCAATGCCGAAGGCGAGCCGACCCGATGGCGAAGCCGAGGCGTCTTGGCTTTTGCCCTTCGCGTGCGCTCCGGGTGGGGTCCCGTCACGAGTCGTGC
>NZ_JYJG01000436.1 GCF_000955955.1 Lentzea aerocolonigenes
GCGATGTCTGTCGGCGTGGCTTCGGTATCTCGGCCGCTGGGTTGTGGTGTGGTGACAGGATTTCGTCGCGGATGGCGTGGACGTAGATGGTGCGTATTGCGGCGAGCAGGTGTTCGGCGGTGCTGTGGCCTCCGCGGTCGCTGCGGCGGACGATGCGGAGGTCGACGACCTGCCGCATCAGTGTTTGGATGTCGGTGGCGTCGACCTGGTCCAGCGGGCGGTCACCGAAGGCGGTGACGATGTAAGCCCAGTAGGTGCCGTAGGTGCGTTGCGCACCCGGACCTGCGGCAGCGGCGACCTTGGGCACGTACTCGGCGAAGGTCGGGATGTCGGTGGGCTCCCAGAGAAGATCGTCCGGGGTGAGGCCTAGTTGGGCGATGAGTAGCCGGGCGGCTCGGATGGTGGTGGGGTTGGTGCTCATGACGCGCCTCAAGGACATCTAGGGGGCTGCTCGTGAGAGTGCGTCTGCGAAGTTGGACGCCCGGCGGCCTTGCGTCACAGTGGAGCGCTGGCTGACCGATTCTGTCACGGCAGCAGGAGGTCGCATCATCGTCCGGCTTTGTCAGATGCGGGCCGACGGCGTCGGAACGTCAGGCTCGCGCGCCGCTTGTTGCCCGCTGATGGATGAGCTCGCTTGATGGTGACGCTTCGAGCGATCAGCGGCGTGTGAGTGTGTCAGGCCGCCCGCCGGTTCCGAACACCGCTGACACCCTGCGGTCGCCCAGCGCCTCCTCGCGGCAGCCCAGGCCATGCGGCAACTCGATCAGCGGACGTGCTGTGACCGGCTGGACCGGGTACCGGGCCAAAGTGTGGTACCTACAGGACTCGGCCGAGGCAGCCGACGCGGTGTGCACCAAGCCCGCCACCGCGTCGTTCCGCCACGAGTCCGGCTAGAGCCTGTCACCTGTCCTTCGACGAGTTCATACTGTTCCGGCTTCACCCAGCCGCGAGAGGTGATGTCTGGTGACGACGAACTCACGCATCCGTCGCAAGGGCCTGGCTCCGGTCGTCCAGGCGCGGTTGGCTCTGTGGACGTTCGTCATCGTCAACCTGGCGATCATCGAGTTCCTGTTCCTGACCGCGGGCAAGGGCAAGAACGAGGTCCTCACCGTCGCCAAGTTCTTCGGCCTGCACGCCGCGCTGATCATGATGTGCCAGCTGCTGCTGGTGGCACGGCTGCCGTGGCTGGACCGGCGCATCGGCATGGACCGCTTGACGGTGTGGCACCGGTGGAACGGTTTCCTTCTGTTGTGGACGGTGCTCACCCACGCCACGATCGTCGTGCTCGGGTACGCCACCCTCGACAACGTTTCGATAGCAAAGACGTTCGTGGCCCTGGCCGGCGTGCCCGCCTCGCTGCTGGGCATGCTCGCGGCCACCACCATCCTGGTCACCGGGGTCGTTTCGACGCGGTACGTCCGGCGGCGTCTGCAGTACGAGACCTGGCACGGCCTGCACCTGCTGCTGTACGTGGCGCTGGGCCTGGCGTTCGTGCACCAGCTGATCGAGACCACGACGTTCAAGTCCTCGCCGTCCGCGATGGCCTACTGGTGGGCGCTGTGGCTGTTCGCTTTCGGCTCGTTGGTCGTCGGGCGGATCGTGCGGCCACTCATCCTCAACGCCCGCCACCAGTTCCGGGTCGCGGCCGTGGTGCCGGAGTCACCCAACACGGTGTCGGTGTACGTGACTGGCCGCGGCCTCGACCGGCTGCCAGCCAAGGCCGGTCAGTTCTGCATCTGGCGGTTCCCCGGACACCGTCACTGGTGGCTGGCGAACCCGTTCTCGCTGTCCGCCGAGCCTGATGGACGCTCGCTGCGGCTCACCGCCAAGGCCGTCGGCAAGGGCAGCGCGGGCCTGCGCGACCTGCAGGTCGGCACGCGCGTGTTCGTCGAGGGCCCGTACGGCGCGTTCACCTCACTGCACCGCACCCGGCCGGGCGTGCTGCTGATCGCGGGCGGGGTCGGGGTCACCCCGATCCGGGCTCTGCTGCAGGAGCACACGCCCGGCGACTTCGTCGTCCTCTACCGGGTGCGCGACCAGCGCGAGGCCGTGCTGCTGAACGAGTTGCACCAACTCGTCCAGGCCCGCCGCGGTCGGCTGCACCTGCTCACCGGCCGGACCGGCCAGGGAGCCCGGCCATTCGAGCCGGGCGCCCTGCGTCAGTTGGTGCCCGACATCGTGGAACGGGACGTGTACGTGTGCGGTCCGTCCGCGATGACCGCGGCCGTGCTGAGCGGGCTGCGTCAGCTGAACGTGCCGCGCCTTCAGGTACACGCGGAGAAGTTCGGCTTGGCCTGACGGGTGGTGCCCTGTCGCGCTACCTCTGTGCGCATTCGCGACTGAAGACCGTGGCGCACAAGAATGTCAGACCCCCGGAGTAGCGGACCGACTTGGCCGAGGTCGCCAACCTGACGCTCAAACACCGCGTGCGTAGCGTCCCGGTCGTCCACGAGGGTCGCCTCGTGGGCATCGTGACCCGCCGGGACATGCTCCGTTCCAACAGTCGCGACGACTGGATCATCGAGGCGGAGATCCACCACCGCCTGGACGTGATCGACTCCTCGTACCGGTGGACCGCCGAGGTGTCCGGCGGCCAGGTGTTCATCGTGGACAGAATGAACGACGCGACCGACCGCCACGTCGCCGAGGTGCTCGCGCGCGCGGTCGCCGGCGTCACCGACGTCCGGTTCGCCGAGTACGCGGGGAGCTGACCGCGTCGAACGCCGCGCTGCCTGATCACGTCCGCACGACGCTGACCTTCGTGTACATGCGCAGGAACTGCGCCTCGACGCCGTCTGGCGGAGTAATCACCGGCATGAGTGTGATGGGCACGGCGTCGCTGACAACATGATCAGCCTGGAGGTGGAGTGTCCGCCGCTGGGAGTCCAGCAACCGGGCCTGCGAGGTTGCACTTTCCTGTGGCGCGACGAGAATGCGTCCCCAGAGCGCGAGTGGAGACATGATCTCGCTGTCTCGCACCAGTTCTGCGGCGGTGTCGAGGTCGCCCACCGCCGTCATCAGCGCTCGGGCGATCGGAGCGAGATCGCGCTCTGCGTCTCGAAGCGACGGCTTCACCAGCATCGCCTGGCTGAAGGAGCGGAGCTGGCGAACCTGACGCGGCGTGAGTTCCCTGCTGAGCGACAACGTCCGCAGCCGTGCCCATGCTCCGTTGAGCGCGTGGCGTTCGGGTCGCGCGATCCATGCCGTGACGAACTGTTCAGCTTGAACGCTTGCTGCGGCACGCCGACCAGTCTGGTGCAGGATGGCCACTGCGGCGGCGGCAGCCGAATCGTCCCCGTGAACGCCGAGGAAGTCCAGCACGACAACTGCGGCGAGGGCCACAGCCGCGTCCATTTCCTGGTCCGGCACCAGGTTGGCCACTGCGGGACCGTGCAGCGCCAACCACTGGGCCACAATCGCGGCCATGACGTCGACGCTCGGTTCTTCGGCTTGCTCGACGATCGTTCCAGCCGCTCGGATGATCGTCTCGGTGGGATCGTTTTCGCCGACGACAGCTGGAAGGCCCTCGCGGTACCACCGTTGGTAGTGTTTGAACTTCGTGACTGGGGGAGCGTGCACGGCGTCGCTTCCACCTCGGATCGCCTCGTGTGAGTTCAGCGTCCACTGTGGCAGGTTCAGGCGCACCAGCCGAGTGTTGACGTCGCGCACCGTGATCGATGTCCGGTTCTTGCCGACGAAAGCGCTGTCCACTTCTGTGAACCGGCTGTCACCTTCCGCCAGACCTGGCTCGGCGGACTCGTAGGACAGGAGCACCGGAGGCATTTCGAGCCGGGCGACATACCGCCACTCGCCGCTGGCGGCTACGACCGGATCGCCCTTTCCAACTACCACGCGCAGCGGCGCGCTCGGGTGGAGGGCTTTTGCCTGCTGGGCGACCGCCGGATGCGTGGTGATCGAGATCGCTCCGGAGTGGAGCTTTTTCGCCGCCAGATCGCCGATCCGGCGGAGGTTCGCCAGGAGGTCGTCTGCCGAGATGTCGCGGATCCACGATGCGTGGCCGACGGGAAGCCAGTGGTAGCGCCTGCTTCGGGAATCCATGCACACCAAGCCCGCGACGGCGCCGTTCTCGTCCAACACGACGTGTTCGGCGGTGACGATCGGGTTGGTGACGTCGTTGCCGTGCAGGCCGGCGTGTGGTGTTCCGGTTTCGTCCACCGACCACCACAACGTGTGGGTCCGGCGGTTGGCTACCAACGCCGCGCCAACTTGGTCGCACAGCGCGTGAGGGACACCCTGGACGAGGTCGTTGACCGCGACGGTGAAGACCGCGTCACCTGATCTGAGGAGCAACGCCCTCGTTCCGAACTGGGCGAGGATCTCTGTGCGCACCAACCGGTTGGAGGGCCACTGACCGGACCGTTGGTCCCGCCGGCACACGGTCACCACTCGGCGGTCCACCCCGACGATGATGATCGTCACCGGGAGCACGCCGCCGAGGTTGGTGAGCAGCGGGCGGCGGGTCTCAGGGTGGTCGAGCGACTGGCGCAACCACCGGTAGCCAGGCCAGTTCGACTCCGAATCGCCCGCGAGCCGCACCTCCACATCCGGCAGGCCGGCCAGCGCGAGATCACCGGTGGGACCGACGGTCAGGAGCCCGGCGTCGCCCGGCCGGATCCCTTCGTAAGAAACGGGTTCGATGTCGTTGCGGTGGTTGAGCCAAACGGCGTCGACATCGGTGTAGG
Source organism: Lentzea aerocolonigenes (assembly GCF_000955955.1). Lineage (GTDB taxonomy): Bacteria > Actinomycetota > Actinomycetes > Mycobacteriales > Pseudonocardiaceae > Lentzea > Lentzea aerocolonigenes_A. The sequence continues at coordinate 4,704 of NZ_JYJG01000436.1, forward strand.
CGGCGAGATCGTTCGTGGCGATCGGGTAGGACAGGTGTCGTCCGGCGCCGAGGCGGAGTGCGCCTCCACGGGTGTTGGTTCCGGCAACTGGGAGGAGCAGCCGAGAGCGCCGGTCCTGGGGGAGAGCGGCACGAAGACTCGTGGACCACGACGTGAGCACCAGGTGGTTCGGTCCCACCTCCCACAGCCCTCCGGACGAACGCTGGGACAGGCGCAGCGTCACCCGATCGCCTGCTGCGAACATCGACCAGTCGACGTTCGCGAGTGAGGCACCGTTCTCTTCGTTGATCAACGCGCCGCGGACCTCGACCACCCGTCCCGGGCCCAGTTCCAGCCACAGTCCGGAGTTGTCCGCGTTGGGCGCGGCGACGGTGAACTTCGCGGAACCGTCCGGCCAGAACGTCTGATCCTCGACCAGCGCACTTGCGGGCAGACCGTTGTGCGGCATGCTCTTGGGCGTGTAACGCAGGGTCCAGCCGTTGTCGATGCTGAAGAAGACCCCTTCGTCGCGTGCGGTTCCGGGACGGACCGGATAGGGGCCGACGCGGCGGCCGTTCGTGTTGTGCCCCGTCTTGCGGTCGTGGTGGATCCATTCGTGGCGCCTGCACGCCTGCGCGATGTCGCGCGCGGTCGAGTTGGCGAACGACATGCGCGCCCACGCCACCTTGACCAGCTCGGCGGCCTCGCCACCGCGCTCCGCGATCGGCTGCCACGGTCGCACACCCGCCGGTTCGTTGATATCGGTGCGCAGCACTCGGCCGTGCCGCAGGCTTTCGTTTGGTGCGGTTCGCAGCACGGGCTTCCCGGTGGAGTCGAGGTGCACCAGGCAGACCTTGGGGTGGGGCGTGGCGAGGATGGAGACGCCGGAACCGTCCACCGGGGACGCGGAGATGTCCGGTAGTCCGGAAACGGTGAACATCGAGCCCATCGCCTCGTCCCGCGCCGGCGCCACGCGAGCGAGCGCCGTCGCCTTCGGGAAAACGATCACGGGCCGGTCGTGGGCGGATAGGTAGGACTTGTCTGAGGGGAGCGCGGTGAGCAGGGTGACCTTGCGCTCGTCGTCGAGGGCGAGCCGCACCACGGCTCCCGAGCCGACGCCCTCAGCGCCCAGCACCTGCGATGCGTTGAACAGCACGCCCGGAGCGATCTCCAGCCTTTGGTCGCCCATGACCGCGTAACAGGTGCCGTTGCGGCTCGCGAGATAGCTGACCAGCGTCTCCGGCTTTCTGGTCGGTGCGTGGCGCACAGAGCCGAACCGCGTGTCCCGCTTGACGTATAGCAGCTTCACCAGCAGGACGATCTTCATCGTCTCCGGGTCGAGACCGCCCGCGACGAGACGGGACAACGTGCTCTCCCGATAGGAGAATTCCCTGCGGTTCACCCGCACCGCCAGATCGTGGGCGTTGTCTGCTCCGTGCAGGCCGAAGATGACCGTCAGTTCGTTGTCCGTCTGCTCGATGCGCTGGGCGGTGAGGAAGACGAAGTCCCCGTCGCGGAGGTCGGTCGCGGTCTCGCGCACGGTGTGGAACGTCCGGATCCGGCCGCCCGTGGAAAGTGCCTCGACGGTGTCCAGCCTGGCCAGCACCCGCTGCTGAACGAGTCCGGTCCTGCCCTCCGCGCGAAGGCGGTCGAGCAGGGCGTCCCGGCTGACGTCATCCAGCGACGCGGCGAACGGCACCCACTGGGTCGCCTCGAACGGGTCACGCGTGTCGCCGAGCGAGCGGCCGGCCTGAGCGCGCAGGACGTGAACAGTTCCGACGTCCAGGCTGACCCTGAGGTCGATCAGGTGCAGGTGCTGCTTGGTGGCCTCGTCCACCACCCGCCGGGTGTAGTGGTGGGTGATGTCGAACTGGTCGACTACGAGAACAGGGTCACCGTGGTCCTCGGACAAAACGTACGACACCGCATCCACCCGGTCACCGTGGAACAGCGCGGGGAGTGGACTGTCTTCCGCGGCCGGTACCCGGAGCCGCTCCGGTGGGACCGCCACGGTCCACCCGTATCCCCATTCGAAGAGGTGGTGCTGCCTCTCCTCGGTCGGCGGGCCGATGTAGTGAAGTGGCTCCGCCAGCACGATCCGCGTGCCGTTGGCGACGATCGAATACCGCCGCGCGAAGTCGTCCAAAGTGAGCGGTTCGGCTTTAACATAGGAGGCCAGGAAGCCGCGGCTAGTCGGCACCAGGCGCGCCCGTGCGGCGTTCCTGATGTACTGCGCACCGCCGACAGCCGGCTCCTGATCCGGTTCGAGCGGGAGGCGGGAGGTGTGCACCCCGTCGGGACCGGGTGGGCGTAGTCCACCACCGACCTCGAACGCGGTTCCGTCCTGGGCCACCGAGCCGAGCACGTGCTCCTTGCCGGACTTCACGAACCGCTGCCACAGGTCACCGCCGGGATCTGGGCTCGTCCTCCGCGTCTCACCGCGCAGGCGCAGCGCGAAGTACCTGCGCACCTCGACCTGTGGGAGCCCGTTCACCGTCGACGCAGAGGAACGGGTGACCCGAAGCTCCGCGCCTCCTACCGACAGGCCGCCGAGCATGCCCTGCGTCCTCGTGGCGCCGAGCAACGTGCGGTCGCTGCCGCGAGACGAGACCGAGACGGTGCGGACCGCGCCTGAGGCTCTTTGATTGACCACTTGCACACCGGCGCCCTCGATCTTGAGCAGACGAACGACGTCGTCCGGCGAGACCTGTGCGTCCTGTCGCAAGATCACCGGCTTGCCCACGATCTGCCGGTAGTCGTGATTGTGGTCCGAACCGATGTACTCCGCGTCCTCGCCGGGATCCGGCTCGCCGTCCCGCAGCTGGAACAGGGCGCGGACGGTGATCCGGCGATAGACGTACTCGAACGTCCACTCGCCGCCTTCGAGCGTGCCTGAGAACAGCTGGCCGATCAGCTTCGGGTCGGTGTCGCCGAACCACTCTGGCTCCAGTTCCACGTAGTGCACCGCGTCGCCGAAGCGGCACCACGTGCCGTACCTCTTGCCGTCAGCGAGCCGCCTGACGATCACGCCCTGGACGGCCGCGGACGCGGCAACGTCGTCGAGCACGACCGCCGGGTCCGTGTTCGCGGTGTGCACCTTGCTCACCAGGGCCGCTGTGGACAACGCCGCACCGCGGACGATGGTTACGGCGCGGGGGTGGTCGGCCCGGGGTTCGTTCACCACCTCGGCCAACCGTCCGTGCACCAGGTCCTTCGCCAGGTTCGTTCCGTGCTGGTCGAGCAGGGAGAGCGACTCAGCTTCCACGCTCACCACGAGCGATGTCGACGTGGCGACGCGGGGATGTGTGCTGATCTTCTTCGACACCATGTGGCTGAGCGTCAGGATGTCGCCTCGTCGTACGTTGTGGAGTTCGTCGAAGCGTTGCGGCGTCGGTGATTCCGACTCACGCACTCCTTGTGACTGGACGAACGAGACCGGCACTGTTCCCCGCCGGGCCTGATAGTCGGTCCACGGTTGCGTCAGGACGTGAACCCGGCTGCCAGCGCGTTCCGCACCCAATGCGCGCACGGTCAGCGGGAAACCGGGCGGCGGCTGAATCTCCACCACGCGTTCTTCGCCTTGCCGGACGACCACGGTCAGGTCGTCGTCCTGGTCGTCGAACAGCCGCAGCCATTGGACGTTCCGGTCGTCGTGGTCGGGCTCCCCGTCGGCGCCCAGCCGCACCGTCAGCAGCAGTCGTTCGGTGTCGGCGAGCGCAGCCGTCAGCACCAACCCGTGCCGTTCCGGCCGCAGCAGGCCGTCGAGCGCCTCGGGGTCGGTCCACACCTCGGGCGGCAGGTGGTAGAGCAATCCTGGTGAGCTGACGAAGTGCCACTCGCCGTCGTCGATCGAGGTGAACGTGAGCGCAACGGAGTCAGCGGCGGCGAGTTCGTCGACGATCAGCTCGCTCAGCCCTCTGACCACCGGAAGCCAGTGCCGCAGTGCGCTGTCCCAGCGCACGAGCCGACGTCGTGGTCCGTCCGGTGCGATGCCCGAGAACGTCCGGGCGAGATCGGGATCCCAATGACGGTGCACGATCTCGGCGGCAGCGGATTCGTCGGACGGATAGGTGTAGCCCTTGGCGCCGTCGACCTCGACCCGCAGCCATGGCGCGGTGGCGTGCACGATGGCCGCCCTGACCTCGTCGTGGCCCGGTGCCGCTCGATCGAGCCGGCTGACCTCGACGACGGCCGGCGGGGTGCCGCGGACCTGGGCCGCGATGATGTCCCCGACCACCAGTGGCGCCGCTGTCGGTGCCGGTACGTGGCGCAGCAGGTCGCCGGTGCCGCAGTTGAGCCAGACGACCTGGCTGGAGTTCTCCAAGTCTGGAGGTTGGACGGCCGCGACGACTCCGATGACCGTCGCACTCTGGATGTTCCGCCTCGCCCCAGCCGGCCGCGCCTGCTCGTCGAAGAGGTCCCGCAGATGCGCTGAGCCTGACATCCGGGAGGACACGTCGAGGAGGGATCGGACCTCGCAGGCGTGAAAGCGGTCTGCGACGGACACCATGAGCCGCAGTTGCTCGGACCTGTTCCGGCGTTCGGTCAGGTCCCGGTCGTGCAGCCGCAACGGGACGCGCGTGGTTCTGAGCTCGCTCGCCAAGCTGATCTGCTCCCAGAGAGCGCTGATCCGCTCGGATGGCGACAGCGACTCGGCGGCGACGGTCGCTTCACCCCGGCGCCGCACCAGACCGGAGATGAACTGGTTTACCTGCTGGTCGAGGTTCTTCTGCGTCCATTCGCTCATGCGCATCTGCGAGGCTCCACGCAGACCGCGCAGCTCACTCGAGTAGCGGCGCCGGCGATAGATCGTCTCGACGGCGCGCAGCTGCAGCAGCAGTGCGCTCTCGCCGCTCAGCGGAAGGTTGAAGAGCAAACGTTGCAGCAGCTGGGTCGCGTGCTTGAGATTGTTGGTGCTGAACTCCAGGATGCCGTCGATCGTCGCGGAGTGGATGCTCGCGAGCTGGCGCAGGTGCGCCGGGGAGGGCGAGCCGGCCTCCGGCAGTCGCGCCCTGATCAGCCCGATCATCAGGCTACGCACGTTCAGCGGCAGCTGTTCCGTGTGGTCGACCGCGTGCACGCGGTCGAGCCAGTCCTCGACCCACTCCACGTACACCGGATCGGTTGCGGCGAGATCCGGTTCGGAGAGCAGCGCGGAGAGCCGCATCACCCGCATGGTCATCGGCGCGGACTGAACGCTCGACCAGCTGTCGACCTCGTCGGAGTGCTCCCGCCACACGGCCAGCGGGTGCGCGGGGGACAGCAGCAGTCGCTCGGGACGGGCCGCGTTGCTCGTGATCGCGGAGCGGTCGCCGCCCGCCTGGCGCAGCGCGCTCTCGTAGGACTTGTTGTACCGGGCCCGGCTCGCGTACCAGTCGAGGTCGAGCTGGGGCCACGTGTCGCGGATCGGGTCCGGCCAGTCCTGTGGGTAGATCTCACGCAGCAGTTGAGCGGGCGTGAGGAGGTCCGGTGGCCGAAGACCGCGGTCGAGAGAGGTGCCGTAATTGGGTTTCCGGCGAGGGTCGGCGTTCGCGCGGAAGTGTTCCCTCTCGATCTGCTGCCTGCGCCGGTTCTCGCGCCGCTTCATTTCGCGTTGGTGCGTGTCCACCTCGCACAGACGGTCGATCGCGGCGAACAACACCTGGCGAGCCGGCGGGAGATCTCCGGTGAACCACTGGCTTGGTGAGGTCGTGTCACTCGACTTGATCCAGGCCCGCGAGATCCACATGCTGCTGACCGCGGGCAGGGCCTGCCGGTTCGAACGGGCCCGCTGCTCGTGCAGGCCGAGGTCGTGTGCGTTGTCGTCCTCGAGCATCCGCAGGGCGAAGTCCGCGAACGTCGCCGACCGCGGCCTAGGCGTGAGGCCCGCGCCGGTGGCGTGGAGCAGCTGGTAGTTGTGCCAGGTCAACGTCGCCATGGCCGGACTCGTCCCGTCCGCGTCCACGTAGTCGCCGCGCTCCAGCGCCTCTAGCATCGCCGCGTCGTCCCGCAGCACGTCGATCGCGTGGAACAGCAGGCTGATCAGGTGGTCGTTCCGAGTCGTACCGTCGGCGGCGGGGATGTTCTCCAGCAGCCTGACCGAGAGCGGAGCGAGCAGGAACAACCGCACGAGGTGTTCCGTCGTCCTCGGCAGAAATGCCGGTCCGTGGAGGCGGCGGTGGTCCCAGCCGTCGTGCTTGCGGTGCAGCCACGGCGAGAACACGGTCGAACCATCCGCGAAGGTGGTCGAGGTGATAGGCCCGTCGTCGAACGACGCCTCCAAACGAGGGTGCAACCGGGTGAACGCACGCACGTGATCAACGGCGGCCTCGCCCGAGCCCGCCGTGTGAATCGTGATCACCGAGCCGCTTGCGGGCGGCTCGGGCGTCTGCCACCAGCGGGTGAGCCTGTGCGCGGTCTCGACCGGATCGACCTCGGCGGCCATCTCCCACATCGTCGCGTTCCACAGCACGGCCGAGAGAACGGCGGGAGTCGTTGACACACGGCCGCTGACCAGCGCGTAGGCCTCTTCCAGGGCAAGGTCTGATCGTCCGTGCGATCGCCAGAGGCCGATGTCCTCGCCGGTGATCGCCTCGTGCTCCAGTTCGTCGACGGTCGGGCCGTCGTCGCCGGGGTGCCCGAACCACGAGCGGGCCAGCGCGGCGAGCAGGTCGGGCTGCAACTCGGTCGCACCGTCCCCGGCGCGCCAGAGGTCCTGCCACACGACTTCTCGTGCCTGTCGGTCGGCGCGGCAGGCACCGTCCGCCGCGGCGAGCAGCGCAAGCCTGCCGAAGTCGCCGCGCAGCGCCGCGGTGGCCAGCGGGATCGCCGTGTCACCGAGCCAGTGCGTGCCGCCTGTCCGAGGCTGCCGGCGCGTGAGCTCCGCCAACGCCACCAACGTGAGCGTGGGCATGATGAACTCGCCGAGCTCGTGGTAGGGGATCGTTCTGACCTGTGCCCGATGTCGGCGTGCGTCGTCCGCGAGCCGCGCGGCGATCTCGTCCAGCAGCACGGCTCTGGTGCCCTGTGCGTCGCGGGCGACCTGTGACAGCGCCGTGCCGAGCCGCGGCGCGAGCGGGTGGTCGGTGAGCGACAGGATCGAGCTGGCGACGTTGTCGGTCAGCCCGAGCACCTCCTGGTCGGGCTGCTGGGGATGACCTTCGGCCTGCGAGTCGTTCTTGATCGCTGCGAGGAGAGGCCCGAGCGCATAGGCCTGGAGCCGTGGTCCAGCGGTCGTCAGCGCGAGGGCCGCGTGTCGCAGTTCGATCGTGGTGATCTCACGCCTGCGCAGCGTCGTCATCGTGTCGAGGAACGCGTCGGTGTCCCGAGGGGACAGTCGCATCGTGGTGGTGAAGAACCAGTCCGCAGCCAGCGTCATGTCGTCGCCTCCCATGGCGGCACGGGCGGACGCATCGATGTCCGCAGTTGCAGGAGGACCTCCGCCAGCTCGAAGTCCGGCAGGTCGGGATCGTCGGTGAAGCCCGCGATGCGGCGCGCGTCGACGCCGAGACCCGCGAGCCAGGTCACCGTCGAGGAGCTCAGCGGGGTGCGGCCGAGGAACGCCCACCAGGCGGCAGAACCCGCGGACAGCGACTGAGGTATCACCAGACCCGCCCGCTGCGCGGAGATACCGGCAGATGCGTTCTGAGCGGACAGGAAGGCGGCGAGGTCGCCCTCTTCGGACTCGTCGAGCCACGTTGCCAACCTGCCCGCGGGTGTACGGCGGTTGGCAGCGTGTTCGGTCCACGGCTTCCGTGTTCGTGCGTCGATCCCCGCCCGGATCATGCCCAGCAGCACCGAGTCGACGAGCTTCGTCTCGCGCAGCACGGCAGGTATGCGTGCGGGGGCTTCTGGTGCGGGTGCGACCGAGAGCCACATGTCCACGGTCTGATCGAGCGTCATCGCGGCGTGCAACGACGCAGCGTTCGCCGGCGCCACGCGGGCTGCCGCGTGGCGCCGGACCAGCGCAGGGAAGAACTGGGGCTGGTAGTCCCGCACCAGTAGCAGTGACGCGGACTCCTGGAGCGGTCCGCCCCACACCTGTGCCGCGTTGAGCTCAGCGACAACGGCGTCGGCGACCTCGACCGGGTCGGCAGTCGTCGGTAGCGGCTCCACGGTGGACTGTTTCGGGAGAGCGGGCAGGCCTCGGCGCCACATCGCCTGCCACGCCCCGGTCATGAGCCGGTGTGCGACCTGATCGCCGTTCGCCAGCGGTGGGGCGTCGGTACCGGTCGCGGCGTCGGCGCCGTCGAACCACAGCCGTGTGAACACGTCGACGAGTTCGGCTCCCTGCCCCGAACCCAGCTCACGGGCGAGCCCGCAGGCGGTGGCGACCGCGTCGACCGGGAGAGCCGCCGTCACGACGAAGACCAGAGCAGCTTGCGGCGCCAACAGCCGCACCCGGTTCCGGCACTCGCGCGCGGACAGTGCGGCAGACCCATCGGCAGGCCAGTCGAGCACGAGGCCGAATCCGATCCCGCTCTCGGCCGAGCCGTGCCCGCGCAGCCGGAGCAGGTGGTGTTCCCTGTCCGGCAACGTGATCCGCGCGTCGGCACGGTGCCACCGCCGCGGGGCGACGTCCGAACTGTTGAGGCTGATCACGTCGTCCTCGAGGCGGTTGAGAGCCGAGCTGAAGTCGATCCCCGGCGCCGCGGCGACCACGTTGGTGCTCGGTCCGCGCTGCAGGCAGACCCAGGCGCCGAGGTCGGCCATGTCGAGGCTGTCCACCGGCAGCGGCCTGCCGTCGGGCCGCCACTCGGCGGGCACGCGGTGCAGGAGCAGGCCGTGCGGACCGGACAGGTCGATGTCGGGTTCGGCGGTGTCGGGAGCTACCGGGGCCGTGTACTCGATGGCCAGGTTCTTTTCGGCCGCTCGGACGAGCGCCGAGAACATGAAGTCCGTGAGCAGTCCACTCACTCGCACGGCGCCCAAGGCCGAGCCGGGATAGGTGTCTCTCTCCCCGCGGACGACCCCGAGCAGTTTGGCGCCGTCACCGCTGAGCAATGGGCCACCTGACAGCCCGCCCCACGCGGACACCTTCTTGCCGTCCTTGTCAGGACGTGCCTTTGGCGGCATGGTGGGCAGGTCGAGGCGGTAGCTTCCGAGCTTGCGGAAGGTGATCGAGGACACGAGCCAGGTCTCGTGCGCCAGGGAACGCTCCCCGTTGTTCCGGTCCGCCCAGGCGTAGCCGAGCGTCATGCATCGTGCCTTGCCGACGCCGCGCAACTCAGCCCAGACGACATCGTCGTCAAGGGCGGACCACGGGCTGTCCTCCACGTCCACGAGTGCGGTGTCGTCGTAAATACCCTTGCCGCACCACACAACCAACCCGGTGTATTCGCCCCCGAGCTCAGGCCACACCGTGCAGGTGGACTCGAGACCGCCGACAACGTGCTTCGCGGTGAGCAACAAGCTGGGTGTGACCGCGTAACCCGACCCGAACCGGAGTCCGTGGATCAAGGCGATCCGGCGTTCTGGCAGTTCGAGCGAAGACTGGTCGTTCGCGGGGCTCCCCATGCCAGGTCACCCCTACTCCTCGTAGTCCCCGATGAGCGTCTCCGCGCCCTGGGGAAGCGACGTGTCGTGAGGCTTCAGGAGGACCTTCAACCGGTGCTTCGCCGCACCCTCGTGCTCGCGGGCTGCGCCGACCGACATGACCTTCCACAGGCTGACCTTGCCGTTGGCCTTGCGGGTCAGTTTCGCGGTGATCTCCAGCTCGAGCTCGATGGACTCGGCGGTGAACCGGATGCGCTCGTTCTTTCCCGCCTCGATGGATTCGGCGAGTTCGGACCGCAACAGCTCGATGGCTGTGGACAGCGCAATGCCGTCGTGGTCGATGAGGACCTGTCCGTCGTGTTCTGCACCTGTCAAGGCAGGCTCCCTACTCGCTGTTCGACCTCTGCTGTTGAGGTATTTCAGCGAGTGGATACGCAGCGTTACATCAATCCATGATGAGGTTGTGGTATCACTCGAACGTCGTACTGCTGGATGGTGTCCAGCGTCGCTGGAATCGTTGTGACTCATGTTGTTTGGACGATGCGGATATTCCATGTCATCGTGCAGACTTGTGGACTGATCAGGTGAATGGGGCTGGTCCCGGTAACAGTTGGTCGGATCTGTTCGATTGTTCAGGACGGAATTCGTGGTGGGCAGTTGCGCCGATGCGACGACCATATGTCGCGATGTCTGTCGATTGGCCCGCTGACGTGTGACGGGGCACCAAAAGATCTACCAGCAGCTATTTGCGGCGCTGTAACGCTTCTGTGGGCTCGCACGAGGTTTGTACCACCGTCCACGTCGAATGAGCCGGCTCCACCAGGAGGCGCCAGTGCCACTGTTCCGCCGCGACCAGCCCCAGGCGGCGAGTCCCCCTCCGCCCCCACAACTCCCGGACAACACCGATTCCCCATTCCTGAACGTGCTTTCTCGTGAGCTGAACGCCGTTCTCCCCAAGGAGAAGATCGTCGAGATCCGCTCCCAGCTGACCGCGACCCGGGAAGCGGCGCCCGAACAGGACCGCCTCCGCGCCTTCCTCGCGCTGGACTGGCTCACCCACGCTTGGCTGGGGAGATGGTGTGCAGTGTTGGCGCGTGACGAGCAGTTCGCCGCCGCCCTCCCCTCACTTCCGCCGATCCGCGACTTGCATACTGCGGGACAGACGGGCGATCTCGTCCACATACTGCGCCACAACGAGATCACGGCGGCGGACCATCTCGCGCAGAATTACCGCGACGACAACTTCTACGACATGGCCACCGTCTCTGCGGCGCGCCAAGCGTCGTCGAGCGCTCCGGCCAAGGCGGCGGGCAGTGCTTTCGCCGACGCGGCGGCGTCGACGCTCCTCGACGAGTGCCTGGCAGCTCGCGCCGACCGCGCGTTGAGCGCTGTCCGGACGCTCTCGTTCATGTATTGCCTCGACGAGGTGTGGAAGCACATGACGACCTGGGCCGCAGGGCCTGGGAGTTTCGACGTCAAGAAGCTGAACATCAACAATCTCGCACCCGCGGCGGCGTGGTACGCACTACAGCCGGTGACCGGACAACTCTTGGACGACGCTGCCCGGCTCTACCTCGACCTGCATCGGATGCGCTGATGGAACTCACCGACAACCCCGATGGTCTCGCCGCGGTCGTCACCGCGCGGAACCTGGCGCTCCACCGGAAGCTGGGAGCTGAGCGTCACAGACTCAGGCAGCTGAGTGAGGCCGATGCGCACGTTCGCGACGAGCTGGGCAGCGGTGTGCTGTCGTCGGAGACCGCAGCGGCGCTGCGGTTGGCCCAGCTGCCGACGTCCAGGCTGAGTTCTTCCCTGCAACGGGAGATCCAGGCTGGCCGGTGGAGCCTCGACGACACCCGCAGGACCACGTCGCCCTCGCCGGAGCTGAGTGCTGCCTTCAGCGAGACCTCGGCGATGTGGCAGCAAGCCCTGGCCACGGCGACCGCGGCTCTCGACAGCTCGGCGTCGGAGACCGCACTCCTCCTGGACGAGCACGAGCACGACTTCACCCGCATGACCGGAGGTGAGCAGCAGGTCATGTCCTCGTTCGCGTTGCCGCACAAGACGTATGTCGGTGCCGCGCGGACCGGGAAGTCCACTGCGGTGCCGAGGTGGCTGGGCCTGTTGGAGGTTCTGCCGGAGAAGCCGTGGGGTCGCCTTCCGTGGACGGACTTGTCCGACCGCAACCTCGTCTTCCTGCCCGACGAGCAGAACCTCTACTACTGGGACGCGGTTTCCGCGGTTCAGAGCATCGTCGCCGACCAGATGTCGCGCTCTGCCCCCAATGGCCTCAAGATCACGTGGGTCGACGGCATGCACCAAGGACAGAGTGCGGGAGTGTTCCTGCGGCTGGCAGAGAACGGCCCGCGTGTGTTGGACGGTCAGGTGTGGACGGAGCCGTCGAGCATCGAGGCGGCGCTGCGACGGGTGGCGAACCGGGTGGGCCAGATCCAGCAGTCCTGCCTGAAGGACGAACTTCCCGATCTCGACAGCTACAACGATCGGCCCGGAGTGCCGGTCGAGGCGCATCACGTCGTGGTCGTCACCGGCTACCCGCACGGGTTCCAGCAAGCGTCGGCGACCCTCCTCCAGCAGATCTCCGAGCAGAGCTACCGCACCGGTGTCTCCGTTCTGGTGGTCATGCACCCGATGATGGCCTCGATCGCCCCGACGGCCGGCTCCGCGGTGTCTTACTACGCCACGATGGAAGATGGTGCCATCCCGAAGTCGGCGCCCGAGTGGTGCACGTTCAGCGTCCTGCCCAGAGGCGAACCCGTAGTGGGCCGGGCAGGGCAGCCGCACGCTCGTGTCTTTCCCCACGAGGAGAATGTCGCGGTCTGGATGCCCTACTCGCCGAGGAACCTCGAGAAAGCCGACCAGGAGGCGATCCTCCTCGGCTATGTGCGCGCGTCGGCCCAGCTGGTCGCGACCGGGCTCAGCCCGCGCGAGCTCGCGGTGCGCAACCTCGACCCGGAGGAGCGGACCACCGCACTGCGCAAGGCAATGCTCATGTGGCTGCACGAGCAGAGCGGGCGGGCAGACGGTCCGCGCTGGGAGGAGTTCCTGACCTCGGACGCGGTGCACGTCACCGGGACGACGTTCACCGCCGACGAGATCGGCAGGCAGGCGAAGTACTTCCACGAGCAAGGACTCGTGTTCGGCGCGCCAGGGTCGGAATCTCCGATGCCGGTGCTCACTCCAACGGGCGAGGACCTGTCAATGCGCAAGGATGTCAACGCTGCCGACTTCGCGGCTCTCTCGGGGACGAGACCGGGCGACACCTACAACACGATCTTCCGTGACTCGGTGACCGTGTCGCAGGTGACAGTCGGCAGGGACAACACCGTCACCCAGCACCAGCACGCCGCGGCGGGGTTCGAGGAACTGGCCACGGCCATGCGCCACGTCTCTGAGTTGCTGCCCCGGATCGGGCTGTCCGCTCCAGACGCGGAGGACGCCGCCGAGCACGTGTCGGACGTCATCGCCGAAACCACCGCCGCCGAACCGGACCCAGGCCGGATCCGTCGCGCGCTGAGAGGACTGAGGACGTTTCTGCAGCCCGTTGCCGACCAGGCGGTGAGCGGAGTGGGCGAGGGTGCGCACGAACTGGCGAAGGAAGCGCTCGGCCACCTGCAGCAGTTCGTTTCCTGAGCGTGCGAGCGGGCGGTGCCCCTAAGCAGCATTCGAATGGATCGCTGTGGTGAGCTATTGACCCGTCGCTGGCTGTGGAACACGATCGGCCGATCTTTCCCTGTGACGAGGAGCGACGTGTGAGTCTCGCGAAGCTCAACAACGATCAGCTTCACGCCTACGCGGCCTACTGTGCTGCGGCAGAGGCGGTGCTGAGGACCCGTCTGTCGGTCCGTGTGGTGGACGAAGGTCGTCGCTATCGCCTGAACGTCTACGGGAAGCTCGTCCAGGTGTTCAGCAAGCGGTCCACGGAGTGGCAGCTGACTGGTGCACCCAGTCCGCTGGTGTCGAACACTGTCGCCGTCGTCTTTGTCGATTTCGCAGGGAAGGAACCCGAGTTCTACGTCGTGCCCGCGCGAACGCTGAAGGAAGACGTCGACCGCCGGTATCAAGCGGATTTGGTCCGCAAGGGCGAACGTGCACCCATAATGGGTAGTCACCACTACCTCGTGAAACCAGAGCATTTAGAGCAATGGCAGGGCAAGTGGAGTGTGCTCGGCGGCAAGGGCTGAGATCGCACGCTCGACGTTCGGCACCAAAATCTGTACGTAAGGAGTTTCAACTTAGCGACCATGCGGCCGAGTGTCACAGGTCTCGCTGTGTTGAGTAGTAGGCGGTCAGGATCGATGTGACTACGGTGATCGGATGTAGGCGCAGGATCGCTGAGCGCGGTGCTGCGACGAGCAGGAGCCGATCGCTGGCCTGGAGGCCGAATTGGGTTCGGGCGCCTGAGGGAATGAACAATTGCCGTCGGCAGTCAATGGTAGACGCCGACTGTCCGCTGGTTGCCCGCCGGATGATGATGGCATCGGCGCTTGTCGAGACGTGGGTGTGGTCGCCAACAGTCCAGTTCAAGGAGGTGATGACGTCCAGTGCGGGGATGCGGCCGGAGTGATCGACCTTCGCGATGGTCATCGCCAACGGCGAGATGGGACCGGCTACAGGGATCTGCTGCAGCGGGAGCAGATCGGTTGGCGATTCCAGCTGTGCTGGCGGGGGAGGTGGTACGAACAGCGGGACGGCGGCTTCGGTCATTGCACCCACCTCGTGGAAGCAGGAAGCGCAAGGTTGCTCTCCGACTGTTGGTGGGGTGCGAGGGGGTGTGGTTCGCTGACTAGCGAGGATAGCGCAGCGGCGACTTCGGGTAGTTGCGCTCGGGTGTAGATGCCCGTGGCGTCGTTGTGGTGGTCGGTGTGGCCGGCGTAGGCGTGGGCTACGGCGTGTCCGAAGTGGCGTTCGACCCAGGTGAGTGTGGTGTGTCGGAGCGAGTGGGTGGAGATGCCTTGGGCTGCTGCCCAGGGGAGTTGGTTGCCGGTGCGCCGCCAGAGCCCGTCGTAGCGTCGGCTGGTGATGGGTGTTCCGTCGCGGTAGCGGAGTAGTGGTTCGGGTGACGGTCGGCGGGTGCCGCGTTCGTCGCGATGTCTGAGTAGGGCTCGGATGAGGGTGGGGCTGGCTGGTTGCCAGCGGATGGCGTCGTTCTTCTCTCTCAGTCGGAGCAGGCACCAGCGGGTGTCGATGTCGTTCTCGTGGAGCGCGAGTGCGCCGCCGCGGCGGCAGGCGGTTTCGGTGTGCAGCCGCAGGATGAGTGTGTCGAGTGG
>NZ_JYJG01000437.1 GCF_000955955.1 Lentzea aerocolonigenes
TGCCCTGCGCAACGACGTTTGTCTGCGTGGCTTCGGTATCGCGGCCGCTGAACGTGTTGGGTACGGGCCGCGGGATGAGTCCATCGCGATAGAGGCTCCAGAGGTCGCGGGTCGCGAGGGCGTCGAACGTGCCGGGAAGGAACCCGCCGTGGCCGCCTTGAAGCGGCGTAAGGACGTTTCCGACGTAGAACGGCTCGTCCTGCGGCACGCTTCCGTTCTCCTAGGCTTCGAAGAACGCCTCCGATAGGTAGAAGGCGTTCACGGCGTAAGACAACAGAGGCCAGCGACCTGTCGTGTGGACGAAGTCGCTGGTGACTCTGAGCAGCAGGAGACTGGCGTGCTCGCAAGTTCGGTCCTTGGCCGCGTCCTTGCGCCTTTACTCGAGGTCGGTCCAGTGCTGCCGTCCGTCCAGTTCAACCGCAAACTTCGGCTGGCCGGTCTCGCCGTCGAACACGACGTGGTCGAGTTCAGCCGACAGAGCGAACCACCGCCCGCCCGGAATCTGTGTGTCCAAGGTGTCGATGTCGACCACGCTGGCCAAACGCATCTTCAGCATGAGCCTGTCGCCCGTGTCGGCTGAGATCTTCCGCAGAAGCTCGTCCGCAGCCTCTTCGTACCTGTTGCTCAGCAGAGGCAGAAGCCTGCCGGTGTGCGCCATGCTCAGGTCGTACCACCAGCCCCTGACCGTTGAGATCAGGATGCGTTGGGAGCATTGAAAATGCTTATCACTACGTGAACGCGTGCTGATCGATCCCGTGCAGATCCCAGGTCCTGGCGTGCTGTGCCAGGTCATCTGAAGCTACCGAGCAGAACTCGGGCGCCAGGGCGAAGAAGAACTGGCCCGCCGGGGTGACAACCTGGAACATCCTGGCGTCCGTGCCGTGTTCGGGAGAAGGACCCAGATCCTGCGTAGAGACCTGCGGGTGCCACAGAACGAAGGCAGGCATCGGAACCTCGACGCCGGCGACTGTGATCGTCTTGGGTTCCTCTCTGACAAAGCAGCTGTGCTCCTCTTGAGGTAGTTCTCCGCTCTGTTCAACTCGTGGGCCGAAGGACCGAACGAACTTGACGACGCTGCCCTCGTACAGCATCCGCGTCACCCGCAGGAGAACACGCTCCGCGTCATTGGTGACTCCGGTGAACCGACCAAGGCGTCGACCGGTCAAGCACTCCACAACCTGGAGATCTTCGAGCACCTCGACGGACGCGTGGGCACGCATGGACTGTTCATCGGTGAGATCGGGTGCGGTGAAGGTCAGGTGCGGCTCTTCGTCTCCCTCGCCGTAGAACTCCACCGTGGCGGCTTCGTCGATCAACAGAAGGAAGCGGTATCGAGCCAGATCTGCGCTATTGGTTTCGCTCCGCTCCGCCAACTCCATCGACACCGGTCCTGGCGCGTTGGGCACCGCGGGGAGCCGCAGGTGGCACACGACGCCGTCGGTGATCAGCACGTCGACACGACGCACCTCATCTCCGTTCGATGGCCGTGGAACGAAGGCGCCGTCGTACTCGGCCAGCGAGTTTCCGCCGCTGCCGCGGAACACCGCACGCAGCCGCCGTCTTGGATCCTGCCTGACAGCTTCGATTAGGGTGAACCTGGTCCATCGCCCGCCAGGTTCTTCGGAGTAGTCCTCGCCTGTCGGCTCGGTTCCGACTGGTGCCGTGTACAGCACTGCTTCCTCGACGAAATCCGAGCCAACCACGACCTCTCGCTCCCACATCGTGTGGTCAAGCTCGACTACGCCAGCCTCACGCAGCTTTTCTACGTATCGCAACGTGCGGACCACGAGCTGAGCGACTCGGCAGTAGTAGCGCACGGCGGCCACATAGCGTGTCCGCATTGGACAATCCAGGGCAGCACGCCTTGTTTGATCTGGGTCCACGTGAACGAGGTCGATGTACATCCACGCCTCGGCCAGCAGCACGTTGGACGCCGGTGTGACGTTCTGCGGATCCTCCGAGCGGGCCAACTGGGCGACACTGTAGGTGTCTCCGCTGGCGGCGGCGTTCCACGCGTTCTTCAGATCTGCGAGCTCATTCCGATGCTGTTGGGCAGCCGTATCCGGCGCCGCGTCCAACAAGCGCTTCAGTGCCTTCGTCACCTTGGTGTGATAGATCGATTCCTGTCCCAGCAGGAGCGGGCGGACCCGCGCGGCCAGCGACTCGAACACCTCTTCGTCTGGGGGGAGCCGGTGGGTGAGACGGGTGGTTCCGTCCACGAGCAGGTTCATCTCGAATCGATCTTCGGCGTGACTCGCGAGAACGACAGGGTCCCTGACGAGCGAGTGGGCTTCGATCCGACGCGCGCGGACGACGAAGCCTTCGATGACTTCCTGGCGGCTTGGCGGCACCTGACCGTCCTTCGAGGTTCAGGAACTCGTGTGAACAAGCGGATGCGGCACGACCAGGTCCGGTGCGATGCGTATCGGCAGCTGATCCAGCCAGTCCACGAGCTCTTCAACGTGGCGAGGCACGAACGTGCCTAGGACGCGAAGCTCCGGTGAGTCGAGCAGGGCGCTTCGCATCTCCTTGTCGGTGAACACGGCCTCGCAATAGGCGTATGCGACAGAGACGGCGTCGATGTCGGTAACGTGGTTCGACTTCCACACGTGCGCGGGGTTCTTGTGAAACCGAGTCTTCATGCTGATGGCCACCTGGGCATGCGGCATTGCTGCCACAAGCGCGCGCATTTGATCATTGGTGGGATCGAACGCTGGCTGCCCGGAGATGAGCCGCTCGACTTGAACGCGGGTGAACATGCCGAGCCACTCGTGGACGAACTCGCGACCCGCGACGAGGTCCCGAAGGCGCCCTCGTCGCAGTTTTGGTTTCTCGGCAAGGAAGCGGCCCGTTTCTCGCTCGAAGTCGACGCGACTCTCGTGACTCGCCAGTGCAACTTCGGGGCGATATCCGTGTTGGCTGCGAAGAACCTCGATCTCGTCGTCGGCTGGACCACGCAGCGCGCTGTGCTCGAGTTTGTAATTGAGCTCAGCCATCGTGTGATCGAACTCCGCCGCGCCAGCGGCACGACGAATGTCTTCGGTCTTGTCGTTGCTGTGCTCGTCCACGATCTTCAAGCCGCCGATCATGCCGAACGCGTGCCCGATGGTCGACCGGATGAGCGGGTGGCCGAGTTCATCGGGCAGCGGCTCACCGGTGATTGCGGCGATCCCGGCGATGAACTCGAGGTGCCCCAAGGTTGGGCGGTCCAGCATGTACTGATACCCAGTGAGCAGCTCGAGAACGTCCGACAAGGCGCCTCGTTGCTTTGGGTCGGCGATCTTGGAGATCTCCCAGACATGGGATTCGCTCAGCGGGAAGACCGCACGACGTTCGGTCGCCGCGCGGCGAGCTGATTCGAACAGACGCCTGTACGCAGGGGCTGCCTTCGGATGGCCGGTTCGCACTCTGGCCATCGCGACGATGTGATTCAGGTCGAGGTACACCAGTGGAATTCTTGGGCGCATCACCTGCGCCCAGATCAGCTCGTCGGCCATGGGTGCCTTCAGTTGGCTCGCCAACGCACCTCTCCTTCCTGTCCTCCGAGATTCAGGGACAGTACCTCTGGACGTGCCTTGGTGGCGCCTCATTTCTCTGCAAGACAACCGGCTGCCAGGCTTGGGGAGTGCTTTCTTGATCGCGAACCAGGCCGAAGCTGTTACCAGGACGAGCAGTAGAAGGCCGACTGCCACTAGAAAATCCTCGACGGCCTTCAAACAAGGGGCAGGGCCCGGTGTCGAAGAGGATCAACATCCTGCTCGAAGCGTAGCCACGAGAGCCACTCGTTGGTGTTTGAGTACTCTCCTGCGTTCGTGTCGTGGCTTTGATCGGTCAGATGCTGTGCTATCGACAACTCTTGCGGGCGACAAGTACCCAAGAGCGACAAGCACAACCGGAGCCAAGCAGACGTGAACACGCTGACGATTGAGGAGTTCGAGCGGCGCTTTGCCCATCGCGTTCGGATGAGGGCACGTGTACTCGATCCTCGCCGACGGGTCGCCGTGTTCTCCGATCGAGGGGAAGCGGACGCTCTCGGACGCATCTATGTGATCAACCTCGACCGGATGCCAGCCCGGTGGCGAAGGGTTCAACGCGAGCTGGACCGATTTCGTGGCCGGCACGGCGAGCGGTTGGCGGTGCTGGCACGCAGGATCTCGGCCGTTGACGCGCGCTTCATGAACGCTGACCCCGATCCATCGGTCCTTCGCCCCAGCTACACCCTGGCCGACCAGCTTGCCGTTGAGCCGAATCCGTTGTTGAGGATCGATGACGCTGCCCGATCGCATGAGATCTTCATGACCGCGCAAGAGATCGCAGTGGCGCTGTCGCACATCGAGGCTTGGCGTCGCGTGGCCGCTGGCGAAGACCGGGCAGCGCTGATCCTGGAGGACGACGTTGTCATGCTTTCGGGCTTTGCTCGTCGGCTCGAAGCGACGTGGATTGCGCTCGAGAGCTTCGACCTGCTCTATCTGGCCTTCAAGGACGTAAGCGCGGACAAGCCCAGGCCGGGCAGCGGACCGGTCCGCAGGCAGAAACCTGGTGTATGGGAGGCCGCCGCCTACGTTCTCACCAAGACCGGGGCACAGAGACTGCTTGATCGGTTGCCCGCTTTCGGTCCCATCGATCTATGGCTCAACCTGCAGTTCCACGCGATCAAGGCGTTCACCGCTGGACGACAGCTGGTCGAGCAGAGAATCGACGAACCGTCGACCAACTCGTACTCCGTCCTCCCGGTGCTGTCACAGGTCGGCGTCATCACCAAAGAGAAGGCGCTGCTGCCCTCCTCGCCGAAGCTGCGCGGTCCAGTGATCGGGCTAGGAAGGGGTGGCCCTGGCACGACCTCCCTTGCCAAGGCACTCTCGATGATCGGCTACACGTGCCTGAGCGACCTCGACCTGATGCCCGCGAGCGAACTCGGCAAGCTGCGTAGCGGCAACCGCGATCGGTTGTTCAACGCCTACATCAACATCGGTTCGTTGGACGACGACGCGCTTCTCCGTGAGATCGCAGCGGTAAATCCGCACGCTCTGATCATCGTGACATCGTCAAGCTCGCTGCCCCTTGGACCTCCCGCCGATCGAGTCCTACATCTGACCCCGGCCGTTGTGGACAAGTGGAAGACCCTCAGCGACTTCCTCAAGATCGAGTACCCGCCCTTCTCCTACCCCGAGATGGAGGACGTTGGCCAGAGGGTTGCCGTGCGCGGATGCTCCGTAGGCGCCGGGTGGCCAGCGGTCGATCTCAAGTTCGACGCATCACCTTGGATCGTCTTGCGAGAAAAAGACATGTGGCACGGAGTCTCAACCGAGTGCGATGAGCCATCGCGCACAGTTCCGGTTCCGGCCAAGTGGTCCGCAGGTGATCCGCTCGACGACGGTGAGACCTGGAAGCTTCGAAATGACACCTTTCCCAGCAACCTCGTGCTCTTCTCCCCACGCAACATCAAGGCCGGAAACGATGGGTTCGCTCTGTGGGTGCGACGTGAGAAGACGCCGGTTCGTGAGTTCACGGGAGCAGCTGTCGCCAGCCGGGCGAGTCACCTGTACGGCTCGTTCGCAGCCGAGATGCGGCCAGCGAGAGGCTCCGGGCTCGTAACCGGGTTGTTCCTCCACCGCAACGGACCCCGCCAGGAGATCGACATCGAGTTCCTCGGTCGAGACACGACGAAGCTGCTCGTCAACGTTTACTACAATCCGGGCCCGGACGGAACCAAGCTTGAGTACGGCTATCGAGGAACGCCGACAATGATCAGCCTGGGCTTCGACGCCGCTGCGGAATTCCACACCTACGAGATCGACTGGCGACCAGACCGCATCGCCTGGAAAGTCGACGGGATAACGGTTTACGAGCGCAACGAGTGGAACCCGACCCCGATCCCCGATCGGCCTCTCGAGTTCAACCTCAACCTCTGGTATCCCCGCTCGGCGGAGTTTGCCGGACGGCTCGACACCGCTGCTATGCCAGCGTGCGCAGAGGTTCGCTCGATCGTGCTCACACCCTCTGGTGCCTGATCCGCAGCGCCGGTTCTTCAACGTACCGTTGCCCCTCCGGCGTAGTTTATCCCGTATAGAGCGGGCCTTGCGCACGAGCGGTAGTGTCACCGCACTCGTCGGAGGCAATCCTTCCATCGACCTCTGTTCTCTCAACAGACATGACTTTTCCCTAGCTACCGGAGGAGCATCGTGCCTCAGCCCGCGGCCACCCTGACACGGCGACAGCTCGTCGAGCTGGCCGGGGCCGCACTCACGAACTCGGGCTTGCTGCTTGATGACGCGCAACTGCTCCTCACCGCTGGGAGATGGCCGCGGGCATACGGCTTGGCGGTCTTGGCTGCCGAGGAGTTTGGCAAGTTTATGCTCTGCGCTACGGCGACACTCACCCTCGACGTCGCTGACGCCGCCTCGTGGAGCGACTTCTGGAAGAAGTTTCGCAGCCATCAAAAGAAGTTCGTGCTGTGGTTCGGCCAGTATGTAGACCAGCAGGACTGGGGTCCTGTTGGTTTAGCAGGAGATGAAGAGTGGCTGCGAGCGTGGGACTCCAGGCCTCATGAAGCTCGCCTGCACGACCTGGGCAAGCAATCCGGCTTGTACGTGAACTTCGACGCCGGCAGCGTGCACGCCCCTGACGAAGTCGTCGCCGAGGAGACCGCGGCGAAGATGTTCGCCATGGTCGCGTCCGTCATTGGGCCGTGGATGCAGGAAGCGGAGATGTATCTGGCGCAGCTGCTCAATCCCGATCCGAGAATCGCGGCGATGATCGCCGAGATGCGTGCCTTGGGTGAGGTCCTGCCCGACGAACGCTCAACGGAGGCCCTCGATGCCTTCATGCAGAAGTATCTGCTCGGTAGTCACACGACGAACACGCGCTTTGAAGACGGCGACTGACGAACCTGCCGAGAGCCCTGACGACTCAGAGCCACTGCGATGCTGCAGC
Source organism: Lentzea aerocolonigenes (assembly GCF_000955955.1). GTDB lineage: Bacteria > Actinomycetota > Actinomycetes > Mycobacteriales > Pseudonocardiaceae > Lentzea > Lentzea aerocolonigenes_A. Next base: position 6,934 of record NZ_JYJG01000437.1, read on the forward strand.
GGAAGGTGTTCGCGTCGGGCTACCTACCTTTGCGGTACAGCACTCTGCGTAGCATCTCTGGGCGCGCAAGCAGATCGAGCAAATACAGATAGCCCAACAAGTCCAGGTCGTCTGGCAGGTCACCTGTGTGGTGCGCCAGCAGGGCATTCGTGCGGTCAGCGCTCCCTGACTTATTGCTTCCGTGCCCATGAGTCGCATTGCGCAACAATTTGAGATAGTCGGCAGCCGCCTTTTCGGGAGCGACTCGCTTGACGCCACCGGACCCGTTGGGCAGTTCGACATCGGCGGTTCGCAGCTGCCGTTGAAGGTAGAAGCCGTCCTGCGTGTGGACGAGTGCCGCGACCGCGCGGTGCGCGGCCGGCAGCAACAGCTCAGCCGCGTCAGGCGGGATCGTTGATTCGAGGTTCTGAAGTGTCCGTTGCGCGAAGGAGAGCGTGCAGTGCGTTTCGAACTTTCTGCCCGTAAGACGTTCGAGCGTGTCGAGCACGGTGAAAAGCAGGACGCGGCGAGCGTTGAGGTCGCGGTGGGCGAACTGCGACGCCGAGACACGACGGAATAGTTGCTCAACGGTGAGCACCGCTTGCAAGTGCTTCGTCGGGTTGTAGTGGGCTGAGCGGTCGGTGAAGACAGCTGGGTCGCTCGACAGCTGGGTCGCTCAACACCGCGAACATGTCGTTCAAACCTGTTGCCCACCAGTGGAGGGCTTCGGTGCCCGCAGAAGCACCGAGCTTGGGCATCGGTACAGACCGCGTTGGTGCCTTGTGTGGAATCAGCTGTAGGAGCTCTGCGGGGTCCCCGATCGCTCCGTTCAGCGGTTGCCCGAGGCTGTAGATAACTGTTCCGAGTTCCCGATGAGCAGCCAGGCTCCAGATGGCCGGCGTCGCGGCACCCCACAGCGGTGCGAGGTACGCGTCGAGGGCGAACACCCCGTCGTACAACTTCTCGGATGCAGCGAAGAGGGTTTCGCCATCTGACGCGGGTGCCCGAACGTGCTTCAAGCTGCCGGCCCGGAGGCGGTCGTCGTGCGCGATGCGTAGGAGGACTCCAGGCAGCTTGACGCGGTGCGGCAGCCCTGCTGACCGTCGAACGACGTGGACGCCAGCATTGGCGAACACTCGGACGGAACTGTCTCCCTGCAGCCGGAACTCAGTCAGCGACTCAAAGGCATCAGCAACAACGAGCGGTAGCTCCGCTCGGGGCGTTATCAATGTCTGAAGCTGCCAGTACGCGAAGATGTCGACAGGCGCTTCTGTCTCTGCTGCTCGCTCTGCACGCCTGCCGAGTTCCATCTGTCCGTGGTCGTGGCTTGTCAACGTTTCCATGGCCGGTCCACCGGTGAACCCAGCCAGCTGGTCGAACTCGGCTTGCCGTGGCCCGGTCCTGCTAGGTGGTGCGCAGTAACCAAGCTCGGTCGCTGGTGCAAGTACTGTTCGTCGGTCGTGACCCGCCACAGGCCGGCATCACGGTCGACCAGCCGTGCCTCAAACCCGGCTTCTTCGAGAAACCGAGCTGGTACGCGGCCCCAGAACCAGGACGGCACGTGGAGCAACGCCGACGTGGGAACACCACCTGCACCTGCCATGACGGGATCTTACGGCCCTGATCAGTTGGGAAGCGCGGCCTTTTCTTGCTCGACGGGCGTGAAGAGGTCGCCCACCACCGAAACGCGATCAAGCACGTTCTCTGCGGTGAACATCGACTGCTCCGCGGTCTCACAGCCATGGACCTCGTCCCACGTGATCGGCGTTGCCACGTTCGGCTCGTCGCGACCGCGCAACGAGTAGGGCGAGATGGTGGTCTTCGCGGGGTTGTTCTGGCTCCAGTCGATGAAGACTTTGCCTTCACGTTGCGACTTCGCCATGGTGGCTGTCACCTGTTGCGGTGCCTCTCGTTCGAACGCCACCGCGACGGCTTTCGCGTATGCCGAAGGAGCTAGTGCGCTGGGATGCCTTGCCGGATACGTGGCTTATATTGCGGCTAGCCTGATCACTCGCGTGGTCGGCGCGATCACGCTGGTTTCGTGGCTGTGCACGGCACCTCGAAGTAGCCGGCGTCGAGCGTGTCGACGTTTGAGGGAGGAATCAGACGCTGGGTTGGTCGTCCGGCGTTCGAGGAAGACGCTGTGTACATTGCTGAGCGCATCAGAGCGAGCACGGTGTGGCCGACGTGTACCGGCACGCACAGGATTCGAAACGACGTGTAGCTGGTGCCAGAGGGAACGCGGCTGCCACTCAGTTCGTGATCGCCGTACGGTACAACGTTGCGCTGTGACTTTGGATGAGCTTCCCCTGCACCGTAGGGAGGCCTTGCTGTGGCGACATGCGCTGGAATTGGACTACGACGGCGTGGACGACCTTGTGAGGTGCGCGGATCCGCGCCCGTGTATGAGTGCAGCACATGAGGTGTATAACCCGGTCATTGGCCCAGCAGAGCTGGGCGATGACGGCCGGTTTCATCTTCGCGTTGACGATGAGCTGATCTGCGCGGTGAAGGCGAGTCGGCGAAGCTCACCGGACGTGGTGCGACACCGCGTGGCCTGCAGCTGGTGGACCGACGGGCAGTATTACCGAACTCAGTTGCCGCCGATGCGCGATGGCGCAGTCGTCGTGGGACAGTTCCACCAGACGGTCGCCACGTGGACTGTTGTGCTGACCGGCACTACGCAGGCACCAGAGTTGGTGCCGCTCCGTCAGCGGTGCATGCCGGGTCTTCACTGGCCGCCTCAACTTGATTCCACCAGCCCGGTCGGGCTGGTCCGTGCGAAGGTGATCGCAGCGCTGGGTTGGTCGTGCGGTGGGTGCGGCAGCCGTGGTGAGTTCATCGACCATGACCATTTCACGGGCATGGTGCGTGGTTTGCTCTGCAAGCATTGCAACACCCATATCGACAACTGTGTTCATGTGTCGGGCTGCCCGTGGGCGGACTATCTCAACGATCCGCCGGCCGCGAGCCTGCAGCTGCGCTACCCCAAGGCAGATCGGGCCTGGACCAAGCCAGCTGCTCTCGCGCGAATCGAGTACTTGGGGTTCGACCCATTCGAGCGGGGACGCAAGAGCCTGTGAGCACCGGCTGTGCGGCGCTCAGGTGGATGCGGTCGGCGGTTACCGAATCTCACTTCCGCCATGAGCGACAATCAGATCGTGAACACCCGCTTCGACGAGGCCGACTACCAGCTGCTGTGGCCGCGCGTCCTGTTCATCCAGGAGTCGTCCCGGCTGCTCAACAAACGTGCGCTCGACGACTGGAACGAGCGTTGCGAGTTGCTGCTGGAGGACGCGTTCGTTGGCGGCATGAGCGGCGGTCCGCTGAGCGAGTTCCAGGAGCTCGCGGACGAGCATCCGTGGAGCAAGGAGTCTCAGAAGACGGTGCCGCCAAGGCTGACCGCGAAGCAGAAGTTCCTGCGCGACTTGATGCAGAACGCCGCGCTGTTGAGGGAAGACGGATCACACCGCAAGCCCTACTGGTCGCAGAGGAAGAGCGGGACGGGTGCAGAGGTCGCGCGGCTGGGCGTGATCGTTCGCGGCTTCGTCGAGTTGGTCGAGGACCTGGAGCGCAAAGGGTACTTCGAGAAGCGTTTCGGAAAGGACTGTGTCGACAGCTACGACGGGGTCGACGCCTCATCGGTGATCGAGCGTGCCATTGGCGTCGGTGATCTGTGGCCGCTGAAGGCAGATCTACTCATCTCCGACCTTGATCTGTTCTGTGATGTGGTCGAGGTGCTGCACGACCTCGTCGCGCGGCCGACGGACCGCTCCTTCCATTCATACAGCGGATGTGGATGGCACCACAGCGACTTTGCCATCGAGGCAGGACGGACCGTCTACAGGTGGCAGGTCAACAAGCTGCTTGCGCAGGGCGATCTCGGGTTGCTATTGGCCGAGGAGGGCGAGGACATCGGCCGCATGGTCACGGCGACCGCAGATGCTCGTCACGAACTGGTTGACGCGCTTGTGAAGAGTGCGGACGAGACGGGCGATCAGATTCGGCATGCCGTGGCGTTGTTCCGTGCGCGTGGAGCGGACCGGCATCAGAAGCGGTCGGCGGTGTTCACCTTGGCTCGGATCCTCGAGGGCAGGCGTGACCTCCTGCAGAACAAGCTGCTTCGCAAGGACGAGGGCGCGTTGTTCATGATCGCGAACCAATTCGACCTGCGGCACCAGAACGAGGCGCAGAAATCGGACTACGACGAGGCGTTCCTCGACTGGGTGTTCTGGTGGTACTTGGCAACCATCGAGCTGACCGACCGGCTTGCTTCTCGTGATGACTGACATTCAAGAGTGACAACTCTCTGCTCGCCGACCTGGCTTCGGTGTGCTGCAAGAGGCGCGAAGGTGTGGCGGAGGTCGTCACCGGACAACTGCGGGAGCTGTTTGTCCAAGTTGGACAGGGAAAGCGTGTGGGGGCCTGCTCTGACCGTGACGCGAACGGCCCGTCTCGGGTTGATCTTCCGCTGGCTGGGGCGCGCGTCAACCAGGTTGCGGTGTGAGCACCTCTGCAGGCTCGCGATCGAGGCGAAGTCCACGCCAGGCGGTGTGCCGCAGCCGGCCGCCCGCACCACGGGTGAACTGGCGGAACCGCTCATCACCCACTAGTGTCCTGAGTCGTTAGTTCTT
>NZ_JYJG01000438.1 GCF_000955955.1 Lentzea aerocolonigenes
ACCGCGTTCGTGTTCGCGGGCGGAGGCAGTCTGGGCGCGGTCGAGGCCGGCATGCTCGCGGCTTTGACCGAGGCTGCTGTTCACCCGGATCTTGTCGTGGGCACGTCGGTCGGCGCTGCGAACGCGGTGTGGTTCGCCGCCAATCCGTCCGATGTGGAGGGTCTGGCCTCGCGGTGGATCTCGTTGTCGCGCACCGACGTCTGCCCGCTGCGCCCGGTGCGGGGCTTGCTGGGGTTGTTCGGCTTTCGCGACCATCTGGTGCCGGACTCGTCCTTGCGCCGTTTGCTGGAACGGTCGTTGGGCGACTTGACTCTGGAACGGACCGCTTTGCCTGCCCACGTCGGTGCGACCGATGTGTTGTCGGGGGCCGAGGTGCTGTTGTCCAGTGGGCGCGCGGTCGACGCGGTGCTGGCGAGCACGGCGATCCCCGGCGTGTTCCCGCCGGTGCTGCTGGATGAGCGCTACCTGATCGACGGTGGCGCGGTGAACAACACGCCGGTCTCGCACGCTGTGGACCTCGGTGCGGACGAGGTGTGGGTGCTGCCGACGGGCTACGCGTGCGCTTTGACCTCACCGCCGCGCAGCGCGTTGGGGGTGGCGCTGCAGGCGTTGACACTGCTGGTGAACCATCGGCTCACCCTTGATGCCGAGCGCTATCGGGACTGGGTGAGGGTGGTGCCCGCGTTGTGCCCGCTGGAGGTGTCACCCGGTGACTTCAGCCAGTCGCGCAGGCTCATCTCCGCGGCGTACGAGAGCACCCGTTCCTGGCTCGGAGCCGGGTGCCCCGCAGGTCAAGTGCACACCTGCGGGGCCGGTGGAGATCCCGGGTCAGTAGAAGCAACCGGTCCTGGGCAGTGAGGACGGTGCCGGTGGGGTGCGGCCGTCGTAGATCGCGAGCAGGAAGTTCTGCGGGCAGTAGGACGTACCGCTGATCTTGATCGCGATGTGCAGGTGCGGGCCGGTCGAGTTGCCGGTGTTGCCCGTGGTGGCGACACGATCGCCTGCCCGCACCGCGGCGCCGTTCGCGACGGAGTACGCGGACAGGTGGCAGTAGAGGTAGTCGACGCCGCTCTTGACGATGCGCAGGCCGTTGCCGCAGCCGTTGGGCTCGCTGAGGCGGTAGGCGGTGCCGCTGACCATCGCGTACGCCGGGACGTAGCTCACCGGCAGGTCGATGGCGGGGTAGTCGTGGTGCGGGTCGTCGTACTCGCTGCGCGGCAGGGCGCTGCGGGCGAGCGGCAGGCTGTAGGAGCCTCCGCCGGACGACGGCGTGCCGCCGACCAGGGCCTGCCAGGTGTTCGGCCCGACCTCGCCGTCGGCGGACAGGCCGTGCGAGCTCTGGAACGCGACGGCCGCGTTGTACGTGCCGCCGCCGAAGTCGCCGTCGACGGACAGGCCGTAGCCGTAGCGGTTGAGCTGGACCTGGGCCGCGCGGACGGCCTCGCTGTTGTTGCCGCGCTGCACGCTGACGACGAGCTTCGGCCAGGTGTTCGGGCCGATCTCGCCGTCGGAGGACAGTCCGTTGGCGCTCTGGAACTGCTTGACCGCGGCTTGGGTGCCCGAGCCGAAGTCGCCGTCGGCCGCGATGTTGTAGCCGCGGTGGCGCAGCAGGTGCTGGGCGCTCAGCACGATCGGTCCGTTGGCGCCGATCTTGACGTTCGGCCAGGAGGGCAACGCGGCTTGAGCTGGGCTGACGAGTCCTATCAGGACACCGAAGGCGATCAGTCCCGCGACGAGGATTCTCATGCGACGCACGCTAGGAAGCGAGCGGTACCGGGCGCCCTAGTCGCGAGACCAGTTGTGTGCGGTCGCGGCAGCCGAACTTGCGCAGCAGGTTCGAGACGTGGAACTTCACCGCGCTGACGGTGATGAACATGGCGGCGGCGATCTCGGCGTTCTCCGACCCCTCGGCCAGCAGTCGAAGCGTTTCGCGTTCGCGCAGGGTCAGCGACGCGGGCGGAGGCGGCGGCAGCAGGGACGACACCAGGCGCGGGGAGACCCAGCCGCCGAACGCGTGGACGTCGTGGATCGCCCGCACGATGTCGTCGAGGGGGTCGTCGGCGAGGACCAGGCCCGTGACGCCGGCCTGCACCAAGCCTTCTACGGCATCCGGAGACCGGAGGACCGCGACGGTCCGCGGTCCGCGCGCTGCAGTGACGATCGCATCTGCGGCGTCGGTGACGGTCACATCGGCGGGAGCGCCTGGGGCAGCCCACGGCACGGCGGCGAGGCGTGACGTGATCTTGTTCGCGAGCAGGGCGCTGTGCAACGACAGCGCGACGTGGATGGTCCGCACATCCCGGAACGCTGGGAGCAGAGGCGTATTTCTCCGTATCGGCTGCGTATAACGCCTGGTCGTTGTTAACGTTCGCCCTACTCGTGGGGGGTGTGCGTGGAGTTCCGGGTGCTCGGTCCGCTGGTCGTGCACAACGACGGCGGAGAGGTCTCGCTGCGGTCGGCGAAGCAGCGGATCCTGCTGGCGATGTTGCTCCGGCACGCGAACACTCCGGTGTCACCGCAGCGGTTGATCGAGGCGCTGTGGGAGGTGCCGCCGGCCTCGGCGCAGGAGAACGTCCGGCTGTACGTCTACCAGCTGCGGCGGGCGCTCGGCGGCCGGATCGACCGCAAGCCCTCCGGGTACGAGATCGCCGTGCAACCGGGCGAGCTGGACGCGAACCGTTTCGACCAGCTCCTGGACGACGGCGAACAGGCGCTCGCGGACGGCAACCCCGCGAAGGCGGTGGACCTGCTCACCGAGGCGCTGGGCAAGTGGCGTGGACCGGCCTTCCCGGATCTGCCCGACCGGTTCGCCGCGCGGCTGGACGAGGCACGGCTGAGAGCCGCGGAGGCACGCTTCACGGCTGAGCTGGCGCTGGGCCGGCACGCCGAGATCGTCGGCGAGCTGCACGAGCTGGCTGGTCAGAACCCCTACCGCGAACCGTTGCACGCCAAGCTCATGACGGCCTTGTACGGCGCAAACAGACAGGCCGAGGCGCTTGAAGCGTTTCGACGGACGCGTGAACGGCTCGTCGACGACCTCGGCATCGAACCCGGCCCCGAGCTGCGCGGGTTGCACGAGACGATGCTGCAAGGCCGGCCGCTCGCCGAGCCGGCACCCGCGAAGATCATCCGCACCGACTGCCCGTACCGCGGCCTGATGGCGTACCAGCCGGAGCACCACCCGTGGTTCTTCGGCCGCGACCACCTGATCGAGCTGGTCACGCGCCGGATCGACCGCTATCCGGTGGTCGGCGTGTTCGGGGCGTCTGGCAGCGGCAAGTCGTCGTTGCTGCGGGCCGGTGTGGTCGGCGGGCTCGGCGAGACCTGGCGGCCGATCGTGATCACGCCGACCGCACGGCCGCTCGAAGCGCTGGGCAACGCACTCGGCAAACGGCTCGATCTCGCCGCCGACCCGGCCGCGTTCGACATCGAGGTGCGCAACCAGCTGTCGAACGGGCCGGACGACGTGCGCCTGCTGCTCGTGGTGGACCAGCTGGAAGAGCTGTTCACCTTGTGCACCGACGAAAGTGAGCGCTCACAGTTCATCAGGGTGCTGCTGGACGCGGCTCAGGGACCGCATCGCCGTACGAGGGTCGTGCTCGGCATCAGGGCCGACTTCCTGGCGCACGTCACGCAGCACCCGAGTCTGGTCGAAGCGCTCGCGGACGAGGCGACCGTGCTGGTCGGGCCGCCGTCGACCGCGGATCTGCGGGACATCGTGCTGCGACCGGCCGCGATGAGCGGCCTGTCGGTCGCCGCAGACCTCCTGGCCACGGTGCTGGCCGACGTGGACGCCGAACCGGGCGCGCTGCCGTTGCTGTCCCACGCGCTCGTCGAGACCTGGCAGCGTTCACACGGCGAGCTGACCCTCGCCGCGTACCGCGCCGGAGGCGGTGTCCGGGGCGCGATCGCCCAGACCGCCGAACGTGCCCATGACGAGCTGAAAGACGCCGAACAACTGGCGATGCGGCGGATCCTGGTGCGGCTCACGGCGTTCGGGGACGGCACCGAGGACACGCGCAGACCGATCCACCGCGGCGAACTCACCGGCATCGCCGCGCCGAAGATCATCGACAGGGTGCTGGCACGGCTCGTCGCGGACCGGTTGGTCGTGCTCGACGAGGACACCGTCGAGATCGCTCACGAAGCCCTGATCCGGGCGTGGCCGCGGCTGCAGCGCTGGCTCTCGGACGACCGCTCGACGCTGCTGGTCCACCGCAGGCTCACCGCCGCCGCCCACACGTGGACCGAGCTGGACCGCGACGCCGGCGCGCTCTACCGGGGCGCGCAGCTGATCGCCGCGTCGGCCTGGGCCCAGGAACATCCCGGCGAGCTGAACGCGGCCGAGGAGGAGTTCGTCAAGGCCAGTCTGCAGGGCGAAGAAGCCGAACAGGTCGGTGTGAGGCGGCGGAACCGGCTGCTGACCAGGCTGGTCTCGATCATGGGCGTGCTGCTCCTGCTCGCCGCGGGTGGCGGTGGCGTCGCGTGGTGGCAGACGGCGGAAGCCCAGCTGCGGCAACGGACCGACCAGGCGCATCAGCTCGCCCTGAGCGCCCGCAGCCTCGTCGACACCGCTCCCGACCTGGCCGGACTGCTGGCCATCGCGGCGTTCCGGTTGCATGCCGACGACGACACGCGAGGCGCGTTGCTGAGCACCGCGTCCGCGCCTCGCCGCCGGGTCGAGCTCAACGCGGACGGCCCGCCCGTGCTGGACGTGAGCGTGTCGCACAAGGGTGACGTGATCGCGACCGCGGACCGGGACGGGCTGGTCACGTTGTGGGATCTCCAGACCCGCGAACGGAAAGTCGTGCTGTCCGACCACAACGCGCTCACCGAAGGCGGATATGCGCGGCAGGCCGAGTTCAGCGCGGACGACAGGTTCATCGCCTCCAGCGCCACCATGCCGACGCTGGCCGGCAGTCCCGGCGATGTCGTGGTCTGGGACAGGACGACCGGCAAACCTGTCTTCTCGAAACGGTTCGACGTGCTCACCACCGGGCTCGCGTTTCACCCCGCCGGGACGATGGTCGCGGTCGGGGTGTCGAACGGCGATGTCGAGGTGTGGGATGTCGTGGCCAAGACCCGGCGGACCTTCAGAGGACATGCGCACGAGGTGAACTCGTTGGCGTTCAACGAGGACGGCTCGCTGCTCGCCACCGCGAACGGCAAGGACGACCCGCTGGTCTGGGACGTGGCATCGGGCAACAGGGTCGGCGAGATCCCGTCGCTGGAGGTCAACAACGTCTATTTCGACGGCCCTTCCACCGTCGTCACGGCCACGCTGCGCAACGGCGTGAAGTTCTGGGACCTGGCCGGCAACCTGAGGTCCGAGCTGCCGAAGCAGGGTCCGTACGCGTGGGAGGCGTCCGCGCCGGTCGGTGATCGCATGGCGGTGTCGGACGAGGACGGCCTGATCACGATCTGGGACATCCGCACCGGCCGTCCGATCACCACCTACCGCGATCGCGGCCGCACCGAGTCCAGGGCGCTCGCGCTCGGCCGTGACGGGAACCTGCTGGTGTCAGCCGGGTTCGGCCGGGTGGTGGCGGTGCGCGAGAACGCCGTGCCGCCGTTCACCGGGCACGACGGCGGCATCAACGACCTCGACGTGCGCCACGACGAGGTCGTTTCCGCAGGCGACGACGGCACTGTGCGGTTGTGGCAGCGAGACGGCACCGCAGTGGCCACTTTGGACGGTCATCCGGACCGCGTGGAGGCGGCGCGGTTCAGTCCGGACGGCTCGTCGATCGCCTCGGTCACGCGCAACCACACCATCACGGTCTGGGACCACGGCCGCCACGTTCGGCTGAAGGAGTTCTCCTACAGCGGTTTGGGCGCCTCGACCGACCTCGCCTTCCAGCCCGACGGTCGCGGGATCGTCACGGCGTCGCTCGGCCGGTTCCGCTGGAGCCTGCCGGACTTCCAGCAGGGCAGGTTCTCCGGCGGCCCGTACATCGCGAGCGCTCTGGAGTTCACCCCGGACGGCAGGCTGCTGATCTCGACCGATCCGGCGGGCGGCGCGATGCTGTGGGACGTCGCCGCGGACAAGCTGGAACGACGCGTCAGCACCGGTCAGGGTGATGTCCGCGACGTGGCGGTCAGCCAGGACGGCAAGAGGTTCGCCACGGCGGGCGCGAATCGGACGATCAAGATCTGGGAGGTCGCGTCGGGTGCCGAGCTGCTCACGCTGACCGGGCATTCGGCACCTGTCGTGACGCTCGCCTTCAGTTCTGACGGGCGTTCGCTCGCGTCCGGGGGAGAGGACCACTCGGTGATCGTGTGGAACCTCGGCACCCGTACCGGCACAACGCTTTCGGGGCACACCGGACCGGTGCAGGCGGTCGCGTTCAGCGGCGACGACGAGCTGCTGTCCGGTGCGAACGACGCGCGGATCATCCGGTGGTCGCTGTCCACTTCGGACGCCGAGCGGCGGATCTGCGCGGAGACCGGCCGCGACCTGACCACGGCGGAACGGGCCACCTACCTGCGTGGCGATGGTCAGGAGCTGTGCGGGACGACCAAGCCGGTCTCGTAGGCGATCACCACGAGCTGGGCGCGGTCGCGGGCGTGCAGCTTCGTCATGGCGCGGTTGACGTGGGTCTTGGCGGTGAGCGGGCTGATCACCATGCGGGTGGCGATCTCCTCGTTCGACAGGCCTTGTGCGACCAGGACGACGGCTTCGCGCTCGCGGTTGGTGAGCTGCGGGAGGTCGCCGTCCGGGTGCAGCGGACGGCTGACGAACCGGTCGATGAGCTTGCGGGTGATCGACGGGGCGAGCAGCGCGTCACCTCGTGCGGCCACTCGTACGGCGTGCAGGAAGTCCTCCGGCTGGATGTCCTTGACGAGAAACCCGGCCGCGCCTGCTTTGAGAGCGTTGAACACGTACTCGTCCAGGCCGTAGTTGGTCAGGATCACGACGTGGGTGTCCGCGAGGTCCGGTTCGGCGGCGATGCGCCGGGTCGCCTCGATGCCGTCCAGGGTGGGCATCTGGATGTCGACCAGGGCGATGTCCGGCCGGTGCCGCTGGGCGAGTCGCAGTCCCTGCAAGCCGTCCGCGGCTTCGGCGACGACCTCGATGTCGTCCTCGGCGTCGAGCAGGGCTCTGAAGCCGCTGCGGATGAGCGGCTGGTCGTCGACCAGCAGGACGCGGATCACGGCTGCGCCACCGGGAGTTCGGCCTGGACCGAGAAGCCGCCCTCGGTGCGTGGTGCGGCGGTGAGCGTGCCGCCGAGAGCTGTGACGCGTTCCCGCATGCCCAGCAGTCCGACCCCCGGATTCGTTGCGGTGCCCAGGTTTGCCTTGCCGTCGTCGTCGACTCGGACGACCAGCGCGTCCGGCCGGTAGCCGATGCGGATGTCGGCTGTCGCGGCGCCGGCGTGGCGGGCGATGTTGGTCAGCGACTCCTGCACGATCCGGTACGCGGTCCGTTCGACGGCGGCCGGGACGTCGTTGCGCTCGCCTTCGATGGTCAGCTGAGCGTCCAAGCCGGTGGATCTGGCCCGCTGGACGAGGTCTGGGACGTCGTCGATGCCGTGCGGTGGGTTCTTGTCGTCATCTCGAAGCGCTTCGAGGGTCGCTCGGAGCTCTCTGGCGGCTTCTCGTCCGGCGTCGCGGATCGCCAGCAGCGGTTCGGGCACCTCTTCACCGCGCTTCTGGGCCAGGTGGACGGCGACCTCGGCCTGCAGCTTGATCACCGAGATCTGGTGGGTGAGGGAGTCGTGGAGTTCTCGGGCGATGTGCAGGCGTTCCTCGTTGGCGCGCCTCAGCGCGGTCTCCTCGCGCGTTCGCTCAGCCTCGTCGGCGCGCCCTTCGGCTTGTCGAAGCGCTTCGCCCGCGGCTGCGGCCGCGATGAGCCACGCGATCTGGAGGACGTCACGGGTCTGCGCGAACGCCTCGTAGGTGGTCAGGTCGCGCGGCGAGATGAGGGCGGCGAGGGGGAGTGCGGCGAGCATCAGCACGGATCCGGCGACCGTGACGACGCGGTGGCCCGCCCGCATGGTCGAGTACACGGCGAACAGGAAAGCGATCACCGGGACGTCGACGCCGAGCGCCTGGTAGCCCAGCGCGGTGAGTCCGGTGGTGGCGAGGACGGCGATCGGGGCTCGCCTTCTGGCCGCCAACGCGAGTCCGCTCGCAGCCAGGAGCACGTAACCCGGCGTGGAAGCTCCGTGTCCGGCCACGACCAGGCTCGCCGCCACCCCGGCGGCGATCACCCAGTCCAGCCAGCGCTTGCTCATCGGTGCACCTTAACCCGGCGTTCGCGCTGGTAGATCGTGCGGGCGCAGCAGATTGCGAGTACTGCGCCCGTAGTAGGACGGGTCAGCTGGTGTCTGCGCTCACACGACGACGTCGAGGGGTGCGGCGGACATCCTCATGCCATGTCTACTTCCATGGTTGCCGCAGATGTCGTGTACGGGTTGACGGCGGGGCGCGCCTGGTCCCTCGTCGGAGCTGCCCTCGGGCTCGTCGGTGTCGTGCACGGCCTGTTGGCGCTCACTCGGCGTCGGAGCGGTGTGGTGGCGCTGGCGTGTGGCGTCGTCGGGGTGGCGATCGGCGCGTTCGTCGTGCTGATGGCCAAGGGCGGCCCGGGCACTGGCTACGGCATCGTCGGCGGGTACGTCTCGCTGGTGGTGGGTGTGGTCGCCGCCGCGCTGGGTGGCGTGGTTATGCGAAGAGGCGCTCGGGCTGCTGCACCGCGCGCCGAGTGATGAGCCCGGCGGCGCCGCGCACCACCGCGAACTCGCCCAGGGGTGACGCGACGAGCCGGGTGTGCCGTTCGCCGCCCGCGAGCACCCTGGTGTCCATTTCGGACTGGACCGCGGCACTGAGGTGCTCGTGCAGCACGGCATAGCTGCCTCCGAGCACGACCGTCGGCACGTCGAAGAGGTTCATCAGGGTGGCCAGGCCGACGCCGAGCGCTTCACCGGCGGCCTGGACTGCCCTGAGGGCCTTGGGATCGCCTGCTCCGAGCGCTTTGGCGAGGGAGTCGAGGCGTCGGCGGCCGGCTTCCTTCAGGATGACGTCGAGGCCTGCGTAGCGCTCGACGCATCCTCGGCTGCCGCAAGTGCAGCGGACGCCGTTGCGTTCGATCACGACGTGCCCCAGTTCGCCGGCGAAACCGCTGGCGCCGCGGTAGACCTCGCCGCCCAGCACCACGCCCGCGCCGATGCCGACATCGGCCGAGACGTGCACGAAGTCCTCGCCCGCGAGGTGCCGTGGCCAGAGGTGGGCGAGCGCGGCGAGGTTGGCCTCGTTGTCCAGCTCGACGTCGAGGTCGAGGCGGCGGGCGAGGCCGTCGGCCAGTGGTTCACCGACGAGTTTCGGCAGGTTGGGGGCCCGCACGAGCACGCCGTCGTGCACCACGCCCGGCACCGCGAGGCCGACGCCGAGCACCGGGCGCGGCGGTGTGATCTCGCGGACCAGCGTGGCGAGCCGGTCGAGGACCTCGTTCAGGCCCGAGTTCCGGATGTCGGTGGGCACGAGGCGGCGGCAGATGGTCTCGCCGTCGAGGCCGATGGTTTCGACGGCGAGGTGGCTGACGTTGATCTCCGCGCCGACCGCGACCGGGCCGCCGGGGTGGAAGCGCAACGGTTTGGAGGGCCTGCCCATGCCGGCGAGCGTGGCGGCGTCCTCGATGAGGATTCCGTTGGCCAGCAACGGTTCGGTGAGGTTCGAGAGCGTCGCCTTGGTCAAGCCGGTGCGGGCGGCGAGGTCCGCCCGCGAGCCCGGCTTGTCGACGAGGGCGAGCAGCACCGTGCGCAGGTTGCCGAGGCGAACCTGACGCAGGTGGTCGACGGTGGTCATCGGGTCGAGTATCGCGGTGCGGCCGAGGCACACCGCGCACGGTCTCCGGCGGTCACCGGCTCAGATACTTCTGCGCCGCGTCGCCATATCGCGCACGGATGTCCGGAACCTCGGCTGCCTCGTACCGTTTGCTCTCCGAACCGGTCCACTCGGGCGGCGTCGTCCCGCCCGTGAGTGTCCACGCCGCCTGACGAGCCGCACCGTCAGCCACGTACTCACCAGGCGCAGGCACTGTCACGGGGACGCCGAACACCGTCGGCGCGATTTCCCGCACCGCAGGAGAGACGGCCGCGCCACCCACGAGCCGCACGCCCGTGACGTCCGCGCCCTGGTCAGCGAGTGCGTCGAGGCCCACGGCGAGTCCGCAGAGCATGCCTTCGACTGCCGCGCGGGCGATGTTGGCGGGCGTGGCGTTGGTGAGCGTCAGGCCGTGGAGCGCACCCGTCGCGTCAGGCAGGTTGGGGGTTCGTTCGCCTTCGAGGTACGGCACCAGCACGAGGCCTTCCGCGCCGGCCGGTGCGGACAGCGCGAGGTCGCTCAGCGTGGCGAGATCGACGCCCAGCATGCGGGCGGTCGCGTCCAGCACGCGGGCGGCGTTGAGCGTGCACGCCAGCGGCAGGTAGCGGCCGGTGGCGTCGGCGAACCCCGCGACGATGCCGGAGGCGTCCGCCGCCCGCACGTCGCTGACAGCGGTGACGACACCGGACGTTCCGAGTGACACCAGCACTTCCGTGCCCGCGCCGACACCGAGGATGGCCGCCGCGTTGTCGCCCGCACCCGGCCCGATGCCGTCGATCGACTCGGTGGGTCCGAGCACGCGCGGCAACACGACGTCGGCGCGGCCCAAGGCACGTTCGAGCAGGTCAGGGACGTACTCGTTCGCGACCGAGTCGAAGTAGCCCGTGCCGGACGCGTCCGAGCGGTCGGTGACCAGGTCGGCCAGGTCCTGAGAGCCGCTCAGCCGCCACGTCAGCCAGTCGTGCGGCAGGCAGACGGCGGCGGTGCGCTTGGCGTTGGCCGGTTCGTGCTGGGCGAGCCAGCGCAGCTTGGTGATCGTGAACGACGCGACCGGCACCAGTCCGATCCGCTGCGCCCACTGCTCGGCACCCAGCTCGGCGGTGAGGTCCGCGGCGGCCGCCGCGGACCTGGTGTCGTTCCACAGCAACGCGTCTCGCACGACGTTGCCGTCCTCGTCGAGGCACACCATGCCGTGCTGCTGGCCGGCGACGCTCACCGCGGCGACGTCGTCGAGCCCACCGGCCTGCTCGATGGCGGTCTGCAGCGCGGTCCACCAGTGCGACGGGTGGATCTCGGTGCCGTCCGGGTGGGCCGCGCGGCCCTCCCGGACGAGCCTGCCGGTCTCCGCGTCGCGCACCACGACCTTGCACGACTGCGTCGAGGAGTCGACGCCCGCGACGAGCGTCATGTCAGCGCGCTCCGGCGAGGTGCTCGAGCGCGAGCTGGTTGAGCCCTGTCTCTTATACATGAGCCGCACGAACCCGTACCCGCGCTCGCCGGCCGCGTCCGGGTCGAAGCCGTCGTCCTTCAGCAGGTCGTCGTAGGACTCCCCGGTGTTGAGCGTCGGCTGGCTCAGCTCGGCGACACCAGCCGTCGCGAGCGCCTCCTGCACCTCGGGGTCGGCGCGGAAGGCTGCCGCGCGTTCCTTGAGCAGCAGGTACGTGCGCATGTTGGCCTTGGCCGAGTCCCAGACACCCGTGATGTCCTCGGTGCGCGACGGCTTGTAGTCGAAGTGTCGCGGCCCGTCGTAACCGGCGCCTTCCAGCAGGTCGACCAGCGCGAACGCGTTCATCAGGTCGCCGTGCCCGAACACCAGGTCCTGGTCGTACTTGATGCTGCGCTGGCCGTTGAGGTCGATGTGGAAGAGCTTGTCGTGCCACAACGCCTGCGCGATGCCGTGCACGAAGTTGAGTCCGGCCATCTGCTCGTGCCCGACCTCGGGGTTGAGGCCGACCAGCTCAGGCTTGTCGAGCGTCGTGATGAACGCGAGCGCGTGTCCGACGGTCGGCAGCAGGATGTCGCCGCGCGGCTCGTTCGGCTTAGGCTCGATCGCGAACCGCAGGTCGTAGCCGCGGTCCGTGACGAACTGGGTCAGCAGGTTCATGGCCTCGCGGTACCGGTCGAGCGCGGCCCGCACGTCCTTGGCCGTGTCGTACTCCGCCCCTTCGCGCCCGCCCCACAGCACGTACGTCTGCGCGCCAAGCTCGGCCGCCAGCTCGATGTTGCGCAGCACCTTCTTCAGCGCGAACCGCCGCACACCGCGGTCGTTGCTGGTGAAGCCGCCGTCCTTGAACACGGGGTGGCTGAACAGGTTCGTCGTGACCATCGGGATGACGAGCCCGGTTTCCTCGAGCGCACCCTGAAGCCTGCCGATCTGCTTCTCGCGCTCGGTCGCCGCGAACCCGAACAGGTCGTCGTCGTGGAACGACAACCCGTACGCGCCCAGCTCGGCCAGTCGTCGAACTGCTTCGACGACGTCCAACTCGGGCCGGGTGGCCTCGCCGAACGGGTCGCGGCCCTGCCAGCCCACGGTCCACAGACCGAAGGAGAACTTGTCCGCAGGAGTGGGCGTGCTCATCATCCACCTCATTCGTTCAATGCTTGAACTTAGTGCGGACAGTACGACGCTCAGGCTGTGATCGCAATTGCTGGGGTTGTGCGGACTGTGTCGGGCTGCGGGGTGGGAGCGCCTCGCTCAGGCCGTGATCGCAACCGCTCAGGCCTGGAGAACCGCTTCGACGGCGGGTGCGAGTGCCTCGGCGATGACGCGGTAGCCGGCGCTGGAAGGGTGGAAGCGGTCGGCGGCGAACAGCGACGGGTCCGCGGCGAACTTCGATGTCACGGCGCGTTCGACGTGCGCGACCACGCCACCTGCGCGGATGACGGCCTGCAGCTGAGCCTTGGCGTAGTCGCGGCTCACCGCGGACACGACGTCACGCAACGCCGGCGGCACGTGTGCGACGACGCTCAGGTCGGGTGCTGTGCTCACGACGACTGCGGCGCCCGCTCCGCGCAGGTCCGCGACGGCGTCGTGCAGCTGCTGAGCACCGACGTGCGCGGGCACGAACCTGGTCAGGTCGTTCGCGCCGATCACGATCACGGCGAGGTCCACGCCACCTGCGATTGCTGCCCTCACCTGGGCTTTCAGATCGGCTGAACGGGCGCCGGGCACGGCGTGGACCTGGAGGTCGACGTGGTGTCCTGCCGCGCGGAGGCGTGCGGCGAGCAGTGGGCCGAGAGTGTCCTCGCGACTGGTGCTGCCGACGCCCGCGGCGATGGAGTCACCGAGCAGACGAAGACGCATGCTCGTAAAACGGCGAGCGTCACAGCGGTGTTCCTGGTCAGACTGTGACGGTGGACGAACTGCTGGTGTGGTGCGTGGTCGCGAACGTGGCCGCGGACGGGTTGAAGCACTTCTCGCCGGGCACGAAGGTGTGGGTGCTGCCGCCGCAGTGGGACGGCACGGAGAGTCTCCTCGTGGTCGGACGGCATCGCGGGCGTGGGCACGGGCGCTTCGTGCGGCTGGTCGTGCCGAGGGTCCACCTCGCGAACTTCCGGGTGCGCGGCGTGTACCAGCCCGCGGTGCACCGGGAGCTGACCAGGGCGTGGCGGGACTTCGAGTCCCTGCGGCAGTGGGAGTCCGAGGAACACGCGCAGAAGCTGGTCGCCTTCTGGAGCTTGGACGCGACCGTCCAGGCCGGAGTGGACAAACCCGGGAAACGCGTGGAGCTCTTCCACTGCGTGCGGTGGCTGATGGCCGGTGAGAGCGAGTACGCGATCAGGAAGGTGATGGATCCGGAGATGTCATTCGAGCTCGGCGTGCTCTTCCGCGATCAGCAGGAGGTGGACGCGGTCCACGAGCTGCGCGAACTCCTCGACACCATCGAAACCGCCGGCGTCGCGAACTGGCGGAACAACGAGCTGTGGCCCGTTGTTAGAACAGTTGCGGGCAAGACGCAGGCGCTCCTGAGTCGCTAAAACCGCTGTCGTGCGAGTGTTCTTGTGTCTACACTCCACGATCATCATCACCGAGACGAGAGGGGACCGGCCGTGCGTACCGCCGCTGTTGTCCTCCCGTCCCGTTTCGACGTGATCCTCGTGTCCTCGCACCCCGGTCGCCTGCTGCGCGCCGGGCGCCGGAGTGTCTGACGAACGCCTTGTCGTTCGTCGGCTCATCGCGCTGACCTCGTAGTTCCCTTCACGCACTGAGAAGGCACTGAGCCATGCGCACGACCACGTTGAACGCTGTCCGCAACCTCGGCATCCTCGCCCACGTCGACGCGGGCAAGACCACGCTCACCGAACGCGTCCTGTTCGCCACGGGCACCACCTACAAGCGCGGCGAGGTGCACGACGGCACCACCGTCACCGACTTCGACCCGCAGGAGCGCGATCGCGGCATCACGATCTTCGCCGCGGCCGTCAGCTGCACGTGGGACGGGCATCGCATCAACCTCATCGACACGCCTGGGCACGTCGACTTCTCCGACGAGGTCGAACGGTCTCTGCGCGTGCTGGACGGGGCTGTCGCGGTGTTCGACGGCGTGGCCGGTGTCGAGCCGCAGAGTGAATCCGTGTGGAGGCAGGCGGATCGTCATGGCGTGCCGCGGATCGCGTTCGTCAACAAGCTCGATCGGGCGGGTGCGGATCTCGACCAGGCCGTCACCTCGATCCGAACGCGTTTGCACACAGTTCCGCTCGTCGTGCAGATGCCGATCGGCGTGGAGGACGGGTTCGTCGGTGTCGTCGATCTGGTGACGATGCGGGCGCTGACCTGGGATCCGGCGTTGGTCGAGGGGCCTGTGCCGGAAACGCTGCTGGCAGAGGCACAACGGCGGCGCCGCCGGCTGGAAGAGGCGGTCGCGGAACTGCATCCCGACGCGTTGGAGGAGTTCTTCGAGGGAGGTTTGTCGGAGGAGACGTTGCGCAAGGCGCTGCGAGAGCTGACCCGTCAAGGGGCTGGAACCGTGGTGCTGTGCGGCTCGGCGTACCGGAACCGGGGCATCGAACCGTTGCTGGACGCGGTGATCGCCTACCTGCCGTCCCCTGTGGACGTTCCGCCGGTGCGGGGCGTCGACGGCGAGGAGCGGCCGGCGGATCCGGACGCGCCGTTCGCGGCCTTGGTGTTCAAGGTGAACGCCACCGCCACCGGGCGGTTGACGTACGTCCGCGTGTACTCGGGCACGCTCCACAAGGGAGAGTCCGTGTTGGTGGGCGGCCGGACCGAGCGCATCGGGCGGATCCTGCGGGTGCAGGCTGATCGGCACACGCCGGTCGATTTCGCGGTCGCGGGGGACATCGTGGCGTTGGTAGGGCTCAAGTCGGCGCGTACGGGCACGACCCTTTGCGCGCCAACGGCTCCGCTGTTGCTCGAACCTCCGGTTTCGGCGGAGCCAGTGGTTTCAGTGTCGGTTGAAGCTCGTGCTTCCGCCGACAACGGGCGACTGGCCGAGGCGTTGGCACACCTCATGGACGAAGACCCCTCGTTGCATGTGAGGACGGACTCCGAGACGGGTCAGACCGTGTTGTCGGGACTGGGTGAGCTGCACCTCGAGGTCGCGGTGGAGAAGGCACGCACGAGCCACCGCATCGAGATCACGATGGGCCGTCCGCGGGTGGCTTATCGCGAGACGCTGGCGTCAGGTGTCAAGGGATTCGTGTACCGGCACGTGAAGCAGGACGGAGGTGCTGGGCAGTTCGCGCACGTCGTGATCGACACCGAGCCGCTGGAGACCGGGTTCGAGTTCCGCTCGGCGGTCACCGGTGGGCGGGTGCCGCAGGAGTTCGTGCGCGCGGTCGAGCAGGGCTGTCGTGACGCGCTGGCAGAAGGACCGCTCGGGCACCCGGTGACCGGGCTGCGCGTGACGCTCACCGACGGTTCCACGCACGTCAAGGACTCGTCGGAGATGGCGTTCCGCACGGCCGGCCGGATGGGTCTCCGCGAGGCCCTGAAGGCGGGCGCGATGACGTTGCTCGAACCGATCGCCGAGGTCACGGTCACCGTGCCAGAGGAGTACATCGGTGGCGTGCTCGGTGATCTGGGTGCGCGGCGGGGCCGGATCCTCGGTTCGGAAGCCAGGAGTGGTGAGACCGTGGTGACGGCTTCGGTGCCACTGGCCGAGATGTTCGGTTACGTGACGCGGTTGCGCAGCCGGACGCAGGGCCGCGGCACCTTCACCGCCCGGCCGACCGGCTACGCGCCGGCGTAAAACGCAGGCCCGCTCTCGATCCCCGGGAGCGGGCCTGTTCCTATCGCGGCGCCCGAGCGGGCGGTAGTTCGTGGGAACAGGTGGGCGCACCTGAGGCGCGGGCTCGGCGAAGATCGAGGTACGGCCCGGCGATCTGGTCTCGCGGAACCGGTGCGAGTGCCATGATCGCGTCGCCCGCGGCCAGGAGCTGGCGCCGCATCCGTTCGTGGTCAACGGCTTCGGCGCCGAACGACGGAGCCCAGAGCGTCCACGGGCCGGAGATCATCGCCGTCGTCGGCACCAGGTGCGAGTGGAAGTGGGTGCCGATGCCGCCGAACGAGCACTGCGGCGGCGCGCGATCCGGCACCGGGACGTCGCTGCCGGGTAGGACGAAGGTGCGATCGACCGAGCGACCGGCCAGTGCCACCGAGGCTGCCCGGGCGAGCGCGGGACTGCCCGCGAACCAGCCGGACGGCTCGGCCGCGCCCGTTGGTTGCAGAGACCCGTTGCTGGGCAGGAACTCGCGGGTGCCGAGGTGCTCCACGACGAACGCGAACGCCACGGAGCCCGTGTCGTAGTCGGCGTCGAGCGCACGAGCGCGGAACTCGCTGCCCTCCGACGAACGGTGCAGGTGGGCGGTCGCGAAGTCGAACTCCAGGGTGCGCGGGCGGCAGCGCAACGGCAGCCGGGCGAAGTGCTCGGCGAGAGCCAGCAGGCCGACGGTGCCGTTCTCCTGGACCCAGCCGACGCCGTCGGTGTTGGTGTCGAGGACGATGCGTTCAGTACTCCGGCCGGGCAGGGTGGCGATGAGCGTGCGCGTCACTGCGGGCAGCCGGGCCGCGAGCACGCCGATGGTCGTGCGGGTGCCGACCTGGAGCTTTGAGGCGGCATCGGAGCCGATGAACACGCCCGGCACGCGGTAGTGGGTGCCTGTGTGCGGATCCCAGTAGCCGCGGACCTGGTCGTGGGGGAACGGGAAGGCGACCACGACGCCCGCCGCACCGGCGGTGCCCGCGTCGATCATGTCGCGGTCGAGCAGAGGTTCGGCGAGGTAGCCGCGGTCGACGGGCGGGAAGTCGCGCAGCACGACCTTGCCGCGTGCGTTGGCGGCGGTGATCGGGGTGCCGGGCGGCAGGTGGATCAGTTCGCCGGAACGCAGACCTGGAGCGGAGTAGGGGATCGCGGACGCCACCGGAACCGCGCCGCCGGACAGGAGCAGCCCGGGGCCGGGTTGCCAGCGCTGGATCGGGATGTGTTCGGAGCGCACGGACATGCCGGGCAGGTGGGCGACGCGGCGCTCCAGCCAGGAGATCAGCCGGTCGTGGGCCGGGCTCCCGGTGGAACGGACGCCGAATCCGGCGACGGTCGCGTTCAGCTCGCGGAGTTTTGAGACGGAGGCGAACTGGTCGTCGACGGACGTCGGGCAGTCGCTCGAAGCGGTTGCCGGAGAGGTCAGTTGGACGCAGAAAACCGTTACGACACCTATGAATCCAAGCCATCTGGCAGGCAGCACGATGCCCACTGTGAGCTGTGGTGAGGCAGCCTCACAATCCGCCTTCCAGGTAACGCCCGTCAACAGTGAACGAAATGGTTCATACCAATTGCGGGTACGGTCCGCGAGATGCGCTTGAATTCGACGCTCGGCCGCATCGCCGTGATCGCGTGCGCGCTGTTCACGCTCGGCTCGACGACCACCGCGAACGCCTCGCACGGCACCGAGTGCAGGACCCCGTCCATCGACCGGTTGCAGCAGTGGATCGCCAGTGGTGAGGGTGCCACCGAACCCGCGACCGGCAGCATCCTCGTGCCCCGGAACCGGCACGACTACACGGCGAAGATCAAGTTTCTCGCTGACGACTGGGCCGTGATGGTCGTCTGGCTGGGCAACAAGTTCGAGGCCCAGGCGGATCTGACCAAGTCGCACGGCTTCTGGATGACCTACAGCGCCACCAACGACCTGTACGTCCAGCTGCGGCCCGCGTCGCACTGGAGCGGTGGCGACAAATGGGTCACCAGGATCCCGTCCACTCGGGGCAGGCTGGTGACGAAGTTCTTCAGCTTCAACCCTGACAAGTGGACAAGTTTGCCGGAGCTGGGAAAGCCCTCGTACCCGTTGTCCGATGCGCTCGACGACGCCCGTGGCCTGGTCTTCGTCGGCAAGACGAAGAACGACCTGGAGTTCCGGGGCCTCAAGATCGACGGTTATCGGCCACCCTGCGTTTACTGAAGACCGGTTACTGTCCCGGTTCGTGAGAGCGCTCCCGGTAGTTCTGGTAGCTGTCCTGACCGCCGCGTTGGCGACTCCCGCGAGCGCGGCGCTCAGGGACGACACGCGGTTCGTCGATCCGCTGATCGGCTCGGCGGGTGGCGGGAACACGTATCCGGGGGCGGTGCGGCCGTTCGGGATGATCTCCTGGAGTCCCACGTCGACCCGTGGCGACCAGACGAACACCGGCGCTGCCAACGGGTACGCCTACGACGCCACTCGCGTGCGCGGATTCAGCCTCACCCATGTCAACGGCGCGGGTTGTCATCCCGGAGCGGCGGGCGATGTGCCGATCATGCCGCACGTCGGCGCAATCACCTCATCGCCGACCGCGGACACCAAAGATCAGGTCTACGCCAGCGACTTCACGCACGCGGACGAGATCGCCGAGTCCGGCCGTTACCGGGTGGGCCTGAAGTCGGGTGCTCGGGCAGACCTCTCGGTGACCACTCGCGCGGGCATCGGTGAGTTCAGCTTTCCTTCCGAGGGCTCGTTGCTGTTCCGCGTCTCCAACTCGCTCAACGGCAGTGAGGACGCCGAGATCACCATCGACCCGGCGACCAACACGGTGTCGGGCTCGGTGCTGACCGGCGCGTTCTGCGGCCGTCGGGCGAACGGTGGCACGAACAACCAGAAGACCTACTACCGTTTGTACTTCACGGCTGGCTTTGATCGTCCGATCACGTCGTACGGCACGTGGGTCAACAGCGAGCTCAGGCCGGGCACCACCACTGCATCCGGCGGCGAGGGTTACCTGACCGGGAACAACCGTGCGGGCAAGGGTTCCGGCGGGTATGTGTCCTTTGCGGACACGAAGGTGACGACTCGCGTCGGTATCTCCTACACCAGTGCGGAGGCGGCCAAGCGCAACCTCGCGGCGGAGATTCCTCAGCGCGCCACTGTTTCCGACATCGCTCAGCAAGCCCGCAAGGCCTGGGCGAAGCAACTTCGCGCGGTCGAGATCGATGGTGGCACGGCCGATGAGCGCACGATCTTCTACACCGCGCTCTACCACGCGTTCCTGCAGCCGAACGTGGCCAGCGACGTGGACGGCACGTATCTCGGCAGTGACCGGAAGGTCCGCAGGCTCGCGCCCGGACAGCGGGTGCAGTACGGCAACTTCTCCGGCTGGGACCAGTATCGTGC
>NZ_JYJG01000439.1 GCF_000955955.1 Lentzea aerocolonigenes
ATATCGTGCCCACACCCAGCTCCTGGCTCTCCTCGAACCGCAGGTGGCCGGCGACTACGCGCAGTCGTTGCTGAACCTGGCGTTGCAGAACGGCGGTGTCTGGGACCGCTGGGTCCACGTCAACGGAGCGACGCACGTGATGACCGGCGATCCGTCCGCTCCGGCCATCGCGGGCATGTATGCCATGGGAGCTCGGAACTTCAACGTCAAGGCCGCGTACGACTCGCTGCTGCGCCAGGCCACCGTTCCGCATCCGGACGGACTGTCCGACAAGGGGTGTCCCGGCCAGTGCGAAGGGCAGCGGCCGAATCTCGCCGAGTACCTCAGGCTCGGCTACGCCCCTCAGGACACCTGCCACTGCTGGGGCGGTGCCGCTGAGACCCTTGAGGATGCGGTGGCGGACCAGGCGCTCGCCGATCTGGCTCGCAGGTTGGGACAGCCTGGCGAGGAGTTGCAGAAGCGTGCGGGCTGGTGGCGCAACACGTTCAACCCCGCCACCGGTTACCAGCAGGCGCGCAAGGCCGATGGCAGTTGGGTGACGCCGTTCAACCCCGCGTCCGACCTCGGCTTTGCGCAGGGGAGCAGTGCGACCTACACGTGGATGGTTCCGCACGACGTCCAGGGGCTTGCCGAAGTCATGGGTGGCAAGGATGTCGCGGCTGCTCGGCTCGACGCGTTCTTCCACCGGGCTGATGGGTCGTGGGCCACTGGTGGTGACGCACTTCGGTACGACCCGACCAATGAGCCTGGCATTCACACGCCGTGGATCTACAACGAGCTCGGGAAGCCTCGGCGGACTCAGGAGACCGTGCGGGCGATGGCTCGGCTCGTTTACCGCACTGGTCCTGGTGGGCTGCCTGGTAACGATGATCTTGGCACGATGTCCGCCTGGTATGTGTTCGCGGCGCTTGGGCTGTACCCGCGTACGCCCAGCAGTGCTGAGTTGCACGTGTCGAGTCCGATGTTCCCGAAGGCTCGGATCGTCCAGCGGGGCATCACGGTTCTTGCTCCGGGGGCTCCGAGTATTCATGTGCGGGACGTGCGGTTGGACGGTCGTCTTCAGGCCCTGCCGTGGTTGCCCGAGTCGTTCGTGCAGCGGGGTGGGGTGCTGAGGGTCGAGCTGATGGTTTGAGGGACGGCTGGTCACGTTGCGTGCGATGGCTTGCGGTTTAGGGCGCGCCTGCGGCGACCCGGCACATGCCCTCCTTCGTCG
>NZ_JYJG01000440.1 GCF_000955955.1 Lentzea aerocolonigenes
CGACCACCGCATGGCGCGTGAGCGCCCGGCCAACGAGCGCCAACCCACGCAAGCCAACCACCGCACGGCGCGTGAGCGCCCACCTCGGGCGCCCACCCACAAACCACAACTACTTCTTGGCCACCAGCGTCAGCACGTCATACCGAGCGACCGACTCGCCCTTCTGGTTCGTGACGTCCGCGTCCCACCGGACCTCGCCGTACTCCTGGTCCTCCCGAGGCGTGATCTGCTTGACCGTCAACGTCACCGTCAGCTGATCCCCCGGGAACGTGGGCGTGACGAACCGCAGGTTCTCCAGCCCGTAGTTCGCGAGCACCGGCCCTGGCTCAGGCGAGACGAACAACCCGGCCGCGAAGGAAACCACCAGGTACCCGTGCGCGACCCGCCCGCCGAAGAACGGGTTGGCCGCGGCGGCTTCCTCGTCCATGTGCGCGTAGAACGTGTCTCCGGTGAACGAGGCGAAGTGCTCGATGTCCTCCAGCGTCACCTCGCGCGGGCCGGCCACCACCGTGTCGCCGAGCCGCAGGTCGGCGAGCGTCTTGCGGAACGGGTGGACGGACTCCTGGTTGCGCGGCGCTCCGGTGACCCAGCGGTTCGTGATGGCGGACAGCGCGCGTGGGCTGCCCTGCACGGCCGTGCGCTGCATGTGGTGCAGCACGCCGCGCATGCCGCCCATCTCCTCGCCGCCGCCTGCCCGGCCGGGGCCGCCGTGCACGAGCATCGGCAGCGGCGACCCGTGCCCGGTCGACTCGCCCGCGTCCTCGCGGTCCAGCACCAGTAGACGGCCGTGCCACGGCGCCACGCCGATCACGACGTCGCGCACGAAGTCGGTGTCCGCGGAGACGATCGACCCGACCAGCGAGCCGGAACCCCTGGCAGCCAACGTCACCGCGTCGTCCACCGAGTCATAGGGCATCAAGGTCGACACCGGGCCGAACGCCTCGACTTCGTGCGGCTGCACGGCATCAGCGCCAGCGCGCAACAACATCGGCGACATGAACGCGCCGCGCTCAGCGTCGGCGTCCACAAGGGACAGAGCGCCGTCGCCGTAGACCACCGAAGCGCCCTCCTGCAACGCCTTCAGCGACCGGCGGACCTCCTCGCGCTGTTCGAGACCGGCCAGCGCGCCCATCTTCACCGACTTGTCGGCCGGGTTGCCGATCACGACCTCGGCCAGCCGGGCGGCGGTCGCCTCGGCCACCGCGTCCATCAGGGACGCGGGCACCAGCGCGCGCCGGATCGCCGTGCACTTCTGGCCGGCCTTGGTCGTCATCTCCGTGACCAGCTGCCCCACGAACAGGTCGAACTCCGGCGTGCCGGCCACGGCATCAGGCCCGAGGATCGAGCAGTTCAGCGAGTCGGCCTCGGCGTTGAAGCGCACGGAGGACCGGATCACGGCCTGGTGCGTGCGGAGGTGCTGAGCAGTGGAAGCAGAGCCCGTGAACCCGACCAGGTCCTGCGGGGTCAGGTGGTCCA
This sequence comes from Lentzea aerocolonigenes, assembly GCF_000955955.1. GTDB lineage: Bacteria > Actinomycetota > Actinomycetes > Mycobacteriales > Pseudonocardiaceae > Lentzea > Lentzea aerocolonigenes_A. The sequence continues at coordinate 1,477 of NZ_JYJG01000440.1, forward strand.
GAAGGTCACCCGCCGAACCGCAGACCAGCTGCAACGAGCCCTCGGGCAGCAGACCGGAGGCGAGCATCAGCTCGACCAGCTTCTCGGTCACGTACGCCGTCTGCGAGGCCGGCTTGATCAGCGACGGCACACCGGCGATGAAGGCGGGCGCGAACTTCTCCAGCGGCCCCCACATCGGGAAGTTGTAGGCGTTGATCTGCACGGCGACACCACGCAGCGGCGTGCAGATGTGCTGACCGACGAACGTGCCGCCGCGGCCCAGCGGCTCGACGGCGCCGTCGACGAAGACCTTGTCGTTCGGCAGCTCGCGCTTCGCCTTGGACGCGTAGCCGAGCAGTACGCCGAAGCCGCCGTCGATGTCGATCCACGAGTCGGAGCGAGTCGCGCCGGAGCGCGCGGACAGCGCGTACAGCTCGGCCTTGTGCTCCTTCAAATAGAGCCCGAGAGCCTTCAGCAGCTGAGCACGCTGGTGGAACGTGAGCTCGCGCAACGCCGGACCGCCCACCGAGCGGCCGTACGCCAGTGCAGCCCCCATGTCGATGCCCGCGGACGAGATCCGCGCGATCTCCTCGCCGGTGACCGCGTCGTGCAACGGCGCGCCCTCCACCGAAGGCGTGTGCCATCCACCGGAGACGTAGCTGCGCAGCAAGCTCATCGAGCCAACCCTTCCCAACAAGGGCCGCTGGATCCGCAGCGACCCACCCACCAGCAACGTATCAGCCGCCACCGACTACGCCGGACCCGAGAAAGTTCCGTACCCCCCTGCTGGCACCGGTCAGCGTCGCGCACGCCCAACCGAACGCCCCTGCGGCCACCTATCTGGGGGACACCGTTCCCGCGAACCTCGGCGACGTCTCCCCCACGTTCGCCGGCGGTCAGACGGGTGCATCGTGGTGCCCTGCTGAGCGACGAAGACGCGGCGGAGGCCGCCGGTCATGGCACCAGGTCTACTCGCCGGGGACGACGATGCCCATCTCGTAGGCCGCGACGATCGCCTGGGCCCGGTCGCGCACGCCGAGCTTGGCGAAGACCCTGCTCACGTGCGTCTTGGCGGTCTGCTCGACGATCACCAGCGCGGACGCGATCTCGGAGTTCGACAGGCCGCGCGCGACCAGGCGCAGCACCTTCAGCTCCTGCGCGGTGAGCTGGTCGGCCCGCGAGGGCACGGACGGCTTGCGCGCGGCGAACTCGGCGACCAGGCGGCGCGTCACGGCCGGGGCGTACAGCGCGTTGCCCGCCGCGACCACGCGCACGGCGTTGACCAGGTCTTCCAGCGGCGCGTCCTTCAAAAGGAACCCGCTGGCGCCGACCCTCAACGCGCCGTAGACGTACTCGTCGATGTCGAAGGTCGTCAGCATGAGGACTCGCACGTCCAGAGACGGGTCCGCGAGGATCTGCCGAGCGGCCTCCAGACCGTCCATGATCGGCATGCGGACGTCCATCAGCACGACGTCAGGGCGGTCGCGGATGGCGGCGTGCACGGCGTCCGCGCCGTTGCTCGCCTCGCCGACCACCGTGATGTCGGGCTGTGCGGCGAGCACGGCGCGAAAACTCTGCCGGACCATCGTCTGGTCATCGACGATCAGCACCCGCGTGTCCAACTCATCCCCCGTTCAACGGCAGCGTGACCGCCACGACGAACCCACCGGCGTCCCCCGGCCCCGCGCGGAACGTGCCCCTCAGTGCGGCGACCCGTTCCCGCATCCCCAGCAAGCCGTGTTTCGGCCGATCGTCCGGCGGCGGACCCTCGACCGCGCTGTTGGCGACCATCAGCGAAAGCTCGGAGGAAACCGAGATTCGAACGTCCACAGTGGAGCCGGGAGCGTGCCGGACGGCGTTGCTCAACGCCTCCTGCGCGATGCGGTACGCGGACAGCGCCACCCCGGAAGGAACACCGAGAACGTCACCGGAGATCTCCAGCGACACCACGACTCCCGCACCCCGCAACCGATCGACCAGCTCGGCGATCTGCTCCACCCGCGGCTGCGGCGCGGTCTCCACCTCACCGGCCGAATTGCGCAGCACACCCAGCAGCCGCCTCATCTCCGTCAGGCCCTCACGAGCCGTCTCCTGCATCTCCGCGAACTCCACCACGAGCTCCGGCGGCAGCGAAAACCGGTACCGCGCACTCCCAGCACGCAAAGCCAGGACCGACATGTGGTGCGCTACAACGTCATGCAGCTCCCTGGCGATGACCGCGCGCTCCTCCAGCGTCGCGGCCCGCGTCTCCTCTTCTTCCAGCCGCCGCCGCTGCTCGACGCGTTCGGCCTCGGCGATGCGCCGCAACCGCATCGCGTTGCCGAGCACGAGCACGCCGCCCACGACGACGCCGGCCAGGAAGATGTCCTTGGAACCGAGCAGGTGCGACAGCCACACCGCGACCAGGGACCAGACGAACACCCACACCAGCACGGCCTGGCGATAGCTCTGCGCCACCACGAGCAACACCACCGTGCAGCCGATGATCGTGCCCGGCGGCCACGGCCAGCCCCACAGGTCGGTGAGTCCCCTGAAGACCATCGGCGACAGCACCAGCAACACCGCCGCGGACCTCCACGCCCACAGCGGGTGCACCAGCGTCAGCAGCACCACGGCCACGCTGAGCCAGGTGATCCACAACCCCGGAAACGTCGACAGGGCGTGCACCAGCGGCAGTGGTTCCAGCACGAGGTTGAACACCAGGACAACGAGCGCCGCGCCCAAGGTGAGCACCAGTCGCAGCCGCCGCCTCGCCGGCGACGGCGGCGTCCTGACCAGCCTGTTCGCCCGGAACAGCGTGGACACACCGACGGAGAAGAACGACTTCATCGATGCCACCCGTCCCCCGCTCCCACGCGCGAACGTACCTCAACTCCCCATCGGCCGCGTGCCCACCACACCGCACCACCGGCCAACGCCGCCAGCACGTACAGGTTGTCCAGCAACACGTTGCCCGACGCCGACCACATCGTGAACCCGAGGAACACCGCCCAGACGAGCCCCAGCGCCAGCCGGGACCCACGAGACACCAGCAACCCCACCAGCGGCACCACCCACACCCAGTGGTGCGACCAAGAGATCGGGCTGACCAGCACCCCGCACCCAGCCGTGACCAGCATCGCGACCACCGGCTCGCCCCGCAGGAAAGCCCGCCGGGCCGACACCGCCGCAGCCACCGCACAGACCACGCTCAGCACCACGACGAGCACCGGAGCCCCGCCGGTCAGTCGTTGCACCGCACCGGAGAACGACTGGTTGGTGAGGTAGCCGTTGCCCGTCGAGGCGTTGTTGCCGGTGAAGATCGCCGACCCCCAGTACCGCAGCGAGTCACCCGGCAGCAGCAGGAACCCGAGCACCTGCAACCCCAGGAACGTCCCCAGCGCCCGCCCTGCCTCCCGGAACCGGCCGGTCACCACCAGGTGCAGCACGAAGATCAACGGCGTCAGCTTCACCGCCGCCGCGACCCCGGTCAGGACACCGGACCACCGGGAGTTGTCGCGCAGCAGGTCGAACACGACCATCGCCATCAGCAGCACGTTGATCTGCCCGAACCCGATCGTCCGCCACACCGGTTCCAGGCTGAACACCAGCAGGAACAACACGGGCGGACCAGAAGTCCACCGCAACACCGCGGCCACCCCGAGCACCGACACCGCCGCGAACAACGCCCACGCCATCTGCACCGGCACGAACGCCAGCGGCGCGAACAGCACGGCCGCGACCGGCGGATACGTGAACGGCAGATCCAACGACCAGGACGGAATCGCCGTCAGCCGGTCGTACAAGGCCTCACCGTGCAACACCGCCACCGCACCGGCCCGGTACACGGTGCTGTCGAGGCCGATGTGCAGGCCGGCGAGCCAGCCCACCAGTCCGATGAGGAGGAACGCGACCGCGACAACCGCTGGGGCAGAACGGGTTTTGAGCACACGAAAACGCTAGGAAATCGCGCCCGCGAAATCGTCGTACCGCAGCGCCCACTCCGTGCACTACCGCCGTAGCCGAAACCGCCGTGTACTACCGGGGTAGCACGCGGAACAATTCGGTGCAGTGCGAGATGAACGCCTCCGCCCGGCGCGTGAGCGGTCCCCCGGCAGCCCACCCCAGCACGACCGGAGTGGTGGGCACGGAGTCCCGCAACGGCAAGGTGAGCACCTCCAGCCCTTCGTAGGACTGGGAGAGCACCGGTTGCTGCACCGTCATGGAGTAGCCGATCCCCCGCGCCACCAACGACCGGGCGAGCTCGAAGCTGCGGGCCCGGTGCGTGACGACCATGTCCACGCCGGCAGCCTCGAACACGGACCGGAAATAACGTTCGCTCGGCGGGACGTCCAGCAGCACGAACGGGTCGGCGGCCAGTTCCCGCAACGAGACCGCACGCCGCCGGCGCAACCGGTGCGACGCGGGCAGCAGCACCTTCGGCTCCTGGTCGTACAGCGTGTGGACGGCGATCCCCGGCTGCACGTCCTGGTCGTAGAGGAACGCGATCTCGCACCGCCCGGCGAGCAGATCCTCCTGGATCTCCGGCAGGCTCCCCTCCACGAACCGCACCGACACCGACGGGTGCTCGCGCTCGAACGTCGCGATCGCCGCGGGCAGGTGGAACGGCGCTATCGGCGCGTAGCACCCGACCATCAGCACGCCGCTGACCTGCAGACTCAGCCCGCGCGCCTCCACTCCGAGATCGCCCATCGCCGCGATGACCCGGCGAGCGTCGGCGAGGACCTGAGTGCCCGCCGCCGTCAAAGAAGCACCCCGGCGCGGCGACCGGACGACCAGCCGCAGATCCAGCGCGCCCTCCAACTCGCTCAACGCCAGCGAGATCGCCGACTGCGAGACGTGACAACGCGCGGCAGCACTGGTCAACGACCCGGTCTCCGCCACCGCGATCAGGTACTCGAGCTGCCGCACGGTCACGTTGGGCAGATTCATCAGCCGAGCTTATAACTCGCGCAAGAAACTTGAGCTGGTCAGAAGAGTGCGACCAGCGGCATCGTACGAACCGTGACCCGAGCGCACCGCCACCCGTTCATCCCGTACACGCCCGCAAGACTGCCGATCGAGGAAAGCCTCAAGAACGGCAAGGCTTTCCACCAACGGCTCGACGGACGCCGTTCGGTGCGCTGGTTCTCGCCGGACCCGGTCCCGGTAGAAGCGATCGAGCTGGCCGTCCAAGCCGCGAACACGGCCCCGAGCGGCGCCCACCAGCAGCCGTGGCGGTTCGTCGCCACGCAGAACCCCGACCTCAAACAGCAGATCCGCGAGGCAGCCGAACAAGAGGAACGCCGCTTCTACCACGAGCGAGACGTCCCGGACTGGCACGAGGCACTGGCACACCTGGAAACGGACGCCACCAAGGAGTTCCTGACGACAGCACCGTGGCTCGTGATCGCCTTCGCGCAGAAACAGCAGAACGGCAAGAAGACCTACTACACCAACGAAAGCGTCGGCATCGCGTGCGGCTTCTTCATCGCGGCACTGCATCACATGGGCCTCGCGACACTGACGCACACGCCGAACCCGATGACGTTCCTCAGCGACCTGCTCGGCCGCCCTGGCGAACGCCCGTACATCCTCTTCCCGGTCGGCTACCCTGCCGACGACTGCGAGGTCCCGGACCTGCACCGCAAGCCGCTCGACGAAGCCCTCACACTTGCCTGATACTCCACACGTGGACGAACTGCGCACGCTGCTCGCCAAACACGCCAGACCGGACATGACCACGTCGATCGAGGACGTTCTGGTCTCCAAGACCACGAAAACCGGCCCGCCGACGCCGTCCATGACCGGCACGATCCTCGCGTTCGTCGCCCAAGGCCGCAAACGCATCGCACTGGGCGAGCGCGTCTACGACTACCAGGCCGGCCAGTACCTGGTGGCCTCGATCGACATGCCGATCACCGGCAACTACGTCGACATCAGCCCAGCGGAACCAGCGCTCGGCATCGGCCTGGTCCTCAAGCCCGAAAGGGTCGCCGAACTCCTGCTCCAGCACGACCTCCCGAAAACCCAGGGCACCCCGGAAGGCCTCGCCGTCAGCACCGCCTCTCCGGAGCTGATCGACGCCGTCACCAGGCTCGCCAGACTCCTGGAGCACCCCGAAGACGCGAAGGCCCTCGCCCCGCTCATCAAGCAGGAGATCCTCTGGCGCGTCATGACCAGCGAACAAGGCGGGGTGATCCGCCAGTTCGGCACGCAGGACAGCAGCCTCAGCCACATCGCGAAAGCCGTCAGCTGGATCCGCGAGAACTTCGCCGAGTCGTTCAAGGTCGAGAACGTCGCCCGCCTCGCGGGCATGAGCGAGTCGGCGTTCTACCGCAACTTCCAGGCCGTCACGGCGATGAGCCCGATCCAGTTCCAGAAGCAGATCCGCCTTCAGGAAGCACGACTTCTGCTCGCCACCACCAGAGACGTCACCAGCGTCAGCCACCAGGTCGGCTACGACAGCCCGTCGCAGTTCAGCCGCGAGTACCGCAGGCAGTTCGGCCTGCCACCGAGCCGCGACGCCGTGCTCAGCCCGCAACCTGCTCTCTGACCTTCAGGTACACCGCGCGCACTTCCAGCGTCCGCTCGACCTTCTCCAGCACCGGCGCGAAGAACCGCTGCCGGTGCTCGGCGTCGCTCATCGAGATCACCGAGAAGTACATGCTGCCGAACGCGGCGAACAGCGTGGCGTTGCGCAACATCGCCGACGGCAGCCCGAGCCACCCGATCCTCGGCTTGTCCCCGATCCACTGCGCGGCGATCTCGGGCGTCACCACGATCAGGCCCAGCACCACGAAGAACGCGAACAGCCCGAACCCGACCACGGCGGCCTGCACGAGCTGCCTGATGGCGAGCATCACCAGCAGGTTGCGCAGCTGCCGTCCGTTCAACCGCTTGGGCGGCAACGATTCGGTGATCTCCACACCGGACAGCGGTGTGCCCTTGCACGCGCCGATCAGGATCTCCGGCCGCAGATCCTGTTCCACCCGCCCGATCTCGTCGCGCAACCGGGCAGCGGCGGCCAGCACCGTGATCGAGGCGAACAGCAGCACGATCAGCGACATCCGCGGCCACTCCAGCTTGTTCATCGCCTGCCACAGCTCGCCGGTGAAGAACAAGAACAGCGTCACGAACAACATCGGCGGCAACGCCCGGCCGAGCAGCGCCACGCTGTTGCGCAAATCGGCGATCACGTGCCGGATCGCGGCCTTCAGCAGTGCGCCCAAGCCGTAGGTGGTGGCCAGCATCGTCGCCACGAACACCAACCCGAAGAACACCACGAACCACACGAGCACGAGCCACTCGTTGTCGATCTCGGGCGCACCGGGCGTGGTGATCTCGTCGTCGACGACGATCTGCAGCACGGGCACGATGATGGGCATCGCCGCGTACACACTCAACAGCACGATGGTCGTCCGGCGCGAAAAACTGGGCAGACGACGGACGAACGCCGACAACAGGATCCACGCGGACACCATCACCGCGACGACCATGCCGAGCAGCACCCACTTCGACAGCCCGGTGGAGCGCAGCAGCACCAGCCACGCCAGGCTGCCGACCGCCACGAACGCGAGCGCCGGCAGCATCCGCGGCAGCACGTGCGACCGGAAGCCGTAGCCCTCGATCATGGTCGGCGCACCCTGCCGGACGAACCACTGCTCAGTCCGCCGCACCACCACCGAGGCATCCACGGCGAGGATCATGCCTCACCGTTCGAACAACCGCGCCATCACGCTGAAGTAGTGCGTCGGCGCAATTCGGGCCAATGCGTCGAACACGTAGGCATCCGGCCCGACCAGGATCCGCGCCTTACCTCGTTCGACCCCGCGGTGGATGATCTCGGCGGCCTTGTCCGGGGTGGTCAGCGCGACCTTGTCGAAGTCAGCGGCCATCTGCTCGTGCGACCGGCCGCGCCCGTCCGGGTCGCTGTGGATGCGGCCGTTGCGGACGATGTTGGTCTTGATGCCGCCGGGGTGCACGGTGACCGCCGAGACGCCGGTGCCGCGCAGCTCCTGCCGCAACGAGTCGGTGAACCCGCGGACGGCGAACTTCGCGGAGCAGTACGCGCTGTTGTTCGGCATCCCGACCAGCCCGTACACGCTGGAGGTGTTCACGATGACGCCGTAGTTCTGCTTCACCAGCTGCGGCAGGAACGCCCGCGTCCCGTTCACCACACCCCAGTAGTTGATGTCGAAGAGCCAGGAGTCGTCCTCGGGCACGGCGTTCTGCACGCTCGTGGCGATCGCGACGCCCGCGTTGTTGAACACGGCGGCGATCGGCAGGTCCAGCCAGTCCTTGACCTCCGCGGCGAACCGGTGCACGTCGTCCGCGTCCCGCACGTCCAGCACCCGGCTGAGCACCGGGCCGTGCAGCGACTTGGCGGTCTCCTCCAGTCCTTCGGAGTTGACGTCGGCGATGACCACCGGCGAGCCGTGCTGTGAGAGTCGCTGGGCGAGGCTGCGGCCGATTCCCGAGGCGGCCCCGGTGATCACGGCCGGGCGACCGGCGATCTTGCGCACCATGCGTCTGCTCCCTGTCGTCGTGGGAGCCTCACGTTTCCAGTGATCGCTCCGGCACGCCAGACTCGATCAGTTTCAACCGCCCGTTCGCCAGGTCGGGATGTCCGTGAGCACCGCTTCCGCCCCCAGCCCCGCGAACTGGTCCACCGCCGGCGACAGCACGACCACCGCCCGGTCGTGCTCGCCGAGCTTGTGGTGCACATAGCCCAACGTCCGCAGCGCATACGCCTCGCCGTCGATGTCCCCCAGCACCCGCAACCGGTGCAGCGCCTTCCTCGCGTGCTCGTGGCCGAGAAGAAATCCCCGTTCAACGTCTTCTCGGGCCTGGTGCAACGCGAGCGCGGCCGCCAGATCACGTTGCGCACCACCGTGATCACCCAGCACAGCGTGGCCAACGGTTTCCGCGCCAGACCACCGAGCAGCTCCTCCGCCGCGCGCACGTCCACGTCCGGTCCACAGTGGACACCGAGCAGCCGGAACAACGTCGCCGCCTCGCCGGTCAACGCGTGGTACGACGCCGAGAACACCGCGTGGAGCCCCGCCTGCTCGTCCACCAGGGCGCGCAGCGGAAAGCCCGGATTCGCCAACGCCCGCGCCGCCACCGCTCGTTCCGCCGACCCTCGCCGACCTCAGCCGCGCAGCTCGGGAAACTCGTCGTCCCGCCACTCTCCCGTGCCGTCGATGCCCTTTTCCTCCCGTGTGCGCAGATCGACCCGCCGGATCTTGCCCGACACGGTCTTGGGCAGCTCGTAGAACTCCAGCCGCCGGATCCGCTGGAACGGCGCCAGGTTCTCGCGCGCGTGCTTCAGGATCGCCAACGCCGTGTCCCGGTTCGGCTCCCAGCCCGCGCTCAACGCGACGTACGCCTTCGCGACCGCCAGCCGCAGCGGGTCCGGAGCCGGGACGACCGCGGCCTCGGTGACGGCCGGGTGCTCGATCAGCACGCTCTCCAGCTCGAACGGCGAGATCTTGTAGTCCGACGCCTTGAACACGTCGTCGGTCCGCCCGATGTAGAACAGGTAGCCGTCCTCATCGCGGCTCGCGATGTCGCCCGTGTGGTAGTAACCGCCGGCCATCGCCTCGGCGTTGCGCTCGTCATCCCCGTGATAGCCGACCATCAACGACATCGGCCGCTCGCGAAGATCAATGCAGATCTCGCCTTCCTGGGCCGGCTCCCCGCTGATCGGATCGACGAGCACCACCGGAACGCCCTGCAGCGGCGTGCCCATCGAGCCGAGCTTCACCGGCGCGCCGGGCACGTTGCCCACGGACAGCGTCGTCTCGGTCTGCCCGAACCCGTCCCTCAGCGTGAGCCCCCACTGCTGCCGGACCTGCTCGATCACCTCGGGGTTCAACGGCTCACCGGCGGCCACGACCTCCCGCAACGAACCGGGTCCGCCGCTCAGATCGGCCTTGATCAGCATCCGCCACACCGTCGGCGGCGCGCAGAACGTGGTGACGCCCTTGTCCCGGATCTGGCCGAGCAACGCGGCCGCGTCGAACCGGCCGTAGTTGTAGACGAAGATCGTCGCTTCGGCGATCCACGGCGCGAAGAAGCAGCTCCACGCGTGCTTGGCCCAGCCGGGCGAGCTGATGTTGAGGTGCACGTCGCCGGGCTTGATGCCGATCCAGCGCATCGTCGTCAGGTGGCCGACCGGGTACGAGGCCTGGGTGTGCTCGACGAGCTTGGGGCGGCTGGTCGTGCCGGACGTGAAGTACAGCAGCAGCCGGTCGCCGGCCTTGGTCTTCGGGTGCGGCAACGGTCCGTCGGGCGCCTCGGCGGTCTCCGCGTAGTCGAGCCAGCCCTCAGCACCGCCCACGGCGATCAGCACCGGGCTGAGGTCGTCCTCGCCGAACTTCGAGGCGTCCTCGGTGCGCGCGATGACGTGCCGGACGTTGCCTCGCGCCAGGCGGTCCTGAATGTCGGCGGGTCCCAGCGCGGTCGTCGTCGGCATGATCACCGCGCCGAGCTTCATCACCGCGAGCATCGACTCCCACAGCTCGACCTGGTTGCCCAGCATGATCATCACGCTGTCGCCCCTGCCGACCCCGTGCCAGGCGAGCCAGCGAGCGACCCGGTTCGACCGTTTCCGCAGTTCGTCGAACGTGTAGGCGCGCTCGGAGCCGTCCTGCTCGACGATGTGCAACGCGGTGCCGGCGTTGCCCTCGGCGATGAAGTCGAACCAGTCGTGCGCCCAGTTGAAGCTGCTCTCGAAGCTCGGCCAGGCGAACGACGCCGGGTCGCTGAGCATCAGGTCGCGGGCCGCGCGGTAGGTGTCGTGACTGGACATTTCACAGAGGGTGGAGAGGCCGGGGGCGCCGGTATACCCCCGAACGAGGGTGCACCCCTTTTCGAGGGTGCGCTCGTCGGCGAAACTGCTGAACGTGCTGCCAGACCGTTTCCAGGCATTACTGCCGCAGCGCCTGGACATGCTCCGCCGTGCCACCGGGTTGCCCGTCGTGTTCGGCGGCGCCGTCACGCCTGCCCGTGACCTGTTGCTGACCAGCTTCTTCGGCACACACGGCACGTCGTTGCACGGACTGCGCGTCGGCACCGGGCGCGGGCTGGGCGGCACGGCGATCGCGATGGGCACGGCGGTGCGCGTCAACGACTACGCCTCGACCCGCGCGATCACCCACGAGTTCGACCAGATGGTGGTCGTGAACGAACGCCTGACCTCGGTGTTCGCCTACCCGGTCACGGTTCGCGGCACGGTGCACGGCGTGCTCTACGGGGCCGTGCGCGGCCAGACGACAGTCGGTGACCGGTCGATCAGGATGGCCGGCGCCATCGCCCAAGGCTTCGCACAGGACCTGGACATGCCTTCACTTCAGACCCAAGCAGCCCTGCGCGAACTGGCCGAGGTCGCGCGTCTGGTCGGCGATCCGGCGTTGCGCGAACGGTTGCGCCGCGTCCACCAGGATCTCGGTGGCGAGGCACCGGTCACCGTCCCGAGCGGACTGACCCCGCGCGAACTCGATACGCTCCGGCTGGCCGCGGTGGGTGCGTCGAACCGGGAGATCGCCGCCGAGCTCGGGCTCAGCACCGAAACCGTCAAGGCCTACCTCCGGGGCGCGATGCGCAAGCTGGGGGTGCACAACAGAACCGCCGCCGTCCACGCGGCGAGGTCGACGGGAGCGCTCTAGAGATGTCGTTGTTCGAGAAGGCCGTGATCGGCGCCGACCGCCTGCTGTACAAGCTGACCGGCGGCAAGGTCATGACCGTCTCCATGAGCAGGCAGACGGGGCTCACCTTGATCACCGTGGGCGCGAAGTCCGGTGAGCAGCGGCTGAACCAGGTCCAGTACGTGGCCGACGGGTCGTCGATGCTCGTGGTGGGCTCGAACTGGGGCAAGCCGCACCACCCGGCGTGGACCGCGAACCTGCTGAAGACCCCGGACGTCCAGGTGAACGTCCGGGGTTCCGTGCGCGAGGTGCACGCGTCGTTGCTGGAAGGTGCCGAGCGCGAGGCCGCCTGGCAGAAGATGGTGGCGGCCTGGCCTGCGTTCGAGGACTACGTGGCCAAGTCAGGCGGTCGCGAGCTGCGGGTCTTCCGCCTGACTCCGCGCTGACTCCCAGGCGAGCCAGACACAGCCCGCGGCGAGCAGCACGCCGTGCGCGATCCGTGCGGCGGGCGGGGTGAAGAACTGCGGCAGGAACAACGCGAACCCGGCGGCGAACAGGATCGCCGCGGTGGTGCGGAGTTCGAGCGCGACCATGATCCCCGCGACGCCCATCGTGACGAGCCCGACGACGAAGGTCGTTACGGCGACCGGGTTGTAGCGGATGGCTTCGGCGAGCTCGACGATGTTCGGCTGCGCGGCGAGCTCGTGCAGGCCGAAGTCCTCGGCGCCGTAGTACGGCAGCGTGAGGCCGGCGCCGCCCCAGAACGTGATCGCGGCCGTGCGGTGGATCTGCAGCAACGCGATGGGCACCAGGATGAAGCCGATCATCGCGAACAAGTGCGACGCGACCCACGCTGTGGACCCCATCGCGGCTTGTGCGCCTTGGGTTGTCGTTTCGTCCTCCCACGGCCTGAATGCCGGGTACAGCAGGAAAAGCAGGCCCGCGGCGGTGAGCGTCCACTTCATGATTGCCCCCTGAGATCGGTGAGATACATCCGGACGAGCTGGTCGTAGGTGTCGTCGAGTCCTTCCGGCAGGCCGAAGCCGCCACCGGACTCGATCGACGCGAAGCCGTGCACCAGCACCCGCAGCCGTCGCGTGGCGTGGACGGCTGCCGAACCCTCCAGGCCGTAGCCGCGCAGCGTCGCGAGCATGACCTCGATGAGCTTCATGCCCGCGGCCTGCTGCAGTTCGTCGTGCAACGGGTCCATCGGCATGGCCGCGTAGCGCTTCGGGTGTTGCCGGACGTACGCCCTGTACGCGTGCATGAGCGCCTCGACGGCTTTGTCGCCTGCGAGACCGAGCACGGTGTGGGTGAACCGGTCGGTCATCTCCTCCAGCACCCGCACGCCGACGTGTCCGCGCAACTCCGCGAGGCTCGCGACGTGCTTGTACAGCGACGGCGTGGCGACGCCGGTGCGAGCGGCGACGGCGGCGAGCGTCAGTCCCTCGACACCCTGCTCGTCGATCAGCTCCAGTGCGGCGTCCACGACCTTCACGGTGGTGAGACGTGGGCGAACAGCCATAGCTCAAAAGCTAATGCCATTAGCCTCGGTTCGTCAAGGCCAGACCAGTACCTGAATTTCCTTCACAACGGGTCTAGTTTGCGAGACATGAGGACCCTGCTGACCGCGCTGGCGACGCTGGCCGCCACCGTGGTGATTCCCGCCTCCCAGGCCACCGCGTTACCCGACGGACAGGCCCTGACCCCGCCGATGGGCTTCAACAACTGGAACTCGACCCACTGCCGGGCCGAGTTCAACGAGACGATGATCAAGGGCATCGCGGACCTCTTCGTCGCCCGCGGCCTGCGCGATGCCGGTTATCAGTACGTCAACATCGACGACTGCTGGGCGTTGCCGTCGCGCGCGTCGAACGGCGACCTGGTGCCCGACCCGGCCCGTTTTCCCAGCGGTGTCAAGGCCTTGGCCGACTACGTGCACTCCAAGGGCCTGAAGTTCGGCATCTACACCTCAGCCGGCACGAAGACCTGCGACACGCTCGGCTTCCCCGGCGGCCTGGGTCACGAGCAGCAGGACGCGAACCTGTTCGCCTCGTGGGGCGTCGACTACCTGAAGTACGACAACTGCAACAACCAGGGCGTGGACGCTCGCGCCCGCTACCGCGCGATGCACGACGCCCTGGTGCGCACCGGCCGCCCGATCGTGCTGTCGATCTGCGAGTGGGGCGAGAACCGGCCGTGGCTCTGGGCCGCCGGCACCGGGCACCTCTGGCGCACCACGGGCGACATCTCCGACAGCTGGTCGTCGATGCTGGGCATCTTCAAGCAGAACGCCGCGCTCGCGGGCTATGCGGGACCGGGCCGGTGGAACGACCCGGACATGCTCGAAGTCGGCAACGGCGGCATGACCGACACCGAGTACCGCAGCCACTTCTCGTTGTGGGCCATGATGGCCGCGCCGCTGCTGATCGGCTCCGACCTGCGCACGGCCACGCCCGCGACGTTGAGCATCCTCACCAACCGCGACCTGATCGCGGTCGACCAGGACGCTTTGGGCCGCGCAGGCCGTGTGGTGCGTGCTTCGGGTGGCGTTCACGTGTTGTCCCGTCCGCTGGCGAACGGTGATGTGGCCGTGGCGCTGTTCAACGAGAACGCCGCCGCTGCAACGATTTCGACCGATCTGCGCGAGGTCGGGCTCGGCGCGGGCACCTACTCGGTCCGCGACCTGTGGACTGGTTCCGTCGACACCACGGCGAGTTCGGTGTCGGCCCCGGTTCCCGGCCACGGCACGGTCGTCTACCGGTTGAGCAGGCTGTCGACGCCGTCCGCACCGCCCGCCGGGGTGACGCCGTTGTCCGACCTGGTCGAGCTGCGGGCGTCCAACGGCTGGGGCCCGTTCGAGCGCAACCTGACCAACGGCGAGCAGGGCCTCGGCGACGGCTCGGCCATCAAGGTGCAGGGCACCACGTTCCGCAAGGGTCTGGGCATGCACGCGTTCGGCGAGGTCGAGTACCTGCTGGGCCGCCGCTGCTCGACCGTCACCGCCCAGGTCGGCGTGGATGACGAGGTCGGCGACCGCGGCAGCGTGGTGTTCCAGATCTACGTGGACGGTGTGCTGCGGGCGGACAGCGGAGTCGTGACCGGGACGGTGGCCGCGAAGACGTTGCAGGCGAACGTGTCCGGCGCCGACCAGGTCCGGCTCGTGGTCACCGACGGCGGCGACGGCTTCGACTTCGACCACGCGGACTGGGCCGACGCCAAGGTGACCTGCTGAACCCGCTGGTCGAGGCCAAGATCAATTGAGAGCGCTCTCATCGTGACAAGAACGTGAAAAGGTTTACACGTTGACCGAGGGTCACGGCGTGACAACACTTCCGAACCACTGGGCGCACAACTAAATCCCGGAAAGGTCGGTTCGATGCAGCGACGCATCGGGACGGCCCTCGCTGCCGCCTTGATGGTGGCAGCGGGGATCACCGTCGCCACCACCACCCAAGCTCCCCCTGCCAATGCGGCGGTGACCTGGGCCGACGAGTTCAACGCCCCCGCCGGCACCGGTGTCGACGGGAGCAAGTGGCAAATGGAAGTCGGCAACAACAACGGCAACAACAAAGAGTTGCAGTGGTACAAGTCGGGCACCTCGAACGCGGTGCACGACGGCAACGGCAACCTCGTGATCACCGCCAAGCGCGAGAACCCCGGCCAGCAGTGCTGGAACGGGCCCTGCCAGTACACGTCCGCCCGCATCAACACCGCGGGCAAGTTCACCCAGACCTACGGCCGGTTCGAAGCGCGGATGAAGCTGCCGCGCGGCCAGGGCATCTGGCCGGCCTTCTGGATGCTGGGTGCCGACATCAACAGCGGCAACCCGTGGCCCGGTTCCGGCGAGATCGACATCATGGAGAACCTGGGCCACCAGACCAGCACCGTGTACGGCACGATCCACGGACCGGGCTACAGCGGCGCGGGCGGCAAGTCCCACGCCTACAACGGCCCGAACTTCGCGGACGGCTTCCACAACTTCGCCGTCGACTGGCGTCCCGGCGAGATCGTGTGGTCGGTGGACGGCAACGTCTACGCCCGCAACACCCCTACCGATGTCAACGGCAACCCGTGGGTGTTCAACAAGCCGTTCTTCATCATCATCAACCTCGCGGTCGGTGGTGAGTGGCCGGGCTACCCGGACGGCAGCACGCAGTTCCCGCAGCAGCTCGTGATCGACTGGGTGCGCGTCTCCAACGACAGCGGTCAGCCACCCGCCGGTGGCTCGGAGATCCGCGGCATCGGCGGCAAGTGCGTCGACGTGCCCTGGGCGAACACCGCCAACGGCACGCCCATCCAGATCACCGGGTGCAACGGCAACGCGGCCCAGAAGTGGAGCCGTCCCGGTGACGGCACCATCCGCTCGCTGGGCAAGTGCCTCGACGTCAACGGCGGCGGAACCGCGAACGGCACAGTGGTCCAACTCTGGGACTGCAACGGTTCTGCTGCCCAGCAGTGGGCCGTCAGCGGGGCACAGGACATCGTGAACCCGCAAGCCAACAAGTGCATGGACACCGTCGGAGGCTCCTCGGCCGACGGCACCAGACTCCACATCTGGGACTGCCTCGGCGTCGCCAGCCAGAAGTGGCAGGTATGAGGTTTCTCCTGGCCGGGTAGCGCATGCCCTGGCCGGGAGAATCACCGCGCTGGACGTTCGAACCCCTGCGGCGGAAGGGTTCGGCGTCCAGCGTTTCCTATGCCAGCAGCCTTGCCACCGCCCAGTCCTGCACCGCGACCCCGACCGACTTGAACACCGTCCGGCCCTCGCGCAACGGCGGATTCCCCAGCGCGGCACCGAGTTCGACGAGCGACTCCAGCCGCAGCACGCCACTCCGCACCGCCCGGATGATCTCCCCGGCCTCGCTCAACGCGGCCTCGACCTGGTCCACCACCACGACTTCCGCGGACTCGAGCAGCGCCTGCGGCAGCTCCCGCATCACCGGCCGGTACGAGCCGATCGCGTTGACGTGCACCCGTTCCTTCAAGGCGTCGCAGGAGAACAGCGGCACCGTCGACGCGGTCGCGCAGCACACGACGTCCGCGCCCTCGACCGCTTCCTCGGCGCCCGCAGCCACGTCCATCACGGTGTCCGGCAGCTCGTCCTTCAGACTGTCCAGCAACGCCTCGGCTTTCCGCGCGTTCCTGTTGAACACCACGAGCTTCTTCAACGGCCGCACCGCGTGCACGGCCCGCACCTGGTCCGCCGCCTGCGCGCCGGCCCCGAACAGGGCCAGGTGCGACGCGTCCTCGTCGGCCAGCAGATCCGTTGCCACACCGACGACAGCGCCCGTGCGCAGCGTCGTGAGCGGCACCGCGTCCGTGACGAACTGGCCGTCCGGGTGCGAGTAGACGATCGTGCCGGTGATCACCGGATCACGCTCGATCTCGATGCTGATCACCTTGACCGCCGTGGACCTCGTCGGCTTGTGGTGCACCGCCATCACGAGCGACCGGCTGTCGCTGAACGCCTGCCGCGGCGGCAGCTCGAACTCCCCTGCCGTCAGCCCGGCGAACGCTGCGCGGACGGCTTCGATCGCTGCGGGCATGGTCATGGTTCGGATGGTAACGACCGGGCCGCGGCCGGGGTCCGCGGCCCGGTCGGCTCATGAGCACTCGAGTTCCATCTCGTCGATGCGGACGTACCGCGTTTCGCTCTCCACACACACGAACATCTCTTTGCCACAAGGACCAGAAAGCACATTCCCGGCCATTCTGCGATATTCGGGTGCAACACCCCGCGCGGGCGGTAGCTTGGACTTCTTCCAAGCGCGAACCTGATTCCGTGAGATTTCGTTGGATGCCCCACGGGGGGCGGCCTCACGCCATCCACGACGAGCCGGCCAGGGGGCTGCCCGTCGAGACACTCTGCGGCGATCCTGTTGTGCCACAACAGGTCAGCCTCTGGCGTGACAAGAACGTGTGGCCGACGTGCTGGGACTGCGACGGCGTCTGGCGTGAGAGCGAGGGGATCCTGCCATGGCCGCGGAAATCCTGACGGAGGACTTGCTCCGCATATCTCTTCAACGGCTCTCGCGTGAGGTGGTGAAGACTTATCCACAGTTCGGGGAGATGCTCGCGCAAAACATGTTGCGCACGTGCGGGCTGATTCCCGACCTCAAACGCGCGGAGCACTATCGGGAACTGGGGACACTGCTCATCGACCTCGGCCGGTTGTACCTGGCCGAGGCCGACGCGCTCTCCACGGCCGAGACGACTTGAAGGGCTAGTGGCGTGGCCCGGAACGTT
>NZ_JYJG01000441.1 GCF_000955955.1 Lentzea aerocolonigenes
ACGTGGCTGCCGACCCTTGGAATCAACCGTCTAGTCCGCGGGAACCTCGAGGCGGTAGACGACCGACGTCGAGAAGTCGCCCGACTCCCCTTCGACCCGCAGCTCGTGCTCGCCGGGCTTCAGCGGCGGGATCCACGCCCACAACCCGCACGCCTGAGTCGCCAGCTTGCCCGCGCTCAGCCCCATCACGTTGTCCCGCGCGGCCACGAAGGTGATCTCCACGGGGTCGATCCGCCGCAACTCCACCAGCTGCCCGTCGAGGGTCACCGACCCCTTCACGCCGGTCATGAAGGCCTTGCAGGAGGACGTGTTGTTGCTGTGCAGGTTGACCGCAGGACCGGCGAGCGGACGGCCGGCGGGCACCTGACACGTCCGTTGGGCGCTGCCGCCGAACGTCCCGGCGAAGAACCACACGTCCTTCGGCTGGTCCTCCGCGCAGAACTGCCCGCTCTCGTCGGTCACCGGGTTGCGTTCCTCGGGGCTCGCCGACGCCCAGGTCCACCACCGGGCCTGCAGGTCCGTGTTGGACAGGTCGGAGGCGGGCGTCGGCTCCGCGGACGGTGCTACCCGGGGTTGAGCGGCGGCGCACCCGGCCAGGAGCAACGCGAGCGCGGCGATGAGAGGTCTCGGCACGCGCGGGATCCTCGCAGATCTCGGGCTATTCGGTCGCCGCAGTTGCCACCAGCTCGACTTCGAAGCCGTCGGCGTTCTCCAGGAAGGCGGCGTAGTGGTCCGCGCCGCCCGCGTGGGGGTGTTCGTCGGCGAACATCAGGTTCCAGCCGTGGTGCTGGGCTTGGTCGGTGAGGCGGTCGACGGTTTGCCTGGTGCCGGCGTGCAGGGCCAGGTGGTTGAGGCCGGCTTTCATCCGATCGTGTGGACCGGTGAGCGCTGGGGACTGCTCGACGACGACGTAGGTCTCGTTGAGCTTCCAGCTGACGCCGGCGGGCCAGCGCTGGTGCTCGGTCCAGCCGAGCTCGGTGAAGAGCCACCCGAACGTGGCTTCGGCCCGACCCAGATCCTGGACCCACAATTCCACGTGGTGCAGCAACGCTTTTCCTTGTCTGTCAACGTATTGGCCAGAAATCCAGGCACACGAGCGGCTGGTTTCCTCCCTAGCATCCGGCCATGCAGAACGAGTTCACCGGCCGGGTGCACGGCCCCAGCTTCCAGATCGGGAACGTGCACGGCGGCATCCATCTGCACGGCACCCCCGCCCCGAACGAACCCGACAGCCCCGCGGAGCCCGAACCTGAGGCAGCCGACGGGCCGAAGGTGCCCATCCGCACCATCTTCGCGGGCATCGTGCTCATCGGCGTCATCATCCTGATCGCGAACGCGTGCGGATCCAGCCCGGAAGACCCCGCGTTCCCGGACCGCGACCAGGGCACCCGGCCCGTGGGCGCCACCGACGACGCGGTCGCCCAGTTGGTCTTCGACCGGCTTGAGCGGTGCGCCACCGCCTCCGTGCTCGCCCCTTCGAACTGCCCACAGACGCACAAGGCGACCTCCGCGCGCAACATCCACTGGGAGCTCGTCGGCGATCCGCGGGACGGCATGCAGGTCAGGTGGAACAACGACAAGTTCATGGCGCGCGGCACCGCCGTGATGACGGTCAGCTACGACCTGACGTCCGGGCAGGAGTTCGCGATCGAGAAGTTCCACTTCCGGGCCGAGACGATGTGGCGTGGCGAGGACCCCCAGATCGACTCGATCCGTCAGGCGACGTCCCCGCCACCGTCCGGCACGATCAAGAAGGAGCGGTTCTCACTACCAGACGGCGAGCTCGTCAAGGCCGTCGAAGCCGGGCTCAGGGCGTGTGTCTCGGTGACATCCTCACCGATGGCGCCGACCTGCCCGCGTACGGTCCCCGCGCCAAGGCTCACGAACGCCTCCTGGACGCTCGACGGCAGCCCCGCCGGCAACTGGGTGCCCGACCAGGGTGACGCGGAGTTCGGCCTCCTGCACGGCACCGCGAGCTGCTCGCTCAGGCTCACGCGGGCGGCGGACGGGTTTTGGGACTCCTCCTACGACCACACCTTCGCCGTGAACTACGAGGCCACCCTCGTCCGGACCGCGGACAACAAGGCGCGCCTGCTGGAGATCCGGCAGGTCACTTCTTGAGCGCGAGCCAGCGCAGCGCGAGCAGGTAGCCCTCCACGCCCAGCCCCGCGATCACGCCGTTCGCCACCGCCGAGATGACGCTGTGGTGCCGGAACTCCTCGCGCTGGTGGATGTTCGAGATGTGCACCTCGACCAGTGGCGCGGTGAGCTGCGAGCACGCGTCGCGCAGGGCGATCGAGTAGTGCGTCCAGGCGGCGCCGTTCAGCACGACCGGGATCGAGGCGTCGGCGGCCTCGTGCAGCCAGCCGACCATCTCGCCTTCGTGGTGGGTCTGGCGGACCTCTACCTCGAAGCCGAGTTCCTTGCCCTCCGCGACGCACATGTCGACGAGGTCGGCGTGGGTGGTGCTGCCGTAGATGAGCGGCTCGCGGGTGCCGAGGCGGTCGAGGTTCGGGCCGTTCAGGACGAGGACCTTCACAGCAGCACCTTTCCGGAGCCGGCGGAAGGCTCGGCGGCCACGGCGGAGTAGGCGGCCGCGATGAGCGCCGGGTCGGGGCCTTCCAGGCGGCCGGGCTTGGCGAGGCCGTCGAGGACGACGAAGCGGAGCACGCCCGCCTTGTTCTTCTTGTCGACCTTCATGCCCTCCATGAGCTGTGGGAGGGCGTCCGGGTCGTAGGAGGTCGGCAGGCCGAGGAGCTCCAGGACGCGCTTGTGGCGGTCGGCGGTCTCGTCGTCCAGGCGGCCCGCGAGGCGGGAGAGTTCGGCGGCGAAGACCAGGCCCACGCTGATGGCCGCGCCGTGACGCCAGCGGTAGCGCTCGCGGCGTTCGATCGCGTGGCCGAGGGTGTGGCCGTAGTTGAGGATCTCGCGCAGGTTCGACTCGCGGAGGTCGCTCGTCACCACGTCGGCCTTGATCTGGATCTTGCGGCGGACCAGTTCGGCCAGCACCTCACGTGTCGGGTCCAGGGCGAGAGCGGGGTCGGCCTCGATCAGGTCGAGGATCACCGGGTCGGCGATGAAGCCGCCCTTCACGATCTCGGCCATGCCCGCGATGAGCTCGTTGCGCGGCAGGGTTTCCAGGGTGGCGAGGTCGACGAAGATGGCGTCCGGCTCGTAGAACGTGCCGACGAGGTTCTTGCCCGCGTCGGTGTTGATGCCGGTCTTGCCGCCGACGGCCGCGTCGACCATGCCCAGCAGCGTGGTCGGGATGTTGACCAGGCGCACGCCGCGCATCCAGGTGGAGGCGACGAAGCCGGCCAGGTCGGTGACCGCGCCGCCGCCGAGGCCCACCACGGCGTCGGTGCGTGAGAGGCCGATCTTGCCGAGCACGTCCCAGCAGAAGCCGGCGACCGCGAGGTCCTTGCCGTCCTCGGCGTCCGGCACCTCGACGCGGTGGGCGTCGGCACCGGCGGCCTTCAGCTCGTCGATCAGGACCTCGGCCGTGGCGGCGAGGGTCGGCTGGTGGATGATCGCGATCTTGGCGGTGCTGCTCAGGAACTCGACGATGTCGCCGAGCAGGCCGCGGCCGATCACGACGTCGTAGGGCTTCTCGGCGGCTACCCGGATGCGCACGGGCTCGGTCATTCGTCGACTCCCTTGATCACCGCGTCGGCCACCTGCTGGGGGGCGAGCGAGTCGGTCAGCACCTCGACCGTCGCGACCTCGCGGTACAGGGGCAGCCGCGCGTCCAGCAGCGCCTTGAACGTGGCGCGCGGGTTCACGCCGGACAGCAACGGGCGGTTGGTCGCCAGGCCGGTGCGGCGCACGCCCTCTGCCATGCCCACGTTCAGGAACACGACGTTGTGCTCGCGAAGCCGCTCACGGGTGGTGGCGGACAGGATCGCTCCCCCGCCCAGCGCGAGCACGCCCTCGTGTTCGACGAGGGCCTTCGCGACGGCTTCTTCTTCCATGGCACGGAAAACGGGCTCGCCGTCGTCGGTGAAGATGTCCGAGATCGGCTTGCCGGCGAGCTCGACGATGTCCGCGTCGACGTCGCGGAACGACAGGCCGAGCCTGGCCGCCAGCAGCTCGCTGACCGTGGTCTTGCCCGCTCCCGGCGGGCCGACCACGACGAAGCGGGGGCTCACATGCCCTCCCAGCGGGCTTCCAGGGCCTTCAGGTACGCGTGGGCGTTGCGGCGGGTCTCGTCGAGCGAGTCGCCGCCGAACTTCTCCAGCGCGGCCTCGGCGAGCACGAGCGCCACGACGGACTCCAGCACGACACCGGCGCGCGGCACGGCGCAGACGTCCGAACGCTGGTGGATCGCGACGGCCGGCTCTCCCGTTCGGACGTCCACAGTGGACAGTGCGCGTGGGACGGTCGAGATCGGCTTCATGGCAACGCGCGCACGGAGGATCTCGCCGTTGGTGATGCCGCCTTCGAGGCCGCCCGCGCGGTTGGAGCGGCGCGTGACGCCGACCGGGCCGCTGCCGCGGTCGATCTCGTCGTGGGCCTGCGAACCCCAGCGCCTCGCCGAGGTGAAGCCGTCGCCGATCTCCACGCCCTTCATCGCCTGCACGCCCATGAGCGCGGCGGCGAGGCGGGCGTCGAGGCGGCGGTCCCAGTGCACGTGCGAGCCAAGACCGGGCGGCAACCCGTAGGCGAGCACCTCGATGACGCCGCCGACCGTGTCACCGGCCTCCTTGACGGCCTCGACCTCGGCGACCATCGCGTCGGTGCCGCGCTGGTCGAAGCAGCGCACCGGCGACTCGTCGATCGCGGGCAGGTCGTCCGGGGTGGGCAGCGCGGCGTCCTCGGGGGTCTCGGCCTGGCCGATCGACACCACGTGGCTGAGGATCTGCACGCCCAGCAGCTGCTGCAGGAACTGCCGCGCCACCGTGCCGAGCGCGGTACGGGCCGCGGTCTCACGGGCGGACGCGCGTTCGAGGACCGGGCGGGCCTCGTCGAAGCCGAACTTCTGCATGCCCGGCAGGTCGGCGTGACCGGGCCGGGGCCGCGTGAGGGCCTCGTTGCGGCCGGTCGGCTTGAGCAGGCTCGGGTCGACGGGGTCCGGCGACATCACGGTCTGCCACTTGGGCCACTCGGAGTTGCCGATGGTGACCGCGATCGGGCCGCCCTGCGTCTTGCCGTGACGCACGCCGCCGAGGATCTCGACCTCGTCCTGCTCGAAGCCCATGCGCGGGCTCCGGCCGAACCCGAGCCTGCGTCGCCCGAGCTGGGTGACGAGGTCGTCCGTCGTCACTTCGACACCGGCGGGCATGCCCTCCAGGACGGCGACGAGGGCGGGGCCGTGTGACTCTCCAGCGGTGATCCAGCGCAGCACGTTCACAATCCTTTCACAGCGTCGTCAATGCCCAGGTGGCGGCCAGCAACCCCGGGCCGTGGGGCACTGCTCTCCGGCCTTTGACGGCGGCTATGGCGAGCGTGACCGCACTCGACAGGATCGCCGCTGGTAGGAGCAACGGCGCGGTGAGGATGGCGCCGAGGGCCGCCGCGAGCTTCACGTCGCCGCCGCCCATGAACCGGGGACGCCATGTGCGGACGGCGAGATGAGCGCCACCGAAAACGAGGGCTCCGAACGCGGCTTCTCCCAGCCTCTGGAACTGCAGGAGCAACAGCGCGGCGCCCAACGGGAGGGTCAGCGCGTCCGGCAACCGGTGGTGCCGCAGGTCCGTCAGCGCGAGCACGATGCCGAACCAGGCCAGCAGGTACGACGAGGGTGGTGCGTCCAGGACGGCGGCGACCGTCCACAACGAACTCAGGAAGGACGCGAGCAGGACCGTGGTCATGGCACCACGGTCCTGCTCGGTACGACTCGGGGCCAAACCGCGACCCGTCGTGAACGGTCCATTCACGCACGGCTCAACCGTGCATCAACCAGGGCTGGGAAAACGCCCGTAGTTCAGCGAGACCAGTCGAACAGCGCGTCGTTCGCCGCCACGTCCACGTCCAGCGCCAGGTCACCGAGCACCTCGGCGGCCGCGTCCAGCGCGATCACCGGGCAGATCGGCGCGAACCCCGCCGCCTCGACCTCAGCGGGGTCCCAGGTCACGA
The DNA here is from genome assembly GCF_000955955.1 of Lentzea aerocolonigenes. Classification (GTDB taxonomy): domain Bacteria; phylum Actinomycetota; class Actinomycetes; order Mycobacteriales; family Pseudonocardiaceae; genus Lentzea; species Lentzea aerocolonigenes_A. Next base: position 6,076 of record NZ_JYJG01000441.1, read on the forward strand.
TCCGCTGACCGGCCAGCACCTGCTCGCCCTTGACCACGTGCAGCTCGAAGCCCTCACCCTTGCGCTTCACGGTGTCGATGCCCAGGTGGACCAGCACCGCGGCGCCGTCACCAGTGGCCACCACGAACGCGTGCGGGTGCAGCGTCACGACCGTGCCGTCGACCGGCGAGACCACGTCGGCCTTCACGCGAGCGGGCTCCACTGCCACGCCGGGGCCGACCATCGCCTGCGAGAACACCGGGTCCGGCACCGCGGAGAGCGCGACCACGCGACCGGCCACCGGGCTGCCGACACGGAGGCTCACAGGAGGTCCTCGATGTCGGACGCGATCGTGTCCGCCTCGGGGCCGACGACGACCTGGACGACGTTGCCCGAACGCATGACTCCGTGCGCTCCCAACGCTTTCAGGGCCTTCTCGTCGATGACGGAACCGTCTTCGAGCTCGCACCGCAGACGCGTGATGCAGGGCTCGATCTCGATGATGTTGGACGCGCCGCCGAGCGCCTTGATGATCCCTGCCGCCTTGTCGTCAGCCACGTTCGTACCTCTCGTTCCCGTAACAGCGGTTGACACCCACTGAGTCTGCGGAGCATTCTCCCGCACCAACTGGTCTAGACCGGAAAGTACCACTGCGAGGAGGTGAGCGAATGCACGAGATCGTGGACGGGCCCAAGCCCAAGCACGCGCAGCTCCGCGAGATCCTGCGCAGGCTCGCCGAGCACGACCTCGCTCCTGGCTCGCCCATCCCGTCCGAGCGCGACCTCGCCGAGCGGTACGGAGTGTCCCGCATCACAGTGCGGGCCGCAGTCGGCCAACTGGTCGCCGAAGGGCTGCTGACCAGGGCAAAGGGCCGTGGGACGTTCATCGCCCAACGGCGCTACGACCTGCAGCACCTGCTGGCCTCGTTCACCTCGGACATGAAGGCGCGCGGTCTCGAACCGAGCACCGAGGTGATCAGCTGCGGGCAGGGGACTCCCGGTTCGAAGGCCTCGCTGGGGCTCGACGCCGACGAGTACGCCTACCGCGTGGTCCGGCTGCGCAGGGCCGACGGGGCACCGCTGGCTCTCGAGGCCGGCTGGTACAGCCCGCACCTGCTGCCAGAGCTCGACCGGTGCGACCTCTCCGGGTCGCTCTACGAGCTCTTCGCGGCGAAGTACGGGGTGCAGCTCGACGAAGCGAGGCAGACCGTGTGGGCCGAGACCGCCGACGCCGACACGGCCAAGGCGCTCGACGTCCGCAAGGGCAGTCCGCTGCTCGTGTTCCGAAGGGTCGCCTCAGCACAGGGGCGGCCTTGCGAAGACGTGACTTCCTGGTACCGGGGCGATCTCTACCAGGTGACCATGAAACTGGACCGGACCGTCCCGGGTACCGGACCGAACTCCGCCAAGGGAGGTACCCGATGAGCACCGACGCCGCACAGACAGGTGGTCGTGAGATCAAGGGCCTCGCCACGTTGCAACGCTTCGGTCGCAGCCTCATGCTGCCGATCGCCGTGCTGCCCGCGGCAGGTCTTCTGCTCCGCTTCGGTCAAGACGACTTGCTGGGCAAGGACGGTCTTGGCTGGAACCAAGTAGCCGCGGTGATCGGCGCGGCGGGCGACGCGCTGTTCAGCAACCTCGCCCTGCTGTTCGCCGTCGGCATCGCCGTCGGGTTCGCCCGGCGTGGTGACGGCTCCACGGCGCTGGCCGCCGTCGTCGGCTACACCGTGCTGACGAGTGTCTTCAAGGCCATGTCGCCGTTCGTCCTCGACCAGCCGACCGATCCTGCCGCGAAGCCGGTCCTGATCAACTACGGCGTGCTCGGCGGCATCGTCGTCGGTCTCACCTCCGCACTGCTGTGGCAGCGGTTCCACCGCATCAAGCTGCCCCCGTACCTGGCCTTCTTCGGCGGCCGGCGGTTCGTGCCGATCGTCGTCGCCGGCGTCATGGTGATCTTCGGCGTGATCCTGGGCCTCGTGTACCCGCTGTTCAACGCGGGCCTGACCGCGGTCGCCGAGTGGGTCACCGGCAGCACGATCATCGGCGCGTTCATCTACGGCACCGTGAACCGCCTGCTGATCCCGCTCGGCCTGCACCACATCGTCAACAACGTGGTGTGGTTCCAGTTCGGCACGTTCAACGAGAAGACCGGTGACATCCCGCGCTTCCTCGCCCAGGACCCGTCGGCCGGAACGTTCCAGACCGGCTTCTTCCCGATCCTGATGTTCGCCCTGCCGGCCGCCGCGCTCGCGATCGTGCACACCGCGCGCCCGAACCAGCGCAAGATCATCGCCGGCATCATGGGTTCCGCCGCGCTCACCGCGTTCATCACCGGTGTGACGGAGCCCCTGGAGTTCGCGTTCATGTTCGTGGCGTGGCCGCTGTACGTGATCCACGCGATCCTGACCGGTACCTCGCTCGCGATCTCGAACGCGCTGGGTGCCCACGACGGGTTCTCGTTCTCGGCGGGTGCGATCGACTTCATCCTGAACTGGAACATCGCGACCAAGCCGTGGCTGCTGCTCATCCTCGGCGCGATCTACGCGGTGGTGTACTACTTCCTGTTCCGCTTCGTCATCACCAAGTGGAACCTGAAGACGCCGGGTCGCGAGGACGACGAGTCGCCGGAGGCCGACGAGACCGTCCTCACCACGTCCGAGCGCGTCACGCGCGAGACGCGGGAAAGCCCCGCAACGAACGAAAAGTAGTCAGCACAACCAGCTCTACCGAGAGGAACCATCATGGCCGAGCGACGGGTCACCGTGGCCAGCAAGGTCGGACTGCACGCCCGGCCTGCCGCACTGCTGGCGAAGGCCGCCGCCGACCAACCGGTGACGGTCACCATCGCCAAGGACGGCAGCGAACCCGTGGACGCGGCGAGTGTGCTGGGTCTGATGACCCTCGGCGCCATGCACGGTGACGAGGTGGTGCTCAGCGCCGACGGGGACGGAGCGGATGCTGCTCTGGACGCCATCGCCGAACTGATCGCCACCGACCACGACGAGTGAGTCGTGTCCGGGCTGTGAGTGGTCCTGGGTCCTCTTCCTCGGATCACTCACAGCCCACCCGAAGTGCAGCACGACACCCGCGGTCACGACGCCGGCCAAGGTCGACGGCGTGGCCTGCGGGTACGTCACCATCAGCCACACCCCGCCCGCGGCCAGCGCGGGAGGCACGACCAGCCCCGCGGTCCACCTGCGCAGCACCAGGAACGCGATGGTCGAGACCAGCAGCGCCGCGCCGAGCGTGTCGCTGAACCGGTGCCAGCCGAGCGACACCGTCTCCGCCGCCACCGCACCCGCGCCGAGCGCGCCGGGAACCGCGACCCAGAGGGCGAACCTGCGCGGGACCGCCATCGTCACCGCGATCACCGAGGCCACCGCGGCCGTCGTGTGTCCACTCGGGAAGCTGTTGTGCACCAGCACCGCTTCCTCGTCCAGTTCGGGCCGCACCAGCACGTAGAGCTTCAGCACCTGCGCGAGCAGCACCGACCCGCCGAGCACCAGCAGCGGCGGGAACGCCTTCCTGCGCGCTATCAGGATCACGAGGACGGCGGCGACGAGGATCGCCATGTCCACGTTGGACGCCCACGAGCGCTGCAGCGACAGCTCGGGCAACGCGGCGTTCTCCGCCTTCTGCCCGAACGACGTCCACACCAGCGCGAAGTACGTGAAGAGGAATCCCAGCAAGCTTCCGGCCATGCGTCCGAGACTCCGCGTACCGATCTACGGGAACGTCCACGCCATGTCATGGTTCCGCTACAGAACCGGCGCGGGTCCCGGCACCGTCCGATAATGGATCTCGTGGCGATGGTGTTGCTGGTCGAGGACGACCCGTCTGTGCGCGAAGGGCTCGGTCTGGCGTTGCGCCGCCAGGGACATGACGTCCGAGCAGCGGGAACAGGCGAAGAGGGCGTCGAACGACTCCGCGAGTCCCGTCCCGACATCGTGGTCCTCGACATCATGCTGCCGGGCATCGACGGCTTCGAGACGTGCCGCCGGATGCGCATGCAGGCCGAGATCCCGATCATCATGCTCACCGCGCGCGGCGACGACTTCGACGTGGTCGCCGGGCTGGAGGCGGGCGCGGACGACTACGTGGTGAAGCCGGTCGAACCGCGGGTGCTGGAGGCGCGGATCCGCGCTGTGCTGCGCCGGACCGTGTCCGAACCGTCCACCGTGGAACGGCACGGCTCGCTGCTGATCGACCGGGCAGGGCTGCAGGTGCTGAAGAACGACGAGAAGGTGGCGCTGACGCCCACCGAGCTGAAGCTGCTCCTGGAGTTGTCGCGCACGCCCGGCCGCGTGCTGACCCGGCAGCAGATCCTCGAAGCGGTCTGGGAGCACGACTACCTCGGCGACTCACGGCTCGTCGACGCGTGCGTCCAGCGGTTGCGCGCGAAGATCGAGGACGTGCCCTCCGAACCCCGCTACGTCCACACGGTGCGTGGCTTCGGCTATCGCTTCGGCCCGCGATGAGGGCTCTCTTCCGCGGCTTGAGGCCGCGGTTGATGGCGGCGTTCCTGCTGCTGACCCTGCTGGGCGCGGTGGCGGCGGCCGGCGCCTCCTACGCGACGGCCCGCAACCTGCTCCTGGAAGACGCCCAGGACAGCTTCATGAACCCGCTGGTCAAGGACGTCCGCGACTACGCGTCCCGGCTCACCGTGCCGCCGGCGCAGCAGGACCTCGACGACTTCGCTTCGTACCTGCGCGGCGCCGCGGTCATCACCTACGAGGGGCTTCGGTCACGTGGCCCGGACATGACCCTCGTGCCGGCGGAGATGCGCGAGGCGTTGAAGACCAGCAAGACCGTGATCTGGCAGCGCCGCACGGACTCCGCCGAGCCGGTCGTGTTCGTCGGCATCCCGCTGCTGCGCGCCGACGGCTCCCCCACCGGCGTCGAGGTGTGGGCCTGGACGTCCCTGGGCGGCCCTCAGCGCGCCATCGACAGCTTCGCGAAAGCGGCCTGGGTGGGCGTGAGCCTGGTGCTGCCGCTGGCCCTCGGTCTGGCGCTCTTCACCGCTCGGGGCGTGCTGCGCCCGGTCCGCCGTCTCGGGGCTGCCGCTCGCGCGCTCGGATCCGGCCGCCTGGACACGCGCGTCGACTCGCGGGGCACCGACGAGCTCTCCGACCTGGCCCGCACGTTCAACAGCGCGGCCGAGCAGTTGGAGGCCTCGCAAGCGGCCTCGCGCCGCTTCGTGGCCGACGTCTCGCACGAACTCCGCACGCCTCTCACCGCCATGAACGCCGTGACCGCCGTCCTGGACGAAGACGCCGCGTCTCTGCCAGAGGACACGGCCGTCGCGGCCCGTCTGGTGTCCGCGGAGACGCGCAAGCTCACCCGCCTGGTCAACGACCTGATGGAGATCTCGCGCTTCGACGAGGGCCGGAACCTGCTGGAGCTGGACGAGTGGGACATCGGCACGGCCGTGCGCGACTCCCTGGCGGCGCGCGGCTGGTCGTCGTCGGTGGACGCGGTTCTGCCGTCCGGCGTGATGGGCCGCGTGGACCGCCGCCGTCTCGACGTGATCGTGGCCAACCTGGTGGGGAATGCGTTGAAACACGGCGGCACCGGGGTGCGGGTGGTGCTGAGCCCTGGTGTCATCGAGGTGTCCGACAACGGTCCGGGTATTCCTGTTGATGCACTTCCGCACATCTTCGACCGCTTCTACAAGGCAGACACGGCCCGCTCCCGTTCCGAGGGCAGCGGTCTGGGATTGGCGATCGCATGGGAGAACGCACGCCTGCACGGCGGCACCATCGAAGCAGCCAACGCGCCCACGGGCGGCGCGGTCTTCACCTTGCGCTTGCCCTGGTGATGCTTTCGGCCTGCGGTGTGCGGCCCACTCCGGTGCTGACCGGAGCGGAAGCCCCCACCGTCTCGTCGCATGAGCTGACGGTCTACCTGTTGTCCGCCAAGGGCGACGAGCTGGTGCGCCGGACCCGCGACTACACCGGCAACGTGGACACCGCGACCGCCATCAACCTGCTGGTGGCCGGGCCGACCGAGGACGAGAAGAAGCTCGGGCTGACCACTGAGGTTCCTTCGTCGTCGTCACGGGTGTACGCGGTGTCGAACCTGATCGTGCTGCCCGAGGACATGGTGGGGCTGACGAAGATGGCGCAGTTCCAGCTGTACTGCACGGCGATCGCGAGCAAGGCGAAGCTGGAGGGTGTGCCGTTCTCAGGCGTCGAGTGCCCTTAGCGACCAACGCCAACGCACAACAGCGCCGGCCCGAACACCGAGCTGGAAGGGCGGGACGCGCCAGCGGCCGTGGTGCTGCCGGTCAACCCCAGCGCCCGTGCGGAGTCCCCGGCGGACACCCGCGCGTCCCGCCCACCGGTCCCCCTCGAGGCAAGGACACCGGCATGCCATGACCCCGGCCGATCGGCCATCGTCCGGAGCCAAACGAGTCATGTCCAGGCAACCACAAGACCCCGCACACCAGGAATTCCACAGCGCCGGAAGTAGCCGAAAGTTATGAACTGCGAGCCGTCAGCTCAGCATCCAGCGCAGCCCGCATGACATCACGCGGCGCCGCCTGACCGGTGAACTGCTCCACCTGCCCGAAGGCCTGGTGCAGCAACATGTCCAGGCCGGTCGCCAGCCGCGCACCCGACGCCTCGACCGCGAGAGCGACCGGCGTGGGCCACGGGTGGTAGATCACGTCCAGCACGTACGGCGCCTGAGCGACCGCGGCAGCCAGCGGAACCGTGGCCTCGGCCGGAACCGTCGACACCAGCACGTCCGAAGCAGAAGCCAGCGAACCAAGGTCCACAGAGGACAGTGCCACGACCTCGACCGCGATCCCGACCCGTCCGGCCGTCGCGACAGCTTCAGCAGCACGCGAAGGTTCCCGCACCACAAGGGAAACCGAGGAGATCCCGAGCGAGGCGAACCCGGCCAGCACAGCGGTGGCGGTACCACCCGCGCCGATCACCACGCCAGTAGAACCGGAGGAGAAACCCTTCTCGCGCAACGCTCCCACCACGCCGTCCACGTCGGTGCAGTCGGCGTGCCACCCGGATTCCACCCGCACCAACGTGTTCGCCGCACCCACCGCGGTAGCACGCGGGGTCACCGACGACGCCACCGCCAGCGCAGCGCGTTTCGTCGGCATCGTGCACGACAGCCCGACCCACTCCGGGCCCAAGGACGAGACCAGCGAACCGACGGAGTCTTCTGCGCACTCCAGGCGCGTGTACTCCCAGTCCAGGCCCAGCGCGGCGTAGGCGGCGTTGTGCAGCACGGGGGAAAGCGAGTGCTCGATCGGCGAGCCGATCACTGCCGCGCGACGCACTAGTAGACGCCCTCCCGCCGGGCCTTCTCGTCGTTCGCGTCGTGTTCTTCCCTGGTCGTCGCGAAGCACGACGTGCCGTCCTTCTGGCACTTCACGAAGTACAGGATGTCGCCGCCCTCTGGCCTCATCGCGGCCGCGATGGCCTGCTGCGAGGGCGAACCGATCGGTGTCGGGGTGAGGCCGGGGGTGAGGTAGGTGTTGTACGGGCCCGGCCGGTCGCGGTCCGCGTCCGACGTGCGGATGTGGGGCTGGTTGTTCTTGTAGTTGATGGTCGAGTCGAACTGCAGCGGCATGGGCTTCTTCAGGCGGTTGTAGATCACCTGGGAGACCTTGGTGAAGTCCTTCTCGATGGCTTCCTTCTCGATCAGCGACGAGATGACCAGGATCTCGTAGGGGCGGAAGCCGGTGTTCACGGTGCCGCCGGGGATGCCGGCGCCCGCCAGTTTCTGCGCGGAGGCCACGACGACGCTGCGGATCAGCTCAACCGCGGAGACGCCCGGCTTGACCTGGTAGACGCCGCGCATGATCAGGCCTTCGAGGCGGTACTCGGGTTCGGCGCGCTTCACGTCGGCCAGCGCCCAGTCCGGCACGCCGAGGGCGACCGGGTCGGTCTGCTCAGCCGCAGCCTTGATCTCGTCGAACGTCAGGCACTTCTTGACGCCGTCCTTCGCCGTGCAGCTCGCGTCGGCGAGCTGGGAGTAGATGCCCTTGACGACCTTGTCGCCCACCTTGATGTCGGTGAGCTTGAGGCCACCGACGATCTGGACGGCGGGGACGAGCGTCTTCGGGTCGACCATCTTGGCCACGGCCTGCGCGCCCGACATCTTCGTCTTCATCAGGTAGAAGCCGGGCTGGATCGTCGTCGCGCGCTGGTCGGTCTTGGCGGCCTCGATGAAGGCCCGCGCGGAGGCGACCACGCCGTTGTCGTAGAGCGTCGACGCGATCTGGCTGACCACCTCGCCGTCCTGGACCTCGACGATGGCGTCGGCCTCGCCGCTGCCCGCGTAGTCGTCGAACGAGCCGATGCCGCGCAGCTCGCGGTAGCCGTAGTAGGCGCCGCCCAAGCCGACGGAGAGGACGAGCGCGACGACGAGCCACAGCACCGTCTTCTTGCGCTTCTTCGCCTTGTCGCGGGCGCTGCTCTCACGCCTGTCGCGCTTCACCGGACGTCGTTCGTCCACGTCGGGGTCGGTGAACAACCCGAGATCGTCGCTCACACCTCGTCCTTTCGGGCGGCCACAGAGCGTGCCCGTGCGTCCAGCCAAGACTGCAGGATCTCGACAGCGGCAGCCTGGTCGACCACGGCACGCTGCTTCTTGCCCTTCACACCGCGCTGCGCCAGCACCCGGCTCACCACGACCGTCGTCAGTCGTTCGTCGGTCAGCCGGACCGGCACGGGGGCGACGCGTCCGGCCAAGGCGGCAGCGTACGCGGTCGCCGCCTCGGCTGCCGGTCCGTGGCGCCCCGCCAGCGTCTTGGGCAGGCCGACCACGATCTCAACGACATCATGCTCGGCCACGAGACGTACGAGCTCGGTGAGGTCCGAGCCGCGCTTCTCGTCACGCTGGAGAGTAACCAGCGGGGTCGCCAGAAACGCCCCCGGATCGCTGAGAGAAATTCCCACTCGAACCGATCCGACGTCGACGCCGAGCCTCCTGCCGAGGCCCGGATCGTCGACACCGGCGACATCAGCGCTGTTCAAGCACCTTGTCCAGTTCGTTGGTGAGGGCCGTGATGGCCTCGGACACCCCGGCCGGGTTCGAGCCGCCGCCCTGGGCCAGGTCCGGCTTGCCGCCGCCGCGGGCGGCGATGGCCGGGCCGAACACCGGGACGAGCTTGCCGGCGGCCAGGCCCAGGTCGCGGGCGGCGGCCGTGGTGGCGACCACGAAGCTCACCTTGTCTCCGTCGACCGAGAACAGGGCCACCACACCGGGCTTGGTGCCCAGGCGGTTTCGGACCTCGCCACCGAGCGTGCGCAGGTCGTTGCCCGACACGCCCTCGAGGCCCAGGGCCACCAGCGACAGGCCGCGCACGTCCAGGGCCTTGTCGGCCAGCGACCCGGCGTTGCCGAGCAGCTGGGCGGCGCGGACCTTCTCGAGCTCCTTCTCGGCGGCCTTCAGCCGCTCGACCAGGGACTCGATCCGCTCCGGCAGGCCATCGGAGCCGACCTTCAGCATGTCCGAGAGGTTCTGCACGATGGCGCGTTCCTTGGCCAGGAACCGCATGGCCTCGATGCCGACGTAGGCCTCCAGGCGGCGCACGCCGGAACCGACCGACGACTCGCCCAGCAGCGTGATCGGGCCGATCTGCGACGAGTGCTCGACGTGCGTGCCACCGCAGAGCTCACGCGACCACGGGCCACCGATCTCGATGACGCGCACGGTCTCGTCGTAGGTCTCGCCGAACAGGGCGACGGCGCCCAGCTCCTGGGCACCGGCCATGTCGGTGTAGACGATGCTGACCGGCAGGTCCTTGCGCACGGCCAGGTTCGAGACCTCTTCGATCTCGCTCTTGGCCTCGTCCGACAGACCGCCCGTCCAGGCGAAGTCGAGCCGCAGGTAGCCGGGCTTGTTGTACGAACCGCTCTGCAGGGCCGACGGGCCGAGCACCTGGCGCAGGGCGGCGTGCACGACGTGCGTGCCCGAATGACCCTGGCGGGCACCGACGCGCCACTCCGGGTCGACGCGGGCCTCGACGTGCTCGCCCTCGCTGATCTCGCCGTTCACGACGCGCACCTGGTGCACCCACAGCTTGCGGGCGACCTTCTGCACGTCGAGCACCTCGAGCTCGGCGTTGCCCGTGACGATCGTGCCGGCGTCGGACTCCTGGCCACCGGACTCGGCGTAGAGCGGCGTGCGGTCGAGGACGACCTCGACGATGTCGCCCTCCTTGGCGGAGGAGATCCGCTTGCCGTTCAGCACGATGCCGCGCAGCGTGGCCTCGGAGGCGAGCTCGGTGTAGCCGGTGAACTCGGTCGGGCCCTGCTCCAGCAGCTCGCGGTACACGGTCTGGTCGCCGTGGCCGGTCTTCTTGGCGGAGGCGTCGGCCTTGGCGCGGGCGCGCTGCTCGGCCATCAGCTTGCGGAAGCCGTCCTCGTCCACCGAAAGACCGGCCTCGGAGGCCATCTCCAGCGTGAGGTCGATCGGGAAGCCGTAGGTGTCGTGCAGCTGGAAGGCGCGGTCGCCCGGCAGCGTGGCGCGGCCGTCGGCCTTCACCTCGTTGGCGGCGTTCTCGAAGATCCGCGAACCGGCGTCGAGCGTGCGGAGGAACGTGTCCTCCTCGGCCTTGAGCACCTGCTGGATACGGGCGAAACCGCTGACCAGCTCGGGGTAGGCCGGGCCCATGGCGTCGCGGACGACCTCGGCGAACTGCACCAGCACCGGCTCCGTGACGCCCAGCAGGCGGGCGGAGCGCACGATGCGGCGCAGCAGGCGGCGCAGCACGTAGCCGCGGGCCTCGTTGCCGGGCGTGACGCCGTCGCCGACCAGCATGACGCCGGAGCGGGCGTGGTCGGCGATCACGCGGAAGCGGACGTCGTCCACCTCGTCGGCGCCGTACTTGCGGCCGGAGAGCTCCTCGGCCTTGTTGATCACGGCGCGCACGAGGTCGGTCTCGTAGACGTTGTCGACGCCCTGCAGCAGGTAGGCGACGCGCTCGACGCCCATGCCGGTGTCGATGTTCTTGGCCGGCAGCGACCCGATCGGCTGGTGGCCCTCCTTGGGGCTCAGCTCGCCGCGGACGTCCTGCATGAAGACCAGGTTCCAGATCTCCAGGTAGCGGTCCTCGTCGACGACGGGGCCGCCCTCCTTGCCGTACTCCGGGCCGCGGTCGAAGTAGATCTCCGAGCAGGGGCCGCCGGGACCGGGCACGCCCATGTCCCAGTAGTTGTCCTTGCCGTCACGGCGCTGGATGCGCTCGGTCGGCAGCCCGGCGACCTTCTGCCACAGCTCGATGGCCTCGTCGTCGGTCTCGTAGACGGTGACCCAGATGCGCTCGGGGTCGAAGCCGTAGCCGCCCTCGTCCACCGAGCCCGTGACGAGGGTCCAGGCGAAGCGGATGGCGTCTTCCTTGAAGTAGTCGCCGATCGAGAAGTTGCCGGCCATCTGGAAGAACGTGAGGTGGCGCGTGGTCTTGCCGACCTCGTCGATGTCCGGCGTGCGCACGCACTTCTGGATGCTCGTCATCCGCACGGCGGGCGGCGGGGCCTCGCCGAGGAAGTACGGCTTGAACGGCACCATGCCGGCGTTGACGAACAGCAGGTTCGGGTCGTCGAGCAGGAGCGAGGAGGACGGGATGTACTTGTGCCCGTTGCGCTCGAAGTGCTCGCGGAAACGCTTGATGATCTCGTGGGTCTGCACGGGAAGTTCCTTTTATTGCTGGGGAGTTGTCAGGGCGCGCTAACGAGGCGAACGGTCAGTGCTTTCCGTTCGCCCTGGGCGCTCGACGCCCCGGCGTGAATCCCGTCTGACGTTCCACGGTCTCCTGCAACTCCTGTTCCCGTTCGGCCATTCCCGCCCGCACCTCGGCCCCGAAGGAACCGATGGCGCCGGCGAGCTCACGCAGGCCTTCACCCACGTTAGCGCCGATACCCGCGGGAGTCGCTTGCTTTGTGACCTCGGCGGCCTTCTTCGCGACGAAGAGGCCGGCCGCGGCACCCAGCCCGAACCAGAAGAGGCGGCTCACTTGGCACCTCGCTTCTGGCTGCGCTTGCTGTGCTTGTTCGGCTGCTCGGCGGCCTTGCGACGCGCCTTCACGGCCTTGCTCACGCCGTAGGACAGCGCGGCGGCCTTGACCAGCGGCCCGCCGAGGGTGGCGGTGAACAGGCTGGTCAGCGCGGAGACGTTGCCGGTGACGGCGCGCGCGTTGGCCGTGATGCCGTCGACGCGCTCCAGCTGCGTGTTGACGTGCGTCAGCGTCGTGTTGGCCTCGACGAACAACGGGTCGGTGTTCTCGTGCGCCTTGCGCATCGCGATCGTCGCCTCGTCGAAGAACCGCGCAGCCTTGACCGCCACGATCGCCAGCACGATGACGAGCAGCACGAACGCACCGGCGGCGACCAGCGCTGCGATCTGCCCTGGCGACACGGATCCTCCTGGTGACCGGCGTGGTGGCTTGATTGCCGGTGAGATTACCGCGTGGGTCCGACACCCAAATGAGGGGCACCAGCAGTTGATCTTCAGCGCCCGGTGACGCCGTCCAGCTGCTCTCTGATGATGTCGGCGTGACCCGCATGGCGGGCGGTCTCCGTGGTCATGTGGGCGAGGATCCAGCGCAGCGTCATCCGGTTGCCGTCGATCGGGATCGCCATGAGCGCGTCCGGGTCGGCCGCGGTCTCGATGGCCCGGTCGCTGTCCTCGATCGCCGCGCGGTAGCCCTCGACGACGTCCTCCGCCCGGACGTCGGCGGGAACCGTCATGCCGAGCTCGTTCTCCTCGGACCAGTCGTTGCCGCCGAGGTGGTGGTCGAACCAGAGCCGCTCCGCCTCGGTGAGGTGCTGGACCAGGCCCAGGATCGACGTGCCGCTGGCCACCATCGGCCGGCGCAGCTGGTCATCGGTCAGCCCTTCGGCCTTCTTCAGCACGCAGTGGCGCTGGAACTCGAGGAACGCGTGCGCCACGTCGAGCTCGCCCGCGGTGACGCGCGGCACCGGCTCGCGCTGGGTTTCCGGCATGCCGCGAACTTACGGAAGCCAATTGGAACGGACCACTCATTGACTCACCCTGGTCACAGCCTGTGAAATACCCGTCACAGAGGGCTTGGCGCCGGCGGCTCTGCGCAGTTGAAGTAAGCAACCCCAAGTCGACTCGTGCAGGAGGCCCTGTGAAGCCGGTATCGCACCTGGACTCCTACCGGAGGCAGGTCACGGCAGGAGCTCCGCCGATCCCTTCGCTGAGTGCCCCGTGGGACGCCCGCGTCGCCCGGCCGGACGGCTACGACCTGCACCT
>NZ_JYJG01000442.1 GCF_000955955.1 Lentzea aerocolonigenes
CGGCTACGACCTGCACCTCGTCCACCGGTGGAACCAGGCGCCGCACGTGGCGGCGTTCGCGCGGCGGGCCTGGTCGTTGCCGCGGTGGGAGCAACAGCTGGCCGGTGACCTCGGGGGCGACGACGTCCGGCCGTTGCTGATCAGCTGGCACGGGCGGCCGGTGATCTATGCCGAGGTGTACCGGGCGGCGCGGGACGTCGTCGCGTCCAGCTACCCGGCGCGCCCTCACGACCTGGGGCTGACCTTGTCGGTCGGCGACCTGGCGATGACCGACCACGGGCTGGTGCGGTCGCTGCTCCCCCGGCTCACCGACGCGCTGTTCGAGGCCGACCCGCACTGCACGCGCATCGTGATGGACCCGGATGTGCGCAACAAGCGCGCCATCAGGTCGTTCGAGGCGGGTGGGTTCGTGGCCGCCGACGAGGTCGTCCTGCCCGGCAAGCTGGCACTGCTGATGATCTGCAAGCGCTAGGCCGAACACAACCTGGACAGCGATTTCTCGCGGGAGAGACTAGAACGCGGTGATGTCCTGCGGTGCGCGTTCTTTGCGGCTGAGGGCCCGCACGATGTCCACGGCCTGGTGGCGGTTGAGCGACATGCGGGTCAGCAGGTCGATCACCGTCTCGTTGACGCGGCGCGGGAACTCCGGGGTGGCGAGGCCGACGCTCACCGCGAGGTCGTCGGAGTGCACCACGAACTCCATCAGCCGGCTGACGAGGTAGTCGTCGAGCGGCACCGCCCACGGACCCCAGTGCGGCATCCGGACCGGCCGGTTCTCCTGGCCTGGCAACGTTTTCTCGAGCTCTGTCAGCGTCTGCTCGAACCGGTCGCACAAAGCTTTCTGGCCTTCCGCGGCGAGCTTCTCGCCGCCGGCGCGGATGCGGGCGTGGAACTCGTCGTCAACGTCGAGCTCGGTCCAGTTCGCGCGCGCGTAGTGCTCCATCAGGCCGACAACCGGCTCGTCGCCCACCGGTGCTGCGATCATCTGCGGGACGGGCAGGGCCTGGTAGCCGATGTGGCCGACGAGGCCGCGGACGCCGAACTCGGGAAGGGCACTGGGTTCGTCCCAGTTCTCGGCGACCTGTGGGTGGCGCATGAGGTCCAGCGCGATGCGGGCGGTGGCGAGGAAGTCGTCTCTGATCGTCACCGTGCCGAACCTACTCGTTCGGCACGGTGTCCGTTGCGAACGAACAGTTCCAACGCCGGTTCGCCGCCGGAGTCCTCGTTCTCGTCGTCGGGACGCCGCGGCGGCTGCGGCGGGCGGGAGTCGGTCATGGTAGCCCCAGGTGTACGCGTGGTCACTCAACGCAACCGGAGCGTACTCGACAGCTCGTCGGTGGCTGGGAGACGCCGTCGGTCGGGTTGTGCGGCACGAGTTCCACGAGGCGATCATGCGACATGACCTCAACCGGGATACGGGCCGCGACGAGCGGCGACATCGCCGGGATCTGCCGGTTCGGCGAGGAGCACATCCCGCCCCACTACACGCCGCTGATAGGTGCCGAGGCAGCGCGCGACCAGCTCAGGTTCTGGACCGAAACGCAGATCACCAGGGCCGTCACCAGGAACCTGATGGTCGTGGCGACCCAGGACGACGAGATCGTCGGCGTCGGGCAGCGCGGCCGCAGGGATCCCGCCACCGACTCCGACCACGTGATCTACAAGCTGTACCTGCATCCCGGCATGCGCGGCCAGGGCATCGGCCCGCGCCTCATCGACGCGCTCGCACAGCAGATCGACGCGGACAGGATCTACGTCGAGCACTTCCGGGAGAACGAGCGAGCGGCGCGGTTCTACGAGCGCGAAGGCTTCAGGACCGAACGCGAGGAGAACGGCATCGTGTGGCGGTCCAGGCCGATCACTCGCCCCTGATCACCCGGCGCAACCGCGGCAACCGCTCGGCCACCGCGCGTTCGGCACCGCGGCCCGTCGGCTCGTAGTAGTCGCGGCCCACGAGGTCGTCCGGCGCGTACTGCTGTGTCAGCACGCCTTCCGGAACGTCGTGCGGGTAGCGGTAGCCCTGGGCGTTGCCGAGTTTCGCCGCACCCGCGTAGTGGCCGTCGCGCAGATGTGGTGGCACAGCACCGATAGCGCCCTTTTGCACGTCGGCGATCGCAGCGCCGATGGCAGTCGTCACGGCGTTGGACTTCGGCGCGGTGGCGAGGTGGATCGTGGCCTGCGCGAGGTTCAGCGCGCACTCGGGCAACCCGATGAGCTGCACGGCCTGGGCGGCGGCCACACAGGTCTGCAACGCGGTGGGGTCCGCCATGCCGATGTCCTCGCTGGCGTGGATCACCAGCCGCCGCGCGATGAACCTCGGGTCCTCCCCCGCCTCGATCATCCTGGCCAGGTAGTGCAGCGCGGCGTCGACGTCGGAACCGCGGATCGACTTGATGAACGCCGAGGTCACGTCGTAGTGCTGGTCGCCGTCGCGGTCGTACCGCACGGCCGCCTTGTCCACAGTGGACTCCAGCAGCGGCAAGTTCACCACGCCGTCGTTCGACGCCAGCGCAGAGTCCGCCGCGGCCTCCAACGCCGTCAGCGAACGACGGGCATCCCCGCCCGCCAGCCGCACGAGGTGGTCCTCGGCATCCGGTTCCACCACCACGGAACCACCGAGACCGCGCTCGTCGGAAACCGCGCGGCGGATCACCGCCCGCACGTGGTCATCGGTCAAAGACTTGAGCTGCAACACCAACGACCGCGACAACAACGGCGACACGACGGAGAAGAACGGGTTCTCGGTGGTGGCCGCGACCAGCAGCACGATCCGATCCTCGACCGCGCCCAGCAACGCGTCCTGCTGCGTCTTGGAGAACCGGTGCACCTCGTCGATGAACAACACCGTGGACTCGCCGGACCGCACCAGCCGCCGCCGAGCCTCGTCGATCACGGCCCGCACCTCCTTGACGCCGGCCGACAACGCCGACAAAGCCACGAACCGACGCCCGGTGGCACGGGAAACCAGCGTCGCCAGGGTCGTCTTGCCGGTGCCGGGAGGCCCGTAGAGCATCACGGACGCCGGAGTCGCGCCCTCGACCAGACGGCGCAGCGGCGCGCCCGGCCCGAGCAGGTGGTCCTGGCCGACGACCTCGTCCAGCGTGGCCGGACGCATCCGCACGGCCAGCGGGGCGTTGGCCGCGATGCGCTCGGCCTTCTCCTCGTCGGTCGCGCCGAAGAGGCCCTCGTCGAACAGACCTTCGCTCATGCGTTCGACTCTAGCGCCTGCTCCACGGGTCCATGTTCGCGACAGCCGGGGCTGGTCATGTGCGAAAATCGCGTCTCGTGCCCATCCCCCGTGCCGTGCTGCTGGCAGGCCCCTCCGGCTCCGGCAAGTCGACCCTCGCCGCCCACCTCGGCTGGCCCGTGCTGCGCCTGGACGACTTCTACCGCGACGGCGACGACCCGAAGCTGCCGCGGGACGAGCACGGCCGCGCGGACTGGGACGCGATCGACTCCTGGGACGCGGAAAAGGCGCTCAAAGCCGTCATCGAGCTCTCCGAGACAGGTCGGACAGAGGCACCGGTCTACTCGATCAGCGAGGACCGCGCGGTCGGCACCCAGACCATCGAACTCGGCGACGCACCCGCGTTCATCGCGGAAGGCCTGTTCGCGGACCTCCTCGTCGATGGCGCGAAGAAGGCAGGGGTTCTGAAGGACGCGGTCGTGCTCGCCCCGAGCGCCCCCGTCACGTTCGCCAGGAGATTCGCCAGGGACGTCGCCGAGGCTCGCAAGCCGGTGCCGACGCTGCTGCGGCGCGGTCTCAGGCTGATGCGCGAGCAACCGCAGGTGGTCAGGCGGTGCGTCGAGGCGGGCATGCGCCGCACCACGCCCGCCCGTGCGCGCACCGAGCTGGCTCGTGGCGTGCGGCCCGCCGACGTGTGAGAGTCGAGGTCAGGGGTACACCAACCGAAACCGACGAGGTTGAGGAGCTCTGGTGCGGCGGGACCTGGTGGTCGTCGGAGCGTCAGCTGGTGGTGTCGAGGCACTGCGCACGCTGGTCGCGGAACTGCCCCCGGACCTGCCCGCGGCGGTGGTCGTGGTGCTGCACATGCCTTCGGGCGGCTCGTCGGCGTTGCCCACCATCCTCTCCCGCAGTGGACCGTTGCGAGCGTTCTCCGCGCTGGACGGCACGCCGCTTCAGCACGGCCGGATCCACGTCGCGCCTCCCGACCACCACGTGGTGGTGCAGGACGGGGTGCTGCGCCTGTCCAAGGGCCCCACGGAGAACGGGCACCGGCCCGCCGTCAACGTGCTCTTCCGCTCGGCCGCGGCCGCACACGGACCGGGCGTGATCGGGGTGATCCTGTCCGGGGCGCTGGACGACGGCACCGCCGGTATGGCGTCCATCAAGAGCCGGGGCGGTCTCGCGGTCGTGCAGTCGCCCTCGGACGCGGTGTACTCGGGAATGCCGGAGAGCGTGCTCCACCACGTCGACGTGGACCACGTCCTGCCGGTGGCCAAGATCGGGGCACTGCTCGCCGGGCTCGCCGCCGAACCGGCGGACCTGGCCGAGGTAGCTCCGGTGTCCGATGTGCTCCGCATGGAGGTCGACGTGTCCCGTGACGACGCCGGGGCCGGTTTCGGCGACGTTCGCCGGGTCGGTTCCCCCACCACCTTCACCTGCCCGGACTGCGCGGGCTCGCTGGTCGAGATTCCCGGTGAGGGCACCAGGTACCGCTGCCTGGTCGGCCACGGCTGGACCGCCGAAGCACTGCTGGACGCCTACGCCGGCAGCCTGGAACGTGCCATGTGGACGGCGCTGCGGACGTTGGACGAGAAGGTCACGCTCACCAGGCGCATGGCGACGCACTCCCGCGACGCAGGCCGTGAGCTCGTGGCCGAGAGGTACGTCAAGCAGGAAGAGGAAGCCGTGGCGGCGGCGGAGGTGCTCCGCAAGTACCTGCTGCGAGGCGGTGTGCGCGAGGAGACCGGCACATGACGGACCTCAGCGTCGAGACGACGGAGCACGGCGGGGTCGTGGTGGCGACACCCGTCGGGCGACTGGACCTCAGCACGTACGCGGCGCTGCGCGACGGGCTGCTCAAGTGCGTGGTGGACACCCCGGCCGCGCTGGTGGTGCGGCTCGGACCGGGCTTCGAGTGCGCGAGCCTCACGATGCTGGCGGTGTTCGACGCGGTCTGGATGCGGGTCACGCAGTGGCCGGACATCCCGATGGTGCTCGTCACCGAGACCGAGAAGCACCGGCACGAGCTGCGCCGGTGCGGCGTCACGAAGTACATCCCGGCCGTCGGTGACCTGGCCGCGGCACTCGAAGCCGCCCGACGTCCGCCGCCGCGCCGATACCGGCGGCTGTCGCTGCCGCAGTCGCCGGCCGCGCCGATGCTCGCGCGCGAGGCGGTGCGGGAAGCCTGTGCCCAGTGGGACCTGCCGAGGCTGAGCGACGACGCGGTGCTGGTCGTGAGCGAGCTGGTCGAGAACGCGGTGCGGCACGCGCGGTCGGCGCCGGTGCTGAGGATCGAGCTGCGGCCCAGCGGACTCTCCCTCGCCGTGCAGGACGACGACCCGGCACCACCGACCTTGTTCGACGCGCCGGTGGACGCGGGAGGACATCGGGGCGTGCAGCTCGTCGACCGGATCTGCCGTGCCTGGGGCTGCACCGAGTCCTCCGACGGGGGCAAGATCGTGTGGGCTGTGCTCGGGCAACGGAAAGACGAGTAGGTTTCCCGCGTGAGCGACGGCGTGACCACCCCCGACGAGGACTTCGAGCAGGTGCTGCTCTACCTGAAGGAATCGCGCGGGTCGACTTCACCGGGTACAAGCGCACCAGCCTGATGCGGCGGGTGCGCCACCGGATGAGCCAGATCGGGATCGAGGACTACGGCGACTACATCGACCATCTCCAGGTCAACGCCGAGGAGTTCAACATCCTGTTCAACACCATCCTCATCAACGTCACGGCGTTCTTCCGCGCCCCGGAGGCGTGGGCCTACCTCCGCGAGGAGGTCATCCCCACGATTCTCGCCGAGCGCGGCCCGGACGACCCGATCCGGGTGTGGAGCGCCGGGTGCGCGTCCGGTGAGGAGGCCTACAGCCTCGCCATCGCGCTCGCCGAGGCGGTCGGCCCCGAGCGGTTCCGGCAGCAGGTGAAGATCTACGCCACCGACGTCGACGACGAGGCGCTCACCCACGCCCGGCACGCGAGCTACGCCGAACAGGACGTGCAGTCGCTGCCGCCCGAGCTCACCGCCAAGTACTTCGAGCACCAGAACGGCCGCTACAGCTTCCGCAAGGACCTGCGCCGCTCGGTGATCTTCGGCCGCAACGACCTGGTGCAGGACGCCCCGATCTCCCGGATCGACCTGCTGGTCTGCCGCAACGCGCTGATGTACTTCAACCAGGAGACCCAGGCCAAGATCCTCGGCCGGTTCCACTTCGCGCTGGTGCCCAAGGGCGTGCTGTTCCTGGGCAAGGCCGAGATGCTGCTCAGTCACAGCCGCATCTTCGACCCCATCGACCTCAAGCGGCGCATCTTCCGCAAGGCGGCGGGAATCACGGGCCATCAGCCAACTTCGTCTCCCACGCGATGGTGCACGATCGCAGGATGGACCTCGATGGCATCGACGAGCTGCGGGAACACGCTTTCTCGGCGAGCCCGGTCGCCCAGGTCGTCGTCACCTCGGACGACGTCGTGGCGCTCATCAACCAGCAGGCGGAGACCACGTTCGGCCTGTCGTCGAAGGACATCGGCCGGCCGCTGCGCGACCTCGACGTCTCCTACCGGCCGGTGGAGTTGCGCGGATATGTCGAGCAGGCGCGGGTCGAGCGCAAGTCGTTGCGCATCAAGGACATCGAGTGGACGCGCGGGCCGGGCGAGTCGTTCTGGTTCGAGATCCACGTGAACCCGCTCGTCCGCGGCGACAACACGATCCTCGGTGTCTCGGTGGTCTTCCACGACGTGACGGCGGCCCGGCGGCTGCTGGAGGACCTGGAGTACGCGAACCGGCAGCTCGAGTCGGCCTACGAGGAGCTCCAGTCGACCAACGAGGAACTGGAGACCACCAACGAAGAGCTCCAGTCCACCGTCGAGGAACTGGAGACCACCAACGAGGAGCTCCAGTCCACGAACGAGGAACTGGAGACGATGAACGAGGAGCTGCAGTCCACGAACGACGAGCTGCAGACCATAAACGACGCGTTGCGCGAGCGCAGCACGGAGCTCGACCACGTCAACGAGTTCCTGGAGTCGATCCTCACGTCACTGCGCGCCGGAGTGGTCGTGCTCGACCTGCAGATGAGGGTGCTGGCCTGGAACCGCGGCGCCGAGGAGCTGTGGGGCGTGCGCCGGGACGAGGCCGAGGGCGAGCACCTGCTCAACCTCGACATCGGTCTGCCGGTCGCGGAGCTGCGGCACGTCGTGCGGTCGGCGCTGTCCGACGCCGCGTTCATGGACGAGGTGAAGGTGAGCGCGGTGAACCGGCGCGGCCGCGACGTGCGCATCCGGGTGGTGTGCAGCTCGTTGCGCGGCAACGGGGGCGAACCGGGCGGGGCGATCCTCGTCATGGAGCAGCAGGACGACTGACCCCTGCCCCGCCACCGAGGAAGTGGGACGCCAGCCCGCTGAGCTCGAACACCCGCGACACGATGAACGAGCATTCGCCGAACACGAGGTCGACGCGGCGCCGGTCGCACTCGGCGCGCACCGCGAGCAGCACGCCCAGGCCGGCCGAGCCGATGTGGTCCACCTCGGCGAGGTCGACCATCAGCACGGCCCGCGTGTGCGCGAGCTGGTCCAGCAGGAACTCCTCGAACGCCGGTGCGGTGGCGAGATCGATCTCCCCGGCCACCCGGACGACGATGGACACGCCCGTGCGTTCGGCTGTCATCTCCAGCGGCAGCGGCTCTTGCACAGTGCAATTCTGCTCCATCGGAGCGGCTCTGGCATTAGGGCCTGTATCGAAGTCCGGGGTCGATGAGAGTCGCGCCTGAGG
>NZ_JYJG01000443.1 GCF_000955955.1 Lentzea aerocolonigenes
CCGTGGCGGTGCGCCGCGACGCGGATCTCCTGCACTGGCGGGAAGTGCTGAACGGAGCACCGCTGCTGCAGCTGCCGACCGACCGGCCACGACCGGCGGTGAGGTCGGGCGACGGCGCGAGCGTCACCCGTGAGTTCGGCGCTGACCTGGCCGAACGGCTGCGGGTGTTCGCGGGCACGCGGCGGGGCACGGTGTTCACCACCGTGCTCGGCGCGCTCGGTGCGGTGCTGTCGCGGTTCAGCGGCCAGGACGACTTCACCGTCGGCACCGCGGTGTCGAACCGCCCACCGGACGCGCGGGACGTCGTCGGCATGTTCCTCGACACCGTGCCTCTGCGGCTCGACCTGGCGGGCGACCCGTCGTTCGCCGAGCTGACGCATCGGATCCGCGACCTCAGCACCGAGGCGCTCGACCACCGCGACGTCCAGTTCGACGAACTCGTCGCCGCGGTCAACCCGGAACGCGACCTCGGCAGGAACCCGCTGTTCGACGTGATGGTCGAGTTCGAACGCCAGGACGACATCGAGTTCGCCCCACCCGAGCTCACCGCGACGCTGCGGGACGTGCCCAGCGATCGCGCGCCCTTCGACCTCACCTACTACTTCACCCAGCACCGCGATGGACTGCGGTGCGTCGTCGAGTACGACACGGCGTTGTTCGACGAGGCCACCGTTTCGCGGCTGCTCGACTACGTCGGACACGTGCTGGACCGTGCGCTCACCGCACCTGACGCGCCGCTGTCGGAGCTGGTCACCCTCACGCGGGCCGATCGCGCCCTGCTCACCGCGGACAGCGGTGAACAGGCCGGGCGACCGGAGGCGTGCCTGCACGAACTGGTGGAACAGCAGGCACTTCGCACCCCGGACACCGTCGCGCTGATGGGACGGCACGGCGGGACGACCTACCGGGAACTGGTCGAGCGCGCGGCGGGACTGGCCGCCGCGCTGCGAGATCGTGGTGCCGGCCCCGGCGCGGTCGTCGGCGTTCTGCTCCCGCGCGGTGCCTACCTGATCGTCGCGGTGCTCGCCGTGCTGCGCTCGGGTGCCGCGTACCTGCCGCTCGACCCGGAACTGCCCGCGGCGCGGCTGCGGTATCTGGCCGGTGACAGCGCCGCCGCGCTCGTGATCACCTCCAGGTCCACAGTGGACAAGGCGGTGGACCTCCCCGTCCAGTACGTGGAGGACGCCGTGCCCGCACCGCACGAACCGGTGCCCGGCGATCCGGACGGTCCCGCCTACGTCATCTACACCTCCGGCTCGACCGGACGGCCGAAGGGCGTCGTCGTCCCGCACCGCGGACCGGTGAACCTGGTGCGGTGGCACCTGCGTCACCACGAGCCGTTGCGCACGGCCCAGTGGACCTCGCTGTCGTTCGACGTGAGCGTGCAGGAGATCTTCACGACGCTCGCCGCGGGCGCGACCCTCGTGCTGGTCGACGCCGGCGAACGGCACGACCTGGCGGACCTGGTGGTGCGGTACGGCGTGCAGCGGCTGTTCCTGCCGTTCAGCCCGCTGCGCCACCTGCTCGACCAGCGGCCGTCCCTGTCGTCGCTGCGTGAGGTGTTCTCCGCCGGAGAGGCCATGGTGATCACGCCGTCCGTGCGCTGGTTCCTCTCAGGCCACCCGCTCTGCGCGCTGTACAACCAGTACGGCCCCACCGAGACGTCGATCATCGTGACGTCGCACCGCGTCGACCCGGTGCTCGGCTCCCGGCCGCCCATCGGCAGGCCCATCACGGGGGCACGGGTGGAGGTCGTCGACGCGGCGGGCAGGGCGGTGCCGGTCGGCGCGGTGGGGGAGATCCGCGTCAGCGGGCTGCCGGTGGCCACCGGGTACGTCGGCCTGCCGCCGTTCGGCGACGACTACCGGACCGGTGATCTCGGCAGGGTCCGCCCGGACGGCGAGATCGAGTTCCTGGGCAGGCGCGACGACCAGGTGAAGATCAGGGGTCACCGCGTCGAACCCGGCGAGGTCACCGCAGCGCTGTCCGAAGTGGACGGTGTGGCCGCGGCGGCCGTGATCGCCAGGCCGGATCGCGACGGTGCGGCCGAACTCGTCGCCTACGTCGTGCCGGCACACGACGCCGTGGACGTGACGCAGCTGCGGGACCGCCTCGCTGAGACGTTGCCCGGCCACCTGGTACCCCGGTCATGGGTGACGCTGGACCGCTTGCCGCACCAGGTGAACGGCAAGCTGGACCGCACCGCGCTGCCGGAACCGGCCCCGCCGGCGCCCACTGCCTGCGACGAGATGCCGGTGACGGACGCCGAGCTGTCGGTGCACGAAATCTGGTGCGCCGAACTGGGTTTGCCGCGCATCGGCGTCACCCGGTCGTTCTTCGCGGCGGGCGGCCACTCGCTGAACGCGGTCAAAGTCGTGCACCGGATCGCGGTGGCACACGACACCCGGATGACGGTGGCCGAGTTCTTCGCGGCGCCCACGATCCGCGCGGTCGCCGCGAGGCTGGAGACCACCGCCACGTCGCCGGTCACCTCGGTGGTGAGCAGGCTGTGGCACAAGCAGCAGCGGCTCGTCGAGCCGTCCGTCCACCACATCGCGCACCGGGTCGACGTGGAGGGCGATCTCGACGTGCCCGTGCTGCGGCGGGCGTTGGCGGAACTGGTGCGCCGGCACGAGGCGTTGCGGACACGGTTCCTGTGCCGCGACGGTGAGCTGGTCGCCGAGGTGCTGCCCGCGTTCCCCGTCGACCTGGTGCCCGAACGCGTGACCGACGCCGGCGCGTGGTGCTCGGACTGGGTGGCCGCGCCGTTCGCGCTCGACCGGAGTCCGCTGTTCCGGATCGGCCTGGCCGAGACCGGCCCCGGCAGGCACGTGCTGGTCACCGTGTTCCACCACGCGATCTGCGACGCGTGGTCGTTGACCGTGCTCTGGCGGGACCTGGCGGAGCTGTACGCGGGACGCGACCTGCCGCGGCAGGTCGCGCAGTACGCCGACCGCGCGCGATGGGAGCGGGAGGTGCTCGGCGGAGGCGACCGTGCACGGCTGGAACTGTTCTGGCGCACCGAGTTGCGCGGAGCGTCGCTGACCGCGTCGCTGCCGGCGGACCGGCTCCGGCCAGCCCGGCTGTCCGGCAGGGGAGGCCTGCACCGCGCGGAAGCGGGGCTGGGCGCGGTGCGGGCGGCGGCGAGCGGACTCGGGGTCACGCCGAACGCCGTGCTGGTGGCGGGGCTCGGGGTCTGGCTCTCGCTGCGCACCGGGCGCACCGACGTCGTGGTGCCGCTGTCGAGCGCGAACCGGGTGGAGCCAGGACACGAGGACGTCGTGGGGCTGCTGGGCGACGTGCTGCCGCTGCGCCTGCGACTGTCCGAAGTGGACGACTTCGCCGGGCTCGTCGTGGCGGCCTCCTCCGCGCTGGCCCGCTCGCTCGACCACGCCGCACTGCCGTTGACCGAGATCGTCCGAGCGGTGGGTGCGAAGGAGCCGCCGGACCTGCTGTGCACGGTGGTCACCACGCCACCGGCGCGGGTGTCGCTGCCCGGCTTGCGCACGACGACACGTCCGGTGCTGCGGCCTGGAGCCGCGAGGACCGAGCTGTACGTGGTGCTGGTACCGGGTGAGGAGACGGTGGAGGTGCTCGTCGAGTACTCGGCCGACCTGTTCGACGAAGGCACTGTTGCCGCGTGGACAGCGGAGCTGGTCGATGTGTTGACCTGGTTTGCCAACGATCCGCACCAACCGTTGTCGAGTTTGGCAAACTCTGGCAAACTCGGGTGAGTTTCCAGCCATTACCAGGGGGATCGCGATGGAGCATCTGAAAAGGCTTGCCGTCCTGGCAGACGGCGAGATGGCACCGCACCCGTCGAAAACACTGGCCGGCGTGCTGCGCTACCGGTCGGACCGCGTCGTGGTCGCGGTCGACCGGCAACACGACGGGCGGGACACCGGTGACGTGCTGGGCCTCGGCCACGGCACCCCGATCGTCCGCGACGTCGCCGCCGCACTGGAGCACGGGCCGGACGGGGTGCTGCTCGCCACCGAACCGACCGGCGGCGTGCTGCACCCGTACTGGCGCGACCAGATCCTGCAGGCGGCGGAGGCGGGCCTCGACGTCGTCAACGGTCTGCACACCCTGATCTCCGGCGACGAACGCATCGTGGCCGCCGCGCAGCGGTCGGGAGCGAGGATCTGGGATCTGCGCACCCCGCCGGTCGAGCGGTACCGGACGCCTCTCGACGCGGACGGCAAGCCGATCGTCCGCGTTCGCGAGCACCGTCCGGGCACGAGGACCGTTCTCGCGGTCGGCACGGACTGCGGCATCGGCAAGATGACCACGATGCTCGAGATCGAGCGGGAGAGCGCGGCCCGCGGGCTCGGTCCCGCGTTCGTGGCGACGGGCCAGATCGCGATGATGATCACCGGTCGCGGTGTGCCGGTCGACGCGATCATGAGCGACTTCGTCAACAGCGTGGTCGAGGACGAGGTGTGCGACGCGGTGCGGGAGCACGACCTGGTGCTCGTCGAGGGGCAGGGTGCGTTGAACCACCCGCGCTTCTCCGCGGTGACGCTCGGACTGCTGCACGGCACCCGGCCGGATTCGATGATCCTCTGCCACGACCTGCGCCGCCCGGCGATCAAGCTGATGCCGGACTGGCCGCTGCCGCCGTTGAAGCGGGCCATCGAGATCAACGAGGAGGCCGCCCGGTGGCTGTGGCCGGACGGACCGGCGCGGGTCGTCGGTGTCTCCGTCATCACCGGTGCGGTGCCGGACGAGCAGGCCCGCGCCGAGCTGGCCCGGATCACCGAGGAGACCGGCCTGCCCGCGACCGACGTGCTGCGCTACGGGCCGGGCCCGCTGGTCGACGCGATCATGGCCGGGCCCGTCGCGAGCTGACCCGGTCCGCGATGGCACCGCGGCTCGTTCGATCGCCGAGCGGGCCGCGGTGCGGCGTGGTCAGCCGGCGCGTCGTGAACCCCAGGCCAGCAGCGTCGTGACGACGAGGACGAAGGCAGCGAGTGCCAGCCAGTACACGTGGTGCGCGCCCGCGTAGTACATCGTGAGGAACACGCTGCCGCCCGCGAGCGAACCGAGTGCCTCGCCCGCGGTCCAGCAGACCTGGCGCAGGTTGAACGCCTCGAACTTCGACTCGATGGCGAGCCCGGCGAACGCGGTGCTCTGCATCGGTGTGAACACCATCTCGGCCAGCGCGAAGATCGACACCGCGATCGCGGTACCCCACCACGCCGGCACGTCCAGGCCGAGCGTGAACAGCGCCAGCGTGAAGATGAAGGAACCCCGCACCAGCACGGTGAACGGCGTCGCCCCGCGCCGCATGATCCTCGTGACCACCGCGGTGACCGGACCCTGGAACACCGCGATCGCCAGCGCCGGCCCGGCGATCAACGCGCCGCGCAGGAACTTCGAGTCCGCGAACTCCTGCGCGACCAGCAGTGCGATCGCCGAGTAGAAGTGCCCGTACACGAACGCCCCGGTCGCGCCGATGACCACCAGCCTGCGGGTGGCCGGATCGGTCACCGTCCAGCGCAGCACCTCGCCGCTGATGGGCCACGCGGCGGCCGCGGGCGCGGGGCGCAGGCCGCCTGGCACACCGGCGAACACCGCGAGGCCGGCCAGCAGATAGCACGCGGCGACCACGGCCAGCAGCAGCTTCGCGTCGACGACGATGAGGAAGCCGCCGATGAACGGGCCGAGCGCGGCGGCCAGGTTCACCGCGATCTGCAGCATCGAGTACATCCGGTTGCGGCCGATGTCGCTGCGCAGCTCCTCGGCGATCAGCACCCTGGACATGAGGTAGTGGACGCTGACCCCGAGCCCGGCGATCACGAGCAGCGCGACTTTCGCCAGTGGCGAGCCGACGTGCGGCAGCGACCCGAACGCGACGGCGCTGAGCACCATGCTGCCCGCCATGCCGCGCAGGTAGGTGAGCCTCGTGAGCCACCGGTTGAGCAACAGCGCCGACAGCCCGGCCGACGCGGAGTAGGCGAACAGGCCGATGCCGACGAACGCGGTGCTGGACCCCGTCGCGAGCAGCACGCCGAGTACGGGCAGCACCGAGTACAGGCCGAGGCAGCCGAGTCCCTGGTCCACCGCGAGCGACCAGCGCAGGCGCGCACCGAGCTCCTCGGCGGCGGGGGCGGGGGAGAGAGGCGTCACGACGCCTCCACCTCGAACCGCACAGCGGCCATGAGGTCGTCCGCGCGTTCGCGGGCCTGCTCGACGGTGTCGCCGCCGATGACGAGCAGGCCGCACCGATCGCCCGACGCGTGGACGGGCGGAATGACCTCACCTGGCCGCACGGTCAGTTCCGCGTGCAGCACCTTCGGGTGTGCGACGACCTCTTCCCAGCCCTCGACCTCGCGCAACCGGCCTGGTGGCGGCGTGAAGTAGCGGGAGGTGGCCGCCCGTGACGGTGCGGGCGGTGGGGTCGCGCCGCCGGTCAGCTGGTCGTCGTAGACCAGGCCGAACATCTCCGCCTCCGGTACCGCGTGGCCGAGCAGGCGGTGGATCCAGTCGCCGCCGGGCCGCGGGTGCACCTCGCCCAGTACGACACCGTGCGCGGTGACCCAGAACTCGACGTGGAAAACACCGTGGGACAGACCGAGTGCCGCCGCCGCGCGCCGCACCTGACCGGACACCTCGCCGGCTACCGGCGCGGGCAGTTCCGCGGGGAGGGTGTGGGCGACCTCGACGAAGCCCGCCGTCTCCTTGGCGGTCAGCGCCAGCACGTGCGGCACACCGCGGAGGAACACCCCTTCCGCGCTGTACTCCTGACCGGAGACGAACTCCTCGACGAGGAACTCCGGCGGTGATGCGGCGACCGCGGCACGCAGCGAAGCCTCGTCGCGGGCCAGGTGCACGCCCTCGCTGCCCTGACCACCGCGGGGCTTCACCACCCACGGACCGGCCACCTCGCCGGCGAACGCCACCGCGTCGGCGAGGCTCGCGCAGAGCCGCACCGCCGGCTGTGGCAGCCCGGCCGCCGCGAGGACCTGCCTGCACTCGTCCTTGCGCTGACTGCGCCGCACCGCGGCAGGGGAGTTGCCCGGTGTGCCGAGCGCCTCGCTGACGGCCGCCACCGAGGGCAGCACCGCGTCGCGGAGTCCGAGCACGACGTCGAACCCTTCCCCGGCGGCTGTCCGTTCCCGTGCCCAGCGCACGCACGCGGCCGGGTCGTCGGGATCCACGACGGCGGTCGCCGATGCGGCCGCCGTGACCGCGGGTGCCGATGCCAGCAGGCCGGCACTGGTGATCACGTACGTCCGCAGCCCTCTGGCGTGGGCCTGGGCCAGTGCGTCCGCGACGATGTCGCGGCTCGAGGAGACCGGTCCCGCACCCCCGATCAGCAGCACGGACTTCGGCACGCCGGCCATCGCTCCCCCTGGTTGTCGCGGACAGCTCGTCTGCCACGTTGCCACAGTTTGACAACATGAGGCAAACGCGGTGCACCTTCGGTAAGGTCCGTCGGCATGGAGTCAGTGCAGGTGAGGCTCATGCGCGAGGACGATCTCGCCGGGGCGGAACGCGCGTCGGCCGTGACGTTCCACGAGGGCGACCGGCTCACCCGGCGGGTGAACGAGCCGGAGCCGCAGCCCAGGTCCGAAACGGCGTCCGCGCAGTGGATCGAGCGGATGCGCTACCTGCTCACCACTGATCCAGGCGGGTGCTGGGTCGCGACGGACGGCGAGGAGGTCGTCGGGTTCGCGATCTCGCAGAACCGCGAGCGGTTCTGGTACCTCGCCACCTACGGCGTGCTGCCGGACAGACAGGGTGGTGGCATCGGCAGGCGGCTGATGGATGCCGTGCTCGCCCACGCCGACGGCAGGCAGGGCATGTTCTCCTCCACCGTGCATCCCGGCGCGACGCGGCGCTACCGGCTGGCGGGCTTCACGTTGTACCCGCAGCTGCGCATGGTCGGCGAGGTCGACCGCTCGACGTTGCCCTCGATCACCGGGCTGCGCGACGGCGACGCGGCCGACTTCGGCTGGATGGACGAGCTGGACCGCTCCCTGCGCGGCGCCGGCCACGGGCCCGACCACGGCTACCTGGTGAAGAACATGCGACTCGTGGTCGCGCGGCGGCGGGACCGGTCGGCGCACGGGTACGTCTACGTCGACAGTCGCGGCCGGGCGGCGCTGCTCGCCGCGTCGAGCGAGGACATCGCGCAGGACCTGCTGTGGGAGGCACTCGCCTCCGCGCAGGGCGACACGCTGGTCAACTGCATCACCACCGCCAACCACTGGGCGGTCGACGTCGGGCTCGCCGCAAAGCTCGACATCGGGCAGGAGGGGTACCTCGCGGTGCGTGGCATGGGTGAGCCCGCGCCCTACCTCGCCAGCGGTCATTTCCTCTGACCGGATCTGCGCGGTGCCACGCATTGCCTCGATTAGGCAACGTCTGGCAATATCGGTGCGGTGGAACAACGGGTGCTCGTCATCGGCGACCTCAAGTCCACCGCCGCCGCTGCGGCGGCGCTGGGTGCTGAGGTGTGGTGGGTGGTCCGGCACGGTGACGTCCCGGCGGAACGACCCGCCGCGGTGGACGTGACGCTGGTGCTGGACTACACCACCGACTCCTTCCTGGACCTGGTCGCGGACCTGCACCGGGTGCGGCCGTTCGACGCGATCGTGGCGACCCTCGAGAACGCGTTGCTGCCCGCGGCGGCGCTGACCGACCGGCTGGGCCTGCGCGGTCCTTCGCGGGAAGCGGTCCGCGTGCTCACCGACAAGTGGTCGACGCGGAAGCGGCTGCGCGAACGCGGGGTGAGCCCGGTGGCCGCGGCACTCGGCAGGTCGGCGGACGACCTGCGGGCGTTCGCGGCGGCGCACGGGTTCCCGTTCATCGCCAAGCCGGTCGCGGCCACCGGCAGCTACGGGGTCGCGCTGGTCGACGGCCCCGAGTGCGTCGACGCGGTGGCGAGGCGGTTCGCCGAGGTCGGCACGGCGACCTTCCTGCTGGAGGAGTTCCTCGACGGCCACGAGATCAGCGTCGAGTCGTTCTCCTTCGACGGTGAGCACGTGGTGCTGGCGCTCACGGACAAGCTCGTGGGCGACGGGTTCGTGGAGGCCGGGCACACCGTTCCCGCCGTCCTCGACGACGCCGTCGCGCAGGAGGTCGTCGCACTGGTCACCGAGTTCCTCGACGCGGTGGGGCTGCGGCACGGTCCGTCCCACGTCGAGGTCAAGCTGACGTCACGTGGTCCGCGGGTGGTCGAGGGGCACGCGCGGCGTGGCGGCGACCGGATCAACGACCTCGTCCGGCTCGTGTACGGCATCGACATGGAGGAGATGACGGTGGCCTGGGCGCTGGGCCGCAGGGGACCGCTGACCGCCCGGCCACGGGCGCGGCGCGGCGCGGCCATCCGGTTCGCGACAGCCGGGCAGGGCGAGGTCGTCGCAGTGGACGGTCTGGCGCAGGTGCGGTCGGACCCGCAGGTCGTGGAGTCGGGCGTGACCTACGCGGTCGGGCAGCACATCGGCAGGACGCGGTGGTCGCTCGACCGGCCGGGGTTCGTCATCGCAGTCGGTGCCACGGCGGAGGAGGCGGCGCACCGGGCGGAGGTCGGCGCGGCCCGCATCGTCTACACGGTCGTGCACGGCCAGGACGACGGGGAGCTGGCCGCGGAACGCGTGCTGAACCGCGAACTCGACCTCGCGAGGCACGTTGGCTACGAAGGCGCTGGTTGACGTGCGGGGCACGGCGATCGCCGTCGTCGACGGCAACGCGATGACCGCGCACCTCGAGGTCGCGCTGCGCGGGCACGGCATTCGCTGCGTCGGCCTGCACAGTGCTCCCCGGCTGTCCGGCCGCTGGGCCGACCCGACCGCGTACTCGGCGGAACTGGGACATCAGCGCACCCTCGACGCCGCTGTGGCGGCTCTGGCCGAGCTGCGGGTCGGCCGCGTGCTGGCCGGTGGTGACTCCGGCGTCGCGCTCGCCGACGTGCTGAACGACCGTCTCGGCCTGCCGGGCAACGACCCCGCCCGCACCGCGGCTCGCCGAGACAAGGCGGCGATGGCGGCCCAGCTGCACGCGGCGGGACTGGCCGCGCCCGCCACCGCCCAGGTCGGGTCTCCTGACGAGGCTGCGGACTGGTACTCGGCCTGCGGCCACCCCCGCGTGGTGGTGAAACCCGTGGCCAGCAGCGGCACCGACCACGTGCGGGTGTGCGCGAACGCCGGCGATGTGCGCGAGGCGGTCGAGCAGGTGCTGGGTGCCGAGAACTTCTTCGGTGAGGCCAACTCGGCAGCGCTCGTGCAGGAGTTCCTCTCCGGCGACGAGTTCATGGTCAACACGGTCGCCGTCGACGGCGTGCACAAGGTGTCCGACGTCTGGAGCTCGAGGAAGACCGCCGGCCCCGGCGGCGTCCCGCTCTACGACTACCAGCAACCGGTCCCGCGTGCCGGCGCGGATGTCGTCGTGGACTACGTCAAGGACGCGGTGGCCGCGTTGGGCGTCGTGACCGGCGCGGCGCACAGCGAGGTGATGCTGACTGCCCGCGGTCCGGTTCTCATCGAGACCGCGCCACGCCTGATGGGAGGCTTCCAGCCGGCCGAGGTGGAGCGCTGCTGCGGCACCTCGCACGTGGAACTCCTGGCCCGTTCCCTGGTGGACCCGGCGGCGTTCGACGCGTTCGAGGAGCGAGACGTGCGCTGGCGGCAGCAGCTGCGCAACGTGTGGCTGATCAACCCCAGGGCGGGAGTGTGCCGGTCCCGTTGGCCGGAGGCATTCGCCGCTCTGCCCGCGCATCGGGGTGTCACCGCGCGGTTCGGCCCAGGCGACCCGGCCCCGAGGACGGTGGACGCGAGGTCGTCGCCGGGCTACGTGTGGCTGGCGGCGCGGACGGAAGCCGAGCTGGACCGCGACCTGGCGGCTGTGCGGGCGTTGGAGGCGGGTGACCTCTACGTGACGGGCCGGGCGCCGGACGAGGGTGAGGCGGCTTCGGCCGACCGCGGCCAGCACCAGCGTGCTCAGGCCCTTGGCGTGAGGACGGTGCGCTCGTAGGGGCCGCTGTGTTCGGCTGCGCAGGTGACTGCGTCGTTGACCTGATCGAGGTTGAAACGGGTGACGCCTTCGGAGGTGAGGTCCAGGGCGCCCGTCGCGATGAGTCGGATCATGCCGATGTTCGCCGTGCGCGGGTACATCCACTGGCCGCGCACGGTCACCGAGTTGCGCATGATCCAGGGGTAGGGCAGGGCGAAATCCGCGCCGCCGAGCATGCCGACGCCGCCCATCAGCACGACCCGCCCGTACTCGCGCACGGTCATGGCTGCCGCACGTGCCGCCGAACTGGGTGCCTGGGGCGGCAGGAGGTCGAGCACGATGTCGATCGGGCCGTTGGCGGCCGCGGCCATCGCCGCCCGGTCGGTGTTCTCGTTTCCGCTGAGTTCGACCGGGCTCACCCGTGGGCCGAACCGCTCGGCGAGCAGGTCGAGGGCGGCCCGGTTGCGTCCCGGGGCCACTACGAGCCCTGCGCCCATGGCGAGCGCGACGGCCACCGCGCTGCTGCCGAGGTTGCCGGTCGCGCCACTGATCAGCAGCGTCTCTCCGGCCGCGAGCCGGCCGGCCAGCAGGCCACCGTAGGGAATGGTGTGCACAGCGAGTGCGGACCAGCGTGCGGGGTCGGCTGCTGCGGCGGCGGGCAGGGGGTACACGTTCTCGGTAGGCACCCGCATGAGTTCGGCGAACGGTCCGTCGTGCAGGTATCGGGCCAGCCGTGCGCCGCCCTCGCCCCGGGAACTCCAGCCCTGCAGCGTGATGTCGGGCGTCAGGGCATCGTCGCGGGCGCGGACCGTCGAGTCGCACCATACCAGGTCCCCCACCGCCAGTTTGGTCGCGTCCGGTCCCACCCGCAGGACTCGGCCGATACCGCCGGCACCAGGCACGACCGGTGGTTCCAGCGGGTAACGCCGTTCGCCGCTGAACACCTCGGCCGCGTACGGGGGCACACAGGTCGCCAGGACCTCGACCAGCACCTCGCCGCTGCCGGCTTCCGGGTCGGGTACGTCGTGCACGGTGAGGGGGGAGCCGAACGCGGTGAGTGTCGCTGCACGCATGGGAAAGCCCTTCTGTCTCGTCCCACGCCACGCTAGGCAGGACAGGGGCATGCGGGAAGCGATGATCCAGCATCTCTGGTATGCGTAGTCCGCATGGACGTGTCGAGCACGAGCCTTCGTGTGCTTTGTCAGATAGCCGAGTCCGGCAGCTTCACCGCGGCCGCCGCGCAGCTGGGCTACACGCAGTCCGCGGTCTCGCGCCAAGCGGTCGCCCTCGAACGCAGCGCCGGCGCCACCCTGTTCGAGCGGCGGACCGACGGCGTACGGCTCACCCGGCCCGGACTGACGCTGCTGCGCCACGCCCGCACGATCCTGGAGTCGGTCGACGCAGCCGAACGCGACCTGACCGGTGGGACTCCACGCACGGAACTGGTGCGCCTCGGCTACGTCCCCAGTGCCGGACCGGTCCTCCTTCCCGCCGTGCTCGCCCGACTCGCCCGGACAGCGCCACGGGTCCGGGTCACCACCCGCGAAGGCACCACACCCAGCCTGGCCCGCGCGTTGCGCACGGGTTCGATCGACATCGCCGTACTCACCTCCCGGCCACCGCACCGGCCACCGGACGGCGAGTCACCACGCCTGCACGTCACCACCGCCCACGACACCGAACTCGTCGTGGCGGCACCGGCCACCGGCACGTTCGCGGGCCGCACATCCGTGCACGTCGACGAACTGGTCGACGCGCCCTGGATCGCCACGCACTCGTCGAGCGCGGAGCCCTTGCTCGGGGTCTGGCCGGGGCTGCCCGGTCGAGGCCGCATCGTCCACAGCGCACGCGACTGGCTGACGAAACTGCACCTGGTCGCCGGCGGTCTCGGCGTCACCACGATCCCGGAAAGCCTGTCGCCGATCGTCCCGCCGGGCGTGATCTCCCTGCAGGTCCAGGGCGCGCCACCCGAGATCCGCCGGGTCCTCGTGGCCCGGCTCCCCGGCACCGCCACACCAGCGATCACAGCGGTCACCCAGGCGATCACCTCAACGTTCCAATCGTGACGACGACCAGCATCCTGGCGGGCGTCGAAAGCCCAACTTCACGTCGGCATGAGCGGACGTGAGGTGAACCGGTCGGTTGGCGCGGGCGTTGACCGCGGTGATCTCCGCGGGCACCGGGGCTGACCGTGAGCGGGCCGGCGGACGCTCACCGTCGGTTCCCTCCCGGACGACGTGCCGGGCAGCAACGAGCGGGAGCGGCTCAACCTGTGGTACCTCGGTGACGCCGCTGCGGTTGACGCCGCGCTTCGAACCGATTGCCCGGCCATCGGACTCCGCCGTGTTGCTGTCGCC
Organism: Lentzea aerocolonigenes; assembly: GCF_000955955.1. Taxonomy (GTDB): domain Bacteria; phylum Actinomycetota; class Actinomycetes; order Mycobacteriales; family Pseudonocardiaceae; genus Lentzea; species Lentzea aerocolonigenes_A. The sequence continues at coordinate 13,317 of NZ_JYJG01000443.1, forward strand.
GGTCTGTCGGTTGCCGGGAGACATCTCGATGCTCGGAACTGCCTGTTCGAAAGGGTTGAGGCAGTTGCCCTCGAGGTCATTGCTGGCCGGAGTCACATTGATTGCCGACAGACGTCGGCCGTACCCTTCCGCATGCTCGTTCGTCAGTTGATGTGAGGCGATGCGAGCGAAACCTTCATGGCTGTTGCAGAGTTGTGACTTTATCTGTCGTGGAATCGTTTGGGTGCATCACGGGCGGCGTGGTCGATTTTGTGATCTCTGCCGCGCATCCGTTTTCCGTCTCCTTCGTAGCGAGTTTCTCCCGGGTGAGTGGCTTGCCGGCAAGGCATAAGTGGCTCGAATTCGGAAGGGAGGTTGGATGTCGTGACCAGCAGGGCCGTGGGTCAGGGTCTGTTCACGGTCGCTTTGAGCGACCTCCATGAAACGCAGAGCATGCCCTTTGCTGATGCGACCGCTCTTCGTCGGGTCGTGTCAGGAAAAGCGGATGATGTCATCTCGCTGGCTTCTGGCACGCCGTACGAGGGCGACTTCGATTTGAAGGCCGTGCAGGACTACCTGGAACTCTTCCACCAACACCTCGTGGTCAGCTACGGCGGTGATGAGCGCGGCGCGACCAGGACGATCCTCCAATACGGCCGTGTCAAAGGGGTGATCAACGACCTCGTCGCTCGGCACCTCGAAGTCGATGAACAGATCACCGCGGATGCGGACTCCATCGTCGTGACAGTGGGCGGCCAAGAGGCACTCTTCTTGACGATGCGGGCACTGCGCCGTACCGACCAGGATGCGGTTCTCGCTGTCCAGCCCACTTATTTCGGCTTCATCGGGGCCGCAGAGCTCGCTGATCTGAAAGTGCTGTCGGTGAAGGACAGCGCAGACGGGATCGACCTGGATGATCTGGAGAACGTAGTCGCCGAGGCTGTTGCGGCCGGCCTCCGGCCACGTGCCGTGTACGTCGTGCCGGACTTCGCGAACCCCACCGGTACGACGATGCCACTGCACACCAGACAGCGACTGCTCGAACTCGCCGGCGAACTCGGGTTGCTGATAGTGGAGGACAACGCGTACGGACTGCTGTCAACCGATCGAGATCACCCGCGCACGATCAAATCGATGGACAGGGCCAGGCACGTCGTCTATTGCGGTTCGTTCGCCAAGACCGGTGTTCCTGGCGCCAGGGTGGGTTACGTCGTGGCCGACCAACCGGTGACGGGCGGCGCCCCCGGCGAGACGTTGTCGGATGAGCTCGCTCGGATCAAGAACATGGTCACGCTGAACACCTCGCCGATCGCGCAAGCGGTCATCGGAGGAAAGCTCATCCACCACGGTTTCAGCCTGCGCACCGCAAATCTCGCCGTGGCCCGGCACTATCGCCGTAATCTCACCGTCGCACTGGACACCTTGGCCGAACTGTTTCCAGAGGGCTCCGTACCGGAGGTCACCTGGTCCGCGCCGCGGGGTGGGTTCTTCGTCGTGTTGAACGTCCCGTTCGAAACCGCCGATGAACTTTCCGAGGAGTGTGCCGCCGACCACGGCGTTCTGTGGGTGCCGATCCACCGGTTCCACGGCGACGGAAAACCGCGCCGCCAGCTGCGCATCTCGATCAGCTCGGTCACGCCTGAGGCGCTGCGCACCGGACTCATCAGATTGGCCGGCTTCATCTCGCAGCACGTCGAGAAGTCCGCACCGAGCGTTCCGTCAACCTGCTGACCGGGAGTTCCGCAATGACAGAATTGGACGAAGTCCGGCCATCGTCGACCGAGCGGTCGGTCAGTGCCACCTGGCAGATCAGCCTGGCGGGAAGCCAGCAGGGCGCGACGATCGAGGGCCCCCAGAAGCAGTTCTTCCGACCCGTTGCGACCGAGGGGTTGTGCGGAGCGTCGGACCTCTCCGCGTACAGCGTGGCTCTGACGCCCGATCGGCATGTGATCCCCCACTACCACGAGGACGATCGCATCGTCGTCATGCGCTCCGGAACAGCCGTGACCCTGCTCGCCGCACCGAATGGGACCTCGTGGGAGGTGGCACTGGTGTCAGGACCCGGAGACATGATCTTCATTCCCGCGTTCTGGCGGCATCAGGCGGTCTGCATGCACGACGTCGACGCCTTGGAGATCTCCGGAGATGCCCGATTCAACCACTCCGTGGTGCTCGCTCCCGAGTTCGAGCGTCCGGACCTCGAACAGGAGCTGCGAGACCGCTACTCGGCGGGACGTTTGGCCCGCGGAGCTCACCAGCTGACTGAGCTCGCACGGCCGCGCGAATCTCTGCGGAGGTGACGCGGCGGCGTGGTGGGAGCGACTTGGCCGAGGGCAAGGGACGCGGGGCTGAAATCCGCTGGTCCCAGGACTGAAGCGGTTGCCGATCGGCCTGGCCGGTGGTCGTGACCTACTCCGCGGGCACCAGAGCGAGCTCCGCCTCCACCGCCTTGCGGTCGTCGCGGTTGGCGGGGTCGTCGCAGAGGTCGAGCGCGAGCGTGAGGCAGTCGTGTGCGCGCTGGAACTCGCCCGCGTGGCGCCACGCCGTGCCTTCGCACACGAGCAGCTCCACCCGGCTGCGGTAGGTCGGCCGGGCCGTGCCGAACAGCCTGATGACCTCGTGGTACTGCTCGGCGGCCTCCTGCCAGCGGCCCAGGCCGGCGAGACAGTCGGCGATGTTCATCCGCACCAGCGTCATCGTCTTGGCGGCCACCTCCGGGTTCGTCTCGCCGATCCGTTCGCAGACCTCCGAGAGCAGCGGGGTGAGAACGGTGAGCGCCTCGCTGAAGCGGCCCGTCGCGAGTCGTATGCCGCCGCTCCCGATGTGCATCCAGAACCGGGTTTCGAAGAAGTCGTACGACTCCGACATCTCGGACGCGAGGTCGACGTGCCGCAGCGCCTCCTCGGGCTCTCCGAGGGACAGCAGCGGCCACCCCACCGCCGAGTGCACGATCATGGCACCGAAGTGGTGGTCGATCTCCTCGGCGAGGGCCAGCGCTCCCAGCAGGACGTCCCGCGCCCGTTCGCTCTCGCCCAGGCTCCAGTGGAAGGACGTTCCGTACTGGGCGAGCAGGTTGACCTCCGCCGTCCGATCCCCCAGCTCCCTCGCGGCGCGCACACCGCATCCGAACACGTCGGGCCAGGGGTACATCGGCTCACGCCCGTGCGCGTAGTTGTACAGCGCCCAGGTGCAGTCGACCACCTCGCGGTACCGGCGGGCCTCCGTCGCCCGGCTCACCACCGGGAGCCAGTTGGTGGACTCCTGCTCCAGCCACTCCTTCGCCTCGTCCTGGGAGCGGAACGGGCTGTCCTGCGGCATGCCGGTCATCTTGGCGAGGAACAGCTTCGAGGCGTCGGTGGTCTTGCGCAGCACATGCGTGAGGAGGTCGTCCTGCAGCCGTGCCCGGACGTCCTCCGGTTCCTCCGCCGCCAGGCGTTCCTGGGCGAACAACCGGACGAGGTCGTGGAACTGCAATCGCATCCGTGCGGCCGTCACGGTGAGCAGGGATGCTTCGACCAGTTCGTCCAGCTGTGCCTCGACCTCGTCCTGGGGGACGCCGGTGACGACCGCCGCGAGCTCCTCGCTGAAGTGGGCCCCGGGGACGAGGGCGAGCCTGCGGAACACCTCCTGCGCCGCGGGGCTGAGCCTGCGCAGCGAGACCTCGAAGGCAGGCCGGAGCCGCAGGTCGCCCGCCGCGAGCGAGTCGAGCCGGCGGCGTTCGTCGCGGAGCTGTCCCGCCAGGTAGGACAGCGACCAGTGCCGGCGGGTCGCCAGGCGGTTGCCGACGATCCGCACGGCCAGCGGCAGGTTGCCGCACAGCTCCACCACCTCCTTGGCGGCGGCGGCGTCGGCCTGCACGACGTCCTCGCCCACGATCGTGGTCAGGAGGTCGACGGCGCTCTGCTCGGGCAGCACGTCGAGCACCAGGCGCTGCGCCGGTTCCAGACCCCCGAGCGAGCGCCGGCACGTCACGATCGTGAAGCTGTGATCACCACCGGCCAGCAACGGCAGCACCTGGGCGTCGTCCGCGGCGTTGTCCAGCAGGACCAGGATGCGGCGGTCCCGCATCAAGGTGCGGAAGAGCGAACTCCGTTCAGCCTCTCCCGGCGGGATGCGGCGGGCGGGCACGCCGAGAGCGGTGAGCATCCGCTCCAGCGCGGGCGCCGCCGTGACGGGGTGATCGTCCACACCGCGGAGGTCGATCGCGAGGCAGCCGTCCGGGAACAGCACCTTCAGGCGGTCCGCGGCAGCCACGGCGAGTGAGGTCTTGCCGACACCCGGAGGTCCGATCACGACCGCGGTGCCCCCTGCTCGCGCGGCGCGGGCCAGCTGGTCGAGCTCGTCGTCCCTGCCGACCAGCGCGGGTACGGCAGGCAGGCCGTACAACATCGTCCTGGTGCCGGAGAGGCTGGACCTGCGCCTGCCCTCCCTGGCCAGCAGGAGGAACGATTCGCGTTCGTCACCGGTCAGTCCCAGCGCTGTCGCCAGCAGCTCGGTGGACTTCTCCTGAGCGGCTGCCGCCCGTCCGCGCTCCAGCTCGCGCAGCGCACGCACACTCAACCCGGAGGCAAGCGCCAGATCCCTCTGCGACAGCCCGGCCTCGGTCCGGTATCTCAGCAGAGTGTGGCCGAAGGACGGACCGGGTGGTTCCTCGCGCAGCTCCGTCACGCCGACCATTCAACCCGGCGGTCCGCGAGGTGCAAAGGGGCAGGGGGACATGCCCTTCTGCTTCGACATCGGGATCGAACGGCCGCACCGGTCCAGCGCGGGCTTGCGTCTGGCTGGTGATCAAGGTATGCGGCGGGGGAGGAGGTCGCAGCCCTTCGTGTTCGAGGTGTCGATGCCGGAGGTGGCGGTGTGGTGCCTCGTGTTGTCGCGGTCGTGCTCTTTCGGCCTGTGTTCTCCTCGGTCGCGGTCGGAAGACTGCTGCGCGGTACCGGGGCGTTCTGGCTGATCCATCCGGGCCCATCGTGCCAACACAACTTAGTAATAATACCTATAAGCAGTTATGTTGGCCCGGTGGGAGCGTCGGAGTGCGGGTCGACTTTTGGCGAGTTGTTGCTGTGGTATCGGCGTGACGCCGGGTTGAGCCAGCAGGGGCTGGCGG
>NZ_JYJG01000444.1 GCF_000955955.1 Lentzea aerocolonigenes
GCGGCACGCACGCACGGCCGCAGATGTGATCACGCACGCCAGGTCAGCGCCACCTGACGAAGTACTACTAGCCTGCGTCGGGTGAGCTACGAGGACCCGCGTGCGTACCTACTCGGACTCGAAGGTGTCGCGCTGCTGCGCGCGTTCACCGGAGGGCACGGCCGCGACTTCGTGGAGGCGCGGATCGCGGAGATCCGCGGAGTGCTCGACGACCCGGCGCTCGCCGATGCCGCGGTGGAAGTCGACAGAGTGGACGCCGTCACGGGCTATCGACTGTGGTCGGCGACGTACGACCAGCCGAACTCCGCCTTCGACCTGGACGAACCGGTGCTCGAGGAGATCATCGGCTCATTGCCGGCGGGGGTCGCGCTGGACGCCGCGTGCGGGACCGGTCGTCTCGCCTCGTTGCTGTCTCTTCGAGGCCATCGGGTGATCGGTGTCGACGGCTCGCCCGAGATGCTGGCGCGGGCCCGCACTCGTGTTCCTGAGGGCGAGTTCCTGGTCGGCGACCTGCATCGGCTTCCCGTTGAGGACGCCTCGGTCGACCTGGTCACGTGCGCGCTGGCGTTGACCCACGTCGCGTCGCTCGCGCCGGTGATCGCGGAGTTCGCCAGGGTGCTGCGTCCCGGCGGGCACCTGGTCATCTCCGACATGCACCCGGAACGGGTGGCGCTCGGCTCGGTGCCGTCCGTCCGCGCCGCCGACGGCCGTCCTGGGCGGATGAGCGCCCACCGCCACCTGATCGGCGACTACCTGCGTGCCGCGCTGGCGGTGGGGCTGCAGCCGCGTCGTTGTGAGGAACCCGGGGTGCCCGAACCGTCTCCTGTCCCGGCAGCCGCGGACCCGGGACCGTGGGAGCTGTGGCCGTGGTCGTTGGCCGCGATGGTGCCCGAAGCGACCCGAGCCGTCAGCGCCGGCGCTCCGGCCCTCGTGATCTGGCAGTTCCAGTCAGCTCACCAGGGCAACGGGCCGTCGGCGTCGAAGTAGCCACCGGTCGGGCCGTCCGGATCGATCTGCGCCATCCGCACGATGATCTCGGCACCCTGCTCGACGGTCTGCCTGCCGCTGCCCCGGTTCAGGTCGGTCGCGGTGAACCCCGGCTCGACCGCGTTGATCCGCATCCGGGGGAACGCCTTCGCGTACTGCACGGTCACCATGTTGACCGCGGCCTTCGACACCGGATACGCGACACCGGGATACCCGCTGCCCTCGGCGGCCGTGGCCAGCGAGGCGAGGCGGCTGCTCACGTTCACCACGACCGGCGCGGCAGAACGCTCCAGCAGCGGTAGGAAGGCGTGCAGGACGCGGACGATGCCGAACAGGTTGACCTCGAACGTCTCGCGCATGAGGTCCGCGGTGAGTTCCCCCGCCCCGACGACGCCTTCCTCAGTCCACTCCGGAGCGATGCCGGCGTTGTTGACCAGCACGTCCAGCTCTCCCACGGTTTTCGCGGCCGCGGTGACGGACTCGTCCGAGGTGACGTCGAGCTGCACGAACCGGGCGCCGACGGCCGAGGCCGCTTCCTCCCCGCGTGCGGAGTCGCGGCTGCCCAGCCACACGGTGTGGCCCGCCTGGACGAGCTGGCGAGCGGTTTCGAGGCCGAGGCCCTTGTTGGCGCCGGTGATCAGGACGGAAGACATACCTGAAACCTAAGACCTGGAGCGCACTCCGCGGCAAAGGTATTAATCCTGGCCGATGTCCTCGTACCAGAGCTCGGGGCGCTCGGCGATGAACGACGTCATCAGTTCGATCAACGCGGGATCGTCGGCGATCGTGATGCCGACACCGTTCTCGGCGAGCCAGTCGTGGCCGCCGTAGAACGTCGTGGCCTCGCCGATCAGCACGTTCGAGATGCCGAACTGGCGCACGAGTCCGCTGCAGTACCAGCACGGCGAGAGAGTCGTGACCATGGTGGTGCCGCGGTAGCTGCGCTGGCGTCCGGCGTTGCGGAAGGCCGAGGTCTCCGCGTGCATGGAGGCGTCGCCGTCCTGCACGCGACGGTTGTGACCCCGGCCCAGCAGACGGCCGTCGCCGTCGAAGAGTGCCGCGCCGATGGGGATCCCGCCTTCGGCGAGTCCCATCCGCGCCTCTTCGACGGCGACGGCCAGCATGTCCTCAGCAGTGGTCATGCAGCTGAAACTACTTCGTCTTGAACAGCTTCACCGTCATCGACGTGCCGGACTGACGGAGAACCTTCAGGCCGACACCGACCGCCGGCAGCTTCACGCCCGCGTTCGGCTGCTCGGCGAACCAGAACTGCTTGGTGTCGTCGAACGTCGGCTGAGCAGCGGCGCCGCGGATGTAGGACGCCTTGCCGTTGACGTGCAACGTGAAGGAGTCCGACTTCTGCAGCCCGAACGGCGCGTCGTAGCCGCTGACGCTGACGGACCACTTGGCGCCCTCGAGGTTGTAGAGCGGCGCCGGGTTGGCGTCGATCGGCAGGATCAGGCCCTCACCGGGGTGCTCGCTCACGTTGTTGTCGAGGAACGACGTGTTCCACAACGACACCAGCAGACCGTCCTGGTACGCGAAGTGCTCCACGAAGTCGGGCTTGTCCGGGAAGCTGAAGCGGTACGGGCCGGTCTTGTTGTACTGGCCGTACGACTCGTAGGTGCGGTTCGACGCGATGTAGAACTGGTCGAACGCCTTCGTCTCCTTGCCCACGGTCGTGCGGAACCCGCGCGTGGTCCACGGCGACGCGGCCTCCGCGCCGTCCGTCAGCACCGGGACGCCGTCGGCGGTCACGGTGATGTCGTCGGCGAAGAAGCCCTGCAGCGCGAGGGCACCGTCGGTGCGGTAGGCCAGGCGCAGCTTGGTGTTCTTGCCTGCGTAGGCGTTCAGGTTGACGCTCAGGTCGACCCACTGCCCGCCCGACGACGCGCTCAGAGCAGGCGCGTTCGCCGAGTCGCGCTGGAACGGCTGCCCGTTCGCGACGCCGTCGAGCTGCGTCCAGCTGCCGTCCTCATTGGACGCTTCGACGTAGAGGTAGTCGTAGTCCGCCTCGATGTCGTAGCGGGCCTTCATGCTGAGCGACGCCGACGTCTTGCCGCGCAGGTCGAGCGGCACGGTCATGGAGTTGTCGAGGTCGTTGCCCTTGTCGCTCCACCACATCTTGGTGCCCGCGAAGGGCGTGCCGTAGTCGAAGTTCTTGGAGATGTCCGGCAGCACCACGACGAGGCCTTGGGCCTTGGCGGTGTTGTACTCGTGCGGGCCGAGCTCGAACACCTTCTCCTGCCCCGCGACCGCGACCTCGTAGTCGAGCCAGCCGAGCTGCAGCTTGTCCCACGCGGAGAACTCGTTGGCGCGCTCACCTGGAGCCTCGCCGGGCGCGTTCACCCGGTTCTGCGCCATGATCGACCACCAGTTGACGCCGTTCGAGCCACCGGCCGTGTCGTAGTGGTCCGGCAGGCCGAGGTCGTGGCCGAACTCGTGCGCGAAGACGCTGACGCCGCCGTTCTCGGGCTGCACGGTGTAGTCGCCGACCCAGATGCCGGTGTCACCGATCTGCGCGCCGCCGAGCTTGTTGGTGCCGGGCCCGGTCGAGTAGTTCTTGAACGCGTACCCGCGGTGGCTCCACAGCGCGTCCTCACCCTGCAACGGGTCGCCGTCGGCCTGGTCACCACCCGCGTGCACGATCTGGAAGTGGTCGAGGTACCCGTCGGGCTCGTTGAAGTCGCCGTCGGAGTCGTAGTCGTAGCGGTCCCACTGGTCGTACTCGGCCAGCGTCGCCTTGATCTGCGCGGTGGTCTTGCCGGCGGCCTGCTGGTCCGCCACCCACTGCCCGACCGCGTCCTTGATCAGCTCACGCGAGTTGTTGCAGATGTTGTCCGCACACGGGAACCCGTTGCTGCGGCCGTAGCGCGCCTCGTTGTACTTGACCTTGACCCAGTCCGTGACGAGGCCGTTGACCGTGTACCTGCCGCTTGACTGCTTGTCGTAGAAGTTCGCGACCGAGTTGGCGTCCTTCTTGCGGCTGAAGTACAGGTCCTGGAAGTACTTCTGGCTGAAGTCCTGGTGCCAGATCGTCGTGTTGTCCACGGCCCGGTTCGGCTCGGGGATCTGGTTGTGCGTGGGCCCGTCGAACCGCTGCGGCCCCGGCGTGGCGGGGTTCGTGTCGCGGTCCGGGTAGTCGGGGTGCCGCTCGTTGCCGAACTCCGCCAGGATCACGAAGATCTTGTCGGTCTTCTCCCGCTTGAGCTCGACGTACTGGTCCTTGTTCTGCTTCTTGCCGACCTTCGCGACGGTGCTGCTGCCGCGCTTCTCGGTCTTGGCCTCACCCGTGAGCACCTCGGCCAGCGCCTGCTGCTTCAACGCGCGGCGCTTGATCTCCAGCTCGTGGGGCTGCTCGTCGCTCTGCTGCCTGAGTTGCGCTTCGGGCTGCTGCCCCGGCACCGCGACGGCCGGTGTCACCAGGCCGGTGGTGAGAAGCGTGAGCGCCGCTGCTCCCGCCAGTAGTCTTCGCACGTTCTGTCCCCTCTCGGATCCGGAGGGCACGCTACGTACGGGATTTGCCGCTCGACACGTCCGAAAGTCGGGACTAACCGGACACGGCACGTCCTGGCCAGGACGCGTGCTCAACCGGCAGTCCGGTCCATCTGGCCGCGCCCGCTGAAGGACTCGATGTCCCCCAGCGCGTCCTCGGCCCTTCCTCCCAGCTCCGGATCGTCGCGAAGCTCCTGGAGACGGGACATGACCTCGGGCAGCACCTCACCGTCGAGCCTGCCCATGTGCCCCAGGCACGTGACGGCGAGATGGCGGAGGTCCGGGTGGCGGGTGTGCTCGAGCAGGAGCCGTTGCAACTGCTCGCGGTCCGGCTCGTGGTGGACGAGACCGAGCATGGCCCGAGACGCCGCGACCGGCTCGCCCGCGCGGAGTTCGGCGTGCCAGCGCACCACGCACTCGGCGATCACGACGTCGGCTGAGCGTCGGATCCACTCCGCGACATCGCCGGTGACGGTCTGCCAGCCACCTCCCGAGGCACGCACGACCAGTTCGTCGTCCACAACACCGACGAGCGGATCACCGTCCCACTCGAACACCACACCGCCGAGCGCGGATGTCTCGGTGACGTACCGGTAGCCGTCCAGCGCCTCGCGGACCCGATCGAGGAGGCTCACTTCGGCGGCAGCGCTTCCACGAAGTCACGGCACCGCGCGATCCAGTCGTCCAGCGCTGAGTCTTCCGACACAGCCGCGCCGTCCACGACCACCCAGCCCTTCATCGGCCGGCCGGTGAAGTCGAACACCCGCGCACCCGGCTCGGCCAGCGCGTCGGCGTGCGCCTCCGGGCCCACGCGGGCGATCAGGTCCGTGCCCATCACGCCTACCAGCATGTTTCCGTTCCACATGAACACCACGCCGCCGAACATCTTCTTGGCCACCACGCCCGGCAGCGGTCCCAGCACGTCGCCCAGGCGGTGGGCCAGGCCCTCGTCGTAAGCCATGCGCTGAATACTGTCTCAGCGAGTTGCCAGGCGCCTCTCAGTTTCGTGTGGCTTCATGGACATACAGGACATTAGGAGGCCATTTTGTTCGGCTTGGTCGGCTTCGTGCTCTTTTGGCTGCTGACGCTGTTCATCCTGGTGATGATCGGCCGGATGATCGTCGACTGGGCCGTCACGCTCGACGCCCGCGGCGCTTGGGTGTTCAAGGTGCGCCGGGTGACGTACGCGGTGACCGAACCCGTGTTGTCGCCGGTGCGGAAGGTGTTGCCGCCGCTGCGGTTCGGCGGGTTCGGGCTGGATCTGGCGTTCACGGTCGTGTTCGTCGCCGCGTTGATCCTCAGGTCGATCGTGTGGTGAGGACACCGGGGTTCAGCACGCCCGCGGGGTCCAGTGCGGCCTTGGCCCCGGACAACGCCAGACCGAACGCGTCTGGACGCTGGCGGGTGTACCAGGGCATGTGATCGCGGCCCACGGCGTGGTGGTGGGTGATGGTGCCGCCCGCGTTGATCAGAGCCTCCGACACCGCGGCCTTGATCTCGTCCCACTGCGAGGTCAGGCTCCCCCACCGCCCCGGCGCGTAGATGCCGTAGTAGGGCGCCGGGCCGTCCGGGTAGACGTGGGTGAAGCGGCAGGTCACGACGCCGACGCCGCACACGTCGCGCAGAGCGGCGGACGCGGCCGAGACGACTGACGCGTGCAGGTCGGCAAAACGATCCCACGTGCACGCCGTCTCGAACGTCTCGGTGATCATCCCGTGCTGGGCCATGGCATCGCGCTGGTAAGGCATGCGCAGGAACGACTTCCGCCACTGCGAAGCCGTCCCCTCGACGACCTCGCCGTCGCCGCACAGTTCCAAAGCCCGCGCCAGCCACGCGTCCACCGGGTGATCAGCCGACTCGAAGGCCAGTACCAGCACGGACGACGCCGCACCGGCGTTCAGGAAAGCCTCCGCCGGGTCCAGCAGACGACAGTTGGCGGGATTCAGCCCGGACTGCGCGATCAGCCGGCAGGCCTCGACCGCACGCTCCCACGACGAGAACCGCACCGAAGCCCCGGCGCGGTGGACCGGAGGCGACTGCAACCGCATCCACGCCTCGGTGATCACGCCCAAAGTCCCCTCGGAACCCAGGAACAGCCGGTCAGGAGACGGACCCGCACCCGAACCCGGCAACCGGCGCGACTCGGAAACACCAGCCGGAGTCACGACTCGGAGCGACTCGGTCAGGTCGTCGATGTGCGTGTAGAGCGTCGCGTAATGGCCACCGGCGCGGGTCGCGAGCCAGCCGCCGAGCGTGGAGAACTCGAACGACTGCGGGAAGTGCCGCAACGTCAGCCCGGACGCCTTCAGCTGCGCCTCCAGCGACGGCCCGAACACACCCGCCTGGATGCGCGCGGCACGGGACACCGGATCGACCTCCAGCACCCGGTCCAGCAACGAGAGATCCAGCGTCACCACCCGGTCGAGCTCCCGCGGCTCCACCCCGCCGACCACGGAAGTGCCGCCACCGAAGGGAATCACCGCCACTCCGGCCGAAGAACACCAGTCCAGCACGTCGACGACGTCCTGTTCGGTGCGCGGTCGTGCAACGGCATCCGGCAACGGCCCGACGTCACCGGCGAGGTTCCGCGTGACATCGCGATAGGCCTGACCACGGGCGTGCGAAAGCCGGTCGAGCGCGTCGGCCGAGTAGAGATCACCAGGTGGCGCCACGCGCGGTGGCGGCACGTCCAGCGACGACGGATCGGGCGCGGCGTGGAACGTCAGGTCCGCGTCCGGCAGCACCGCCCGGACCCGAGCGACCAGCGCACGGCGTTCATCAGGGGTGACGGCGTCCTCGACGTTGCCCCAGCCCCACCACGACCTCGTTGTCATGGCGAGCAACCATAAGCGAACGCCCGAGTTCTGGAATACCCGAGGAGAGAAGGCACTAGCGTCGCGTCCATGAAGCCCTGGGGGATCGTGGCTTTGATCGCGGCCGTGCTCGCCACGCTCGCGTACATCGTGTCGAGACCGGAAGGCAACGGGTCCACCGACGACTCCGCCGACCACTCGGCCGAGTGCCTCGCCAGGTACCCGGTGCCGGACAGCGCGGCCTCGTTCGCACGCCGCGAACTCGAGCCGTACAGCCAGTGCGGCGGCTGGGACGTCATCGAGTACACCGACCTCGGCGACCGCCTCGCCGACACGCAGAAGCCCAGCTCGCGCCTGGTCATCCGGATCCACGAGGACGAGCACGACGCCATGTGGACCCACCGGGACGCCGTCACCGCCTGCTACCGCATGGAGTTCGACTACTTCGGACTCGCCGGCGGGCCTGATCGCGTCCGCTGCCCAGCCGGTGCACCAGCGCTGCTCCCGCCGGGCATCAAGCACGACGGCGTGCCCGACAACTACGCGGAAGCCTTCAAGACGGCCCTTTCCACGCTGCCTCCCGCCCCCAACCGCGACGAGGTGCTCACGGCGGTGCGCGCGAAGCTCCCGCCGTTGCCGATCGACGAGCACGGGCAGCCCTGGCGCGAACCCACCCTGGACGCGTTCGTCGAGAACGGCGAGATCGGCATCACCGCCGACGGCACCAAAGGCCAGTGCCTCGAGGGCACCCGCCTCGCGGACGGCACCATCAAGGTCGCCGCCCAGACTCCTTCGGACATGCCGAACGCCGTGAAGACCTGCACCGCGGAAGGCGCGCTGCCCGAACGGAAGTCAGCGAAGTGACCGGCGGCTGAGTAGAAGTACTCGCGCGCACGGCCAGGCCGCGGCACTACGGTCCGAGCCATGAAGTCCCTGGGGGTCGCACTTCTACTGCTGCTGGCCGGTGTGCTCGGCGCGATCGGTTACCACGCGGTCAGACCGGACGGCAGCGGCTACACCGACAAGACAGCTGAAGAAGTGGCTGACCGCATCGGCTACCCGGTGCCGCGCGACGGCAACGCCTACGCCCGCGCCGCGCTGCACGGGAACACCGACCCGAAGTACTTCGCGGTCATCGAGATCACCGACACCCCGACGAACGACACCGAGAAGGTGCGGGCCACCCTGGTGTTCCGCATCTACGACCCCGGCACCTCCGAGAGCCCGCCGTCGTGGCGGCTCTGGGAGCAGGACCCGGTGACCGCCTGCTACCGCGCCGACTTCAACTACTACGGCGTGCTGGGCGCCGGCCCGGAACGCGTCCGCTGTCCCGAGAACGCCACGCCGATCACCCCTCCGCCCGTGCAGAAGACAGGTGTGCCGGACACGTACCTCGACGCCTTCAAGACCATCCTCGCCGAGCTGCCGCCCGCGGTCACGCAGGACGAGGTGCTCGCGGCGTTGCGCGCCGAACTGCCACCGATGCCGGTCGACGAGCAGACCAAGCTGCCGTGGGCCGAGCCGCGCCTCGACGCCTTCGTGCGGGACGGCCAGATCGGCATCGTCGCCGGTGGCGGCGGGCAGTGTCTCAACGGTGTCCGGCTCACCGGCGGAACCGTCGCGGCGTGGTACCCGCCGCGGGTGCAGACCCAGCCCGGCGAGTACGGCTGTTCGGGTCAGACCGCGCTGCAGCTCTACTCGGTGCCGCCACCGAAGTGACGCCATCGGGTAGAACCTCCGTATGCCCAACGAGGTCAACGACAGCCCCGTGTACGGCACTCTGATCCAGACGGAGTCCGTCGAAACGCTGAACGTCTACAGCGGCGAAGCCCAGTACCCTCCGCTGACCTCGTGGCAGAACCGCCCCGGCCTCACCGACGAGCTGCGCGATCTCCTGCAGGCACAACACGACGCGGCCGTGACGTTGCCGTATCACCTGCTGCCCAGCAAGCAGCCGGAGCTCGTTCAGGTGTACGTACAGCAAAGCGTGCTGCCACAACAGCCCGACACCGACGAACCGGCGCCCAAGCCAGGGAAACCCGAACCCGCCAGGCGGATCATGCCGATCGCGGAGGCGCTCACCACCGGCAGGCATCTGCTGATCACCGGTGGCCCCGGCTCCGGCAAGTCGACGCTGGGCCAGATGTACGTGCAGTTCCTGGCGAGCGAGTGGCTGGATCCGAGCGAACGCCCGCCGTTGCCGGAACCCCTGATGCCACTGCGCGTCAGTGCCAAAGCACTCGCCGAGGACCGCACGTGGAGCGAGCTGCTCGCGGACGCCGTGCGCAACCGCAAGCTGACCGCGCCGATCCGGCCGGAACTGTTCGCTCGCAGGGCGTTGGGGGCGCGCTGGCTGGTGTTCGTCGACGGGCTGGACGAGATCGTCGAGCCCGACCGCCTGCGCACGGTGATCGACGCGATTGCCACCCGCATGCGCAGAGGGACCGACCACCAGCTGGTGATCACCTCGCGCGAGCTGCCATCCGGTGCGCTCGACCAGCTGCACGGCCCGTACGTCGACCGCTACGTCATCGAACCGTTCGGGCCGGCGGAGCTCCGCGAGTTCGCCGTGGCGTGGTTCCGCTCGCAGGACCTGGCTCGCGCGACGGCACGCGCCGAGGAGTTCCTGCGACAGGTCCACGACGGCAGGCTGCGCGAGCTGGTGAACGTCCCGCTGCTCGCCACGATCGCCGCGATCACCAACACCCTCGAACCCGGCCGGCCGCTGCCGCACAACCGCGTCGACCTCTTCACCCGCTTCATGTCTTACCTGCTCGACGACAAGGCCAGCGGCCGGGACACCGTCGCGGAGCTCCGCCGCACCATCGACGACCCCGCCCGGCTCGAAGTCGTGGAATGGATCCACGCCCACCGCCGCGATCTCGTGGAACACCTCGCAGTCAAACGCCTGGAGTCCGAACGCCCGCTGATCGAGATCGCGGCCGACTGGCTCGACCGGCCGTGCCCGGAGGAGGACCTGCTGCCGGTGCTCACCAGCATCGGCGTCTTCACCCAGCGCGATCACGGAATCGACTTCCTGCACAGGTTGTTCGCGGAGTTCCTCGCCGCGAGGTACCACGCGCCGCGGATCCCGGCCGACTTCCCCGCCCTCGACGACTGGGTGCGGCAGGGCACCGAGTCGGCCAAGGAAACGTCCGTGCTCTTCACATTCGTGCTGTGGAGCCGCGAGGAGGGACACGACCTCGGCCTGGTGCTCCGCCGCCTGATGGAGGGCAAACGGGAACACGTGCTGCTGGCGGCGAAACTGCTGTCCGAGGACGTCCAGATACCGGACGAGCTGGCCACGACGATCCTTGATCGCGTGGTGGACCTGGTGCTGGTAACGGGGACGGACTCCGATCCGTGGAGAGACATCCGCGAGATCGGACGCGCGCTCGCGGGGTTGTCAGGCCATGGGATCACCGAAGCGCTGAAGGGGAGACTGCGCGCGCTCCGGGAACAGCCAGAGCTGGCACCGTCGATTCGGATCTGTTCGGCGATCGCACTAGGGCACCTCGGCTCGGCGGAGGAGTCTGCGCGGTGGCTGGAGAGCTTCGGCGACCTGTCCCACCCGCTGGCGCTGGTCGAGGTGGCACGAGGGCTCGCGGAGATCCTGCCGGACGGCGCCGACCGCGCAGATCGGCTCGTACTTCGCCTGGCGGCTGAGTTCGGCGACGCGGACTACGTGATGGTCATGGCCGCGGCCCAGGTCCTGCTGGAGCTGAAACGGCACGAGGCAGCCGCGGACCTGGTGCGGCGGCTGGTGCGGCGAATGAAGATCGACGACACGATCCCGGCAGGTTTCCGGCACGTGCCCGAAATCCATGGGGAACACGACGAGGAGCCACCGGGGTGGCACGTTCTCGTGCGGCAGGCGGCACAAGCGGGATGCGCGGAGGAGGCCGTCTGGGCGGCGAAAATGTTGTTCGCCCAGCCGTTCCCGGACGAGTACCAGTTCCGCGAGACGGTCGAGATGATGGCCCAAGTCGGTGACGCGTCAGCGGTGAAGAAGATCGTCGACGAGGTGAACGCGAGGCCGGTCACTTATGCCGCGGTTGCCGCAAGAGCCCTGCACTCGACTCATCCCGAACTCGCGGCGTCGCTGGCCAGGCAGGTTGTCCCGACCGATCCCGCGGTGGACGACGATCATGTAGTCACTGCCTGGCGCGTACTCCTGACCACCGAACCGGAGTGGGCCAGCAGTCTGCTGGAAAGCCGCGAGATCGACGCTGACACGGCGGTTCGCATGATGTCTCAGGCCGATTTGCCACGTGCGCATCTCGTGCGACAGGAGATGGCACGCACATCGGTCGTCAAGATGCCGCGGTACCTGATGCAGGCCGCCCTCGACGAGGGTGCCGACTTCGCGAACGAGTTGCACGCCAAAGCGATGGCGGGTTCTCCGAAAGACCGGGCGGCCCTGGCGCCACAACTACACGAGGCCGGCTTCGAGGACCTCGCCACCGAGCTGATCGATCAGCTGGCCATCGACCACGCCGACCCCGAGGTGCTCGCCGAGTGCCTGCACGATCTCCCCACCGGGCCGTTCCCCGAGCAGGCGCAACGGCTTCTGGACAGGCTTCTGCCCATAGCTGACCACGCCGACACCGCGGTGGCGAGATATCTCGCGCCGGTGCTCCGGCGCTCCGGGCGCGCCGCCGAAGCCGTCGACCTGGCACAACGAACGTTCTTGCGGGAGCTCGGGGACATCTACGTGGAGGAGTGCGCTGAGACACTGCTCGACGTGGCCGGTGCGTCGAGCGCGGACTTCATCGTCGAACACGTCGTGGGCCGGGGCCTGAGCACAGGTCGGCGCAGGGCCGTCGCCGACAGACTCATCGACCACGGGCTCCTGCGGCACGCCGTCATCGTGTGGCTGGACGTACTGCGCAACCACGGCGATCCTGTCGAGGAAGGTGTGAAGATCGCTCATCGGCTCGTCAGGTGCGGCTACCGGCAGCAGGCACTGGACACCGTCCGGGCCGCGCTCGCCGAGGATCGGCTCACCGTCACCACTCGAGCACAGATGCGGGCGCTGCTGGCGTGGATCGAGCACATCGTGCCCGAGTGACTCAGCCCGCTCCGAAGCACACGAACCCAACGGCAGCAGCGTAAGCAGCGTCGTCGGCCGCGGCCCTCTGCACAGCGGACAAAGCCTCGGCGGGCGCCATCCCGGCAGCCAGCTTCTGGTGCAGCTCCACCATCACCGGTGCCGTCCCGTCGGTCGGCACCGGCACCACGGGCGCGATCAACGTCCGAGTGCCCAAGCTCAACAGCGCCGCCGTGAACCCCATCAACTCATCACCGGGCCGAACCGCCGACTGCCCGGTGTCACAAGCCGAAAGCACCACTCGGGTCGGTGGCTGGTGCAACCGCTCGATGTCGTAGACCGTCAACGGCCCGTCAGCCAGCTCCAAAGCCGAGAACAACGGGTTGTCGACGCGGAACGACCCGTGCGCCGCGATGTGCGCCAGCGCGGCACCGTCCATTGCGGACGCAACCGCGCTCACCGTCGCCTCCGAGTCGACCAGAACCCGACCAGGAACGTGCGAACTGATCGCCTTGATCTCCGCGGGCGCGGCGGCCATCCGCGGCCCAGCCGCCAACACGGCCTCACCCGACGCATCAGGCACCGAACAAGCCCGCAACCACACCGAAGCCGAAGGCGCCACAGTCACCTGACGCTCCAGCACCGCCCACGGCAACCCGTTCAACGCCCCGGTGGGCACCACGACCAGCGGCCGTCCGTCGATCCGCGAAGCCAGCGGTGCCATCAACCGCTGAGCCAGCAACGAGGCAGCGTGAGCAGCGGAAGACCGCGCCACGGCCAAGTTCGGCAGCTGTGGCGGCAGCGTCACCAGCCGGTGCAACGCGAAGCGCAGCAACCGGATCTCTCGGACCGCGCCCTCCGACGACCCGAGCGAGTGCAGCGTTGCCCGGCCCCCGGCCAGCACCACCGCCATCAGCTCGCCGCCGTACTCCACGAACTCGATCAACGCCGCCGTCCCCAGCGCAGCGGCCAGCGCTGCCACCGACGGCGGCTTGAACACCGCCACCTCACCGGACATCTGCCGGGTCAGGTCGCGCACCCGCTGCTCGGCCCGCACCAGTTTCACCCGCAACGCCCCGGCGGGCTTCCCGGCCAGCAGAGCCGACTCGATGTCAGCGGACACGGCGCGCAACGACGCCAGCGCGTCCTCGAGACGTGGATCATCCGGCGGCGACACGGCCTTCATCCGCAACGCACCTGCCCGCCAGCTCTCCGTCCACGACAGCACCCGAGCAGCGTTCCCGGACGCCACGGCCAGCCCCAGCCCTTCCAACGCCAGCGCCTGCCCCTGCACCCCGGTCGACGCCCGCAACTCGGCCGCGCCCAGCGAAACCCGGTACTCGTCCAGCAGCCCGATCCCCCGGCGCAGCGCGGCCGACGTCCCCCGCACATCGCCGGAGAGCTTGCGCCGCAACGCTTCCGCGTACCAGCCGCGCACCCGCAGCCCGGCAGGGCCGCGCAACCGCGAAGCAGCCGCGACGGACAGCTCCGACACCGCCCGCGCACGATGACCGAGGTCGGCCGCCACCAGCCCGGCGTCGATCCGGGCCTCCAGCGCCGGCAACCGCCAGTCCATCGCGTCCAGCTCGGCGGCCACGCGCGACAACGCCAGCCGCAACGGCCGAGTCCGGTCACCACGCAACACGGCGGCGTGCAGCTCCAGGTACCGCGCCCCAGCGGCCCACAACAGCCGTTGCTCACGCCGGAACCGACGACGTGCCTCAGCGGCAAACCCGTTAGCCGCATCCGGATCGTCGTCCAAGAGAGCGATCCGCGCGCGGAAGTACAGCGCCTCCGACACACCCAGCGGGTTCTTCAACGCCTTCAGCTCGGTGATCGCCCGGTCCGCCGCCACCCGCGCCTCGTCCAGCAGCGGCACCGACACCAGCAGTTCCAGCCGGTTCACCAGCAGCACGGGACGCATCACGTCGAGCCGCCGGTGCACCTCCTCCGCCTTGTCGAACAGGGTCAGCGCGGCCGGCACGTCACCGGACCGGGTCGCCATGATCCCCGCGTTCCAGTGCACGTCCGCGACGCCGAGTTCCTGCCCCAGCTCGCCCAGCAACGCGGCCGCGATCTCGAAATCGGCAGAGGCCTCGCGCATGTCACCGACATACGCGCGCACCAGGCCGCGGTTGTTGTGCGCCCGTGCCTCGACGAGCTTGTCGCCGACCCGGCGTGCTCCGGCGATCGCTGCCGTGTAGTCGCGCTGGGCGTCGTCGTACCGGGTCAGGTAGTGGAAGACGACACCGCGCTGCATCAACGCGGCCACCGCGTCCGCACCGGAAAGCTCCGGCATCGCGAGGTCCAGCATCTTCAACGCCTGCTGGTGCTTACCGGTGTACGCGAGCACCCACGCCAGCGACATCTGCGCCAAAGCCGACAGACGCGGCAGCGAGGCATCGACAGCGATCTTGATGGATCGACGCAGATGCCGAGCCGCGCCGGCGAAGTCGTGCATCTCGCGCAACGCGAGACCGATCGCCCGCTCGGCGATCGACCATTCCGCGCGATCTTCCGTCGTGCGGAGGACCGCGCGGGCCATCTCGACGGCCGCACGCGGGTTGCGCTGCCTGGCCTCCAGCGCGTCCGCCGCACAAAAGTCGGTCACGGCGTCACTTTATCCGCTGTGGTAGCTTGATCAAGCTCGGTCGGGGTGCCCGTCAACGCTGCTTTAGTGAGGCCGTGGTGTCAAAAACGCCAGAAAGCGCGGAGCTTTACCAAAAAGCTTTTCTGCAGCTCATCGCCGAGGACAAGAACATCAGCTTCCACGCCGAACGCGGGCGTGAATTCCTTTATCGGCCCGGCCAGCTGCTGGTCAGCGTCGAGGATCAGCAACGCGTGATCGAAAAGCTGCGCGAAAACAACATCGTCGCGCGGCCCGGCGAGGGATTCGCCGGAATGGCCCGGATCACGCTGCCGAACAACGCGGAGGAGATTCCGCGCATCGTTCGATTGTTGCGAGATCAACGAAATTGGCCTAATCAGCGGGTGCCACTCGTGCAGCCGCACCACGTGATCGTCGGCCACGGCGGTCTCGTGATGGGCAACCCCGGCGACCGGCCCTACCCGACCGACCCGATCAGCGCGCCCAAGATGGACGACCGCCTCAGGGACGTCCGCGTCGGCATCATCGACACCGGCATCTCCCAGGGCGCCGACAGCGACCACTCCGACTGGTTCGCCGAGCGCTACGCCAAGGAGGCCGACGACGTCGACCCCGCCTTCAGCAACGGTGACGTCTTCGCGTTGCAGGGCGGGCACGGCACGTTCGTCGCGGGCGTGATCCAGGGCGCCGCGCCCGGCGTCACGTTCGACCCCGAGATCGCGCTCGACGCCAACGGGTTCGGCGACGAGGAACGGCTCTGCCGCAAGATCACCGAGCTGGGCCGCAAGAAGATCAACGTCCTCAACCTCTCGCTGGGCTGCTTCACCGAGGACGACGTGGCGTCGGAACCGTTGCGCCGCACCATCGCGGCCCTGCCGGACGACATCGTCGTGGTGGCGTCGGCCGGCAACTCCGGCACGCAGCGGCCGAGCTGGCCCGCCGCCCTGTGCGGGGTCACCGCGGTCGCCGCCGCGGAACAGACCAAGGACGGCGCGATCGTCCCCGCCTGGTACTCGAACTGGGGCCACTGGGTGGACGCCTGCGCGATCGGCAACCGCGCGTCGACCTACCTGAAGGGCGAGTGGAAGCTGCCGGGCGAGGCCTCGACGCCGTTCGCGCTGTGGGCCTACTGGTACGGCACGTCGTTCGCCGCGCCGATGGTGACCGGCAGGATCGCCGCCACGATGGCCTCTGACGGCATCACCGCAGCTCAGGCGCGTGACAAACTGTTGAGCGAACCGGAGTTCGCCCCCGGCTACGGGGTTTTCGTCAAATAGTTGTATCTGGGGAGCAACCTCGGCCTCCGCCAGTTGTGACCGCAAGGAGTCGACGTGACCGCAGGATCCCCGATCGCCGCGCTCGTGAGCGCGGCGGCCGAGGGCGACCAGTCGGCGTGGAACGAGATCGTCGATCGGTACACGCCGCTGGTGGTGTCGGTGATCTACAAGCACCGGCTGCGTCCGGCGGACGCGGCCGACGTGAACCAGACGCTGTGGCTTCGGCTCGTGGAGCAGATCGGCCGGCTCCGGGAGCCGGAGGCGCTGCCCGGCTGGATCATGACGACCACCCGCAACGAGTGTCTGCGCGTGCTGCGCGTGCAGCAGCGGACGCACCTCTACGACCCGTTGTCCGAGTCCGATGCACTGGAGTCGGAGCAGCTGGACGCGGAGGTGGAGGCCGATCTGCTGGCGGTGGAGCGGCGGCAGGCGTTGCGGGACGGGTTCGCCGAGCTCACGGACCAGTGCAAGCGGTTGCTGACGAAGCTGATGACGGACCCGCCGCCGAGCTACCAGGTCGTGAGCGAAGAGCTCGCGATGCCGGTCGGCAGCATCGGCCCGACGCGGATACGTTGCCTGGAGAAGTTGCGCAAGACCCCTGCTCTCTCAGCGTTCCTGGGAGGGCCGGCGACGAGAGGAGGTGTGCTGGGTGCGGCACGACTGGGACAGTGACGAAGTACTGCTCGACGCCTTGCGCGACGCGTTGAGCACACCTTCGGAGGAGGTTCCGCCGGAGTTCGTGGAGGCCGCGAAGGCCGCCTTCACCTGGCGGAACATCGACGAGGAACTGCTGCTGATCACGTCGTACGACTCGGTGCTGGACGACACGCTGTTCGCCCGCGCCCGGTCCACCGCGACGGCCAGGCAGCTGGTGTTCGACGCGCACGACGTGTCGTTGCAGGTCGAGGTGTCGGCGGCGGGGATCACCGGCCAGCTGATGCCGGCCACCGGTTCGGTCACGCTCGTGACGCCTTCCGGTGACCACGAAACGGCGGCGGTCGACGAACTGGGGATGTTCGTGATGGGGATGGCGCCGCGCGGACCGGTGAAGTTCCGGTTTGCAAGCGGTTGCACCGATTGGTTTATCCTCTGAACACCATTCGAGTGATGGTGGAATTCATTCGTTCGGCCTACATCTGCGGCCAGTAGGGTTGTCGACGCTCAGAATTCGCATCTCGAGAGGTGTGCCGCTGTGGTCGATCGAGTCAGCTGGGTGCCGGAAGGTGTCAACGTCGACGTGCCGAGTTCCGCCCGGATCTACGACTACCTGCTGGGCGGCGGGCACAACTTCGAAGCCGACCGCGAGACGGCAGAGGCGCTGATCAAGGTGCTGCCGGTGCGCGGCATGGCGCGGCTCAACCGCGCCTACCTGCGCCGGGCCGTGCTGGAGCTGGCAGACCTCGGCATCCGGCAGTTCCTGGACCTCGGTTCGGGAATCCCGACCGTCGGCAACGTGCACGAGGTGGCGCACGAGGTCGCTCCCGAGTCGAAGGTCGTGTACGTCGACTTCGAACCGGTCGCGATCACGCACGCCGAGCTGATGCTGGCCGACGAGCCGAACGTGACGGCGTTGCTGGCCGATCTGCGCGAGCCGGAGAAGGTCGTCGCGCAGGCCCGCGAACTGCTCGACTTCTCCCAGCCGATCGGGTTGCTGGTCGTGGGTGTCCTGCAGTTCATCCCGGATTCCGACGACCCGTGGGGCGTGCTGTCCCGTTACGTGGAATCGCTCTCGTCCGGTTCGTACCTGGCGCTGTCGCATTTCACCGCGGACAGCATGCCGGCAGCGATGGCGGCCGGTAAGGAGATCTTCGCGAAGACGGCGGAGCCGATCACGCCGCGCACCAAGGCCCAGGTGACGGACATGCTGGCAGGGCTGGAGATCGTCGAGCCCGGCATCGTGTTCACGCCGCAGTGGCGCCCGGAGTCTCCCGAGGACGTCGGCGACGACCCGACCAAAGCCAACCTCTACGCCGCGGTGGGCCGCAAACCCTGATGGCTCCTTCGCCCCTCGCACAGCGCTGGGCGGCTGTTCTGATCGAGAGCGCGTACTCGCCGATGTCCCGGCGGAAGCTGACGCAGCACCT
>NZ_JYJG01000445.1 GCF_000955955.1 Lentzea aerocolonigenes
GAGGAACACGCCGCCCGGCTGCGTGCTGGGCAAGCCGCGATCGCCATCGGCGAGTGGCTGGTGCGCAAGCGCTTCACCGGGCCGGACTCGTTGCGCTGCACGCTGGAGGTGCTCGGTCCGGAGTTCCCGCCCGAGGTGCTCGGCGCGCTGGCGTCCGGGTACGTGCGGGCGACGCGCGACCAGTTGTTCGCCGAGCAGGAGAAGGTCAAGAACGCGCTGCTGAAGGCCGTCGAGGACGCGCAGCGCGACCTGCACGACAGCGAAGCGCGGTTCGCCCAGGTCTTCGCGTCGACCGCGGCGGGCATCGCGATCTTCGACCTGCTCGGCACCGTCGTGGAGGCGAACGAGGCGCTCGCCTCGATGCTCGGGCACGAGGAGATGCCGAAGGAGCTGTTCACCGAGGCCGACGCGCTGGCACTGGCATCCACGTGCTCGCGCATGATCGCGTCCTCTGTGGACACTGATCGGCGCGAGTGGGAGCTGACTCGCCACAACGACGACACGGTGTGGGCGAACGTCGTGCTGTCGGTGCTGCGCGGGTCGGACGGGCTGCCGAAGTTCTTCGTCGCGCTGATCGAGGACGTGACCGAGCAGCGGATGCTGCAGGAGTGGCTGCGGCGCCAGTCGTTGACGGACCTGCTGACCGGCCTGCCGAACCGGGCCTCGTTCACGGACAAGCTGGAGTCGGCGCTGGCGTCCGGTGCGCAGTACACGCTGGGGTACCTGGACGTCGACAGCCTGACGATCGTGAACGACGGACTCGGCTACGTCGCGGGTGATGCCGTGCTGGTGGAGGTCGCGCGCCGGCTGCGGGTCGTGCTGCCGGACGCCGTCGTGGCGCGGGTCGGCGGTGACGAGTTCGTCGTGCTGATCCAGGGATCGCCGGACGTGGCCGCTCTCGCCGCCATGATCGACGAGGAGCTCTCCGAGCCGGTGTACCTGGAGGGCGCGGGCGTCGCGGTGTCGACGTCGATCGGGTTCGTGCACGCGGCCGGGCCCGGTGCAGACCCGAACGTGGTGCTGCGGCGGGCGCATTCGACGTTGCGGCGCGCCGAGACCGGCGGCAAGAGACAGTGGGCGATCTACGACCACGAGGCGGACGTGGCCGATCGTGCCCGGTTCGCGCGGATCGCGGCCATGCCCGGTGCCTTCGAGAACGGCGAGATCTCCGTGGAGTACGCGCCGGTGTCGTGGGTTTCGGGCTCGCTGGCCTTCGTCGAGGCAACGCTCCGATGGGGTACCTCGCGGCACGACGAGGTCGTGGCGCATGCCGACGCACTCGGGCTGGCCGCGCGCGTTGGGCAGATGGTGTTGCACGACGCCTGTTCGCGCGGCGAGCCGGTGTTGATCAGGCTGTCCCGGGACCAGTCACGGGATCCGGACCTGGCCGCGCACGTGCGGTCCAACCTGCGCGCCTGCGCCTTCCCGGCTTCGTCGTTGTTCGTGGCGCTCGACGTGCGGGCGATGCCGGACGGCGAGGAGAACCTCGAAGTGCTGCACGACCGACATGGGTGTCCACGTGTTGCTGCACGAGTTCGGCGGCGGGTTCGCCGGTTTGTCCACTGTGGACCGAAGCCCGGTGTGGGGCGTCCGGCTCGCTCCGCCGCCCTCGGAACGGCTGGCGCGGCAGGGAATGGCGCTCATGGTGCCGTTGCTGCGATCGGCGGGCGTGCACGTGATCGGCGGCCCAGGCGACCCGGACGAACTGCAGGCGCTGGGCGTGGACCTGGCGGTGGGTCTCCCGGTCTAGTTTCCCGGGAGACCCACCGTTGCGGTCAGGCCGCGTCGACGACCTCGGCGAGGTCAGCCTTGGCAGAGCCGGCGAAGAGCTGCTCGACGCGCCGCTTCTCCGCCGCGTTCGGGCTGGTGTTGGGGCACTGGATGCCACCGGTCGAACCCGACATCAGGCTGGAGCACGGCCCGGGCTTGACGTCCGGCAGGCCCAGGATGTGCCCCATCTCGTGGGCGGCGATCCGAACCTTGTTGTAGCCCTGGTCGACCGCCTGCTTGCCCATCCAGATCTTGCCGTTGCCCAGCGAGGTCGGCTGGGCCCGCGGCCAGCCGGGGTCCGACACGATGGTGAAGTTCGCGCGGGTACCGGGCAGGGCCTTCGCGATCTGGACGTTCTTCACGCTCGCGTTCCAGACCTTCACGGCCTCCGTGATGTCCGACTCGTACTGAGCCGCACCCGTGGAGTCGTAGGTGAGCTTGCGAACCGCCTGTGCAGTACCGACGAAGGCCGTTGACAGGGCGGCCGCCGCGGCTAGCACAGCAATTGTTTTGCGCAGGAACACAGGAATCTCCTCGCAATGCAGGGTAATTGCTCCCCGACTGTATCGCCGAAGCGTTGCCGCACAAGAAGAGTCAAGTGTCAACCAACGCTGGCACGGTCCAGAGACTTCGTAGGTGAGCCCTGCCTGTACTGCGGTTTCCCGCTCCGCCGCCACGAACAGACCGCCGCCAGAAGAGGGGTATAACTGTTGACGCCCACTGGATGTGATGGTCCAAGCGGACGACACGCACCACATTCCGCCTCACCACCGTACGGTGAGCCGATGACTTACCCACCCGGTTACGTGGAAGAGCGAATCGAGATCCTCAGCGCCCTGTGCCGGGCCGGAGACTGCCACATCGAGATCACCGGGATCATCGCCGCGTCACCGAACGAGGCCGCCGCCACCGCCGCACTCCGGAAACGGCTCGACACCACCGAGTCCGGGGCCAGAGCCGTGCTGGAGATGCAGTTGCGCCGTCTCGTTCCCGATCTGCGCGACCGCCTGCGTGCCGAACTGGAGGAGCTGCGCGCGCAGGCGGCTCGGGACAGGGCCTAGTAGTACTT
>NZ_JYJG01000066.1 GCF_000955955.1 Lentzea aerocolonigenes
CTGCGAATCCGCGCGCTGGGGCTCCGTGCGCTGAGGCTCGGTGCGCTGCGAATCCTGGCGAGCCGGTCCTTCGGGTCTGACCGGCTGGTCGAACCACGACTTGTCCATGGGCAGCTGGTCGACCCGAGCCGTCTTGGCGTTCGGGGCCATGCTGGCGCGAGGGTCCCCTCCCTGGGGTCCCCCGTTTTCAATTTTGCCAGGCGGCACCGACAGTTCTGTCGTCTTCTGGTCCGGCCTGTGGACAACTTCGGGCTTGGCCGCCGGTTTGGCCACCACGCGGGTCTGGTCGTTCTTCGGCTCGACCACCGGCGCGGCCTTGCCCTGCTCTCCCGGCGCGATCCGCATCGGCGCCGCACGCGGAGGCTCTGCTCGTGAAGGCTCTGCTCGTGAAGGCTCTGCTCGTGAAGGCTCTGCTCGTGAA
>NZ_JYJG01000067.1 GCF_000955955.1 Lentzea aerocolonigenes
GCTCGTGAAGGCTCTGCTCGTGAAGGCTCTGCTCGTGAACTCTCCGCGCGCGAAGGCTCGGCGGGTTGGCCACCGTCCGGCCCAACCTGCCCGTGAGACTTCCCACCCGAAGATCCAGACTTCTCAGCCGAAGATCCACCGGCAGAACCGGGAGCGCCGCCGGAACCGTTCAAAGGCATACCCGCGCCACCAGCCGCGGGACCAGCGACGTTCGGGACGGAACGAACCGGGGACGAGCGCGGAGGCTCCGGTGTGGACGGTGGCGTCAGCACCGCCGCGACGGGGAACCGCATGGTCGGCTGATCCACTGACGGGCGCTTGACCTGCACCGTTGGCTCGGCGAGCGGCTCGTCCAGGTCCGCGTCGTCATCGTCGGTCGGCCACTGGGGCTCGTCCGGCAAGAGGGCCTCCGTCAGCTCGGTACGGGCAATCTCACACCCTCCAGCCGCCGCTCCGATGAGGGTTGACAGGGCGTCGTGGTCCACACTAGTGGCGTCACGAATGGGCTACATGAGCGAGGACCAGTGGAGTTCGACGTCCTGATCGAGATCCCCAAGGGCGTGCGCAACAAGTACGAGGTGGACCACAAGAGTGGCCGCATTCGCCTCGACCGCACGTTGTTCACGTCGACGCAGTACCCGGCCGACTACGGGTTCATCGAGAACACCCTGGGTGAGGACGGCGACCCGCTGGACGCCCTCGTCCTCGTCCAGGAGCCGACGTTCCCCGGCTGCCTGATCGCCGCTCGTGCGATCGGCATGTTCCGCATGACGGACGAGAAGGGTGGCGACGACAAGGTTCTCTGCGTCCCCGCCCACGACCCCAGGCACGAGCACCTGCGGGACATCCACCACCTGGCGGAGTTCGACCGCCTGGAGATCCAGCACTTCTTCGAGGTCTACAAGGACCTGGAGCCCGGCAAGAGCGTCGAGGGCGCGTCCTGGGTGGGTCGCACCGAGGCCGAGGCCGAGATCGAGCGCTCCTACCAGCGCCTGAAGGACGCCGAGGCACGCGGCGAGTCCTTCCACTGAGCGCACGCGAAAGGGCCGTCCCCCGCGAGGAGGACGGCCCTTTTTGTTTGCCCGCTAGTGAATCGCCACGGCCTCGGCGTCCGCGACCCGCTCCAGACCCGACCTGGTCGACAGCGGCTTCTCGCGCAGGAACCACACGAGGACGAACGCCGCGATCATCACGATCCCGCCGGTCATGAAGACCGTGTCGATCGCGCTGGAGAACCCGTCGAGGAACGGCCTGGCCAGCACCGGGTCGAGGTGGTTGAGGAACTCCACGTTGTTGATGTCCGGAGTGGACCCACCACCGGCCTGAAGCGACTTGGCGAACTCGGGGTTGTGGCTCAGCGCGACCTTGAACGCCTCGGTCTGCATCGCCGCCTTCAACCCCTCGGCGATCTTGTCGCCGACCGTGCTGAACAGGATCGACAGGAACACCGCGGTGCCGACGGTGCCACCGATCTGGCGGAAGAACGTCGCCGAAGCGGTCGCCACGCCCATGTCACGGGGCTCGGCGTCGTTCTGGATCGCCAGCAGCAGCGTCTGCATGCACTGGCCGAGGCCGGCGCCCATGACGAACATGTAGATCATGACCTGCCAGTTCGGCGTGGTCGTGCCGATGGTGCTGAGCAGGATCAACGCGACCGACATCAGACCGGCACCGATGATCGGGAAGATCTTGTAGCGCCCGGTCTTCGACGTCACCCGGCCCGCGATCGCCGTGGCGGACATGATGCCGAACGTCATCGGCAGCAGCATCAGGCCGGAGACCGTCGGGGTCACGCCCTTCACGATCTGCAGGTACAGCGGGATGGAGACCATGCCGCCGAACATGCCGATGCCGAGCACGAAGTTGATCGTGTTGCCCAGCGCGAACGTGTGGTTGCGGAACATCCGCATCGGCAGCAGCGCCTCGTCACCGGCGCGGAACTCGGCCCAGACGAACGCGATCAGGCCGATCACGCCGGTCACGTACATGGCGATCGACGTACCGGACGCCCAGCCCCACTCGCGGCCCTGTTCGGCCACGATCAGCAGCGGCACCAGGCCGACGGTCAGCGTCAGCGCGCCGAGGTAGTCGACGCGGTGGTCCACCCGCTGGTGCGGGATGTTCAGCACGCGGCCGACGACGAACAGCGCGAGCAGCGCGATCGGCACGTTGACCAGGAACACCCAGCGCCATCCGGTGACACCGGCGAACGAGGTCAGGCCCGCGAACACACCGCCGATGACCGGCCCGAGCACGCTGGCCGAACCGAACACGGCCATGAAGTACGCCGAGTACTTGCTGCGCTCACGCGGCGAGATGATGTCCGCCATGATCGCGAACGCCAGCGACATCAGACCGCCGGCGCCGAGACCCTGCACCGCGCGGAACGCGGCCAGCTCGTACATCGACGTCGCGATGCCCGAGAGCAGCGAACCCGCGAGGAACAGCGAGATCGCGGCGAGGTACATCGGCTTGCGCCCGTAGATGTCCGACAGCTTGCCGTACAACGGGGTGGTGATGGTCGCCGTGATCAGGTAGGCGGTGGTCGCCCACGCCTGGAGCGTCTGGCCGTGCAACTGGTCGGCGATGGTCTTCATCGCGCTGGCGACGATCATCTGGTCCAGCGCGGCGAGGAACATGCCCAGCAGCAGGCCGGACAGCACCGTCATGATCTGGCGGTGGGTCAGGGAGACGCCCGGTGTGGGTGTCGCCTCGGTTGTTGATGACATCTCTACTTTTCCCCTCCTGCGCGGGTCCCCGTCCCGCGTTCGGTCATAAGCGCCGGAATCGTGCGCTCGTAGTCCTGGACAAAGCGTTCGAACAGGTCCGCGAAACCCTTGAAGTCCTCGTCGGGCCAGTCCGCGAACACCTGCTCGATCGCGTTGTTGCGCTGCCGGCGTCGCTCGATGAGCAACTGGCGCCCCGCTTCGGTGACCGCCAGCACGCTGGCCCGGCCGTCTGCCGGATCAGCGCGCCGCTCCACAAGTCCGTCCTTCACCAGCCCGGCGACCTGCCTGCTGACCGTGGACGGGTCGGACAGAACAGCCTCCGCCAAACCGCTCGAACGGCACTCACCGAGTCCGGAGAGCGTCGCGAGCAGCACGAAGGCGGACTTGTCCATGCCCTGCTTGGCCATCTGATGAGCGACCTGGGCGTGCATCTTGTTCAGCCGCACCATGGCCATGCCCACCCGATCCGCGAGCTCGTGCTCGGGATCGATGGCCATGCACCTGCCCGGATCGACCATCTGCCACCTCGTTGCTTGTATCACCCAACTAGTTGCTCGGTACAAGCATCCATCCCGGTCCGCCGGATTGCAAGTGAGTTTCAGGTCTCACTCCACAGTGGAGCGGCGCAGCAGCGCAGAGTGCTGGTTACCGGCGGGTAGCAGAGCTGGTTACTCGCCGGTAGCATCCGGTCTCATGAGCCAAGATGTGTCGATCCTCGCCGACGCCATGAAGCAGGCCGTGCCGTACGTGAAGACCACCGGCATCGAGTTCGAGGAGGTCTCGCCCACCCGCATCGTCGCTTCGCTGCCGGACAACCCGTCACTGCACAACCACATCGGCGGGCCGCACGCCGCGATGATGTTCGGTCTGGGCGAGTCCACGTCCGGCGCCGTCGTCATGGCCGCGTTCGCCGCACACCTGGGCAAGGCCACGCCACTCGCCGTCCGCGCGGAGATCTCCTACAAGAAGATCGCAATGGGTGTCGTGCGCGCCGAAGCCGTTCTCGGCCGTCCCGCCGACGAGGTCCTCGCCGAACTGGAGGCGGGTACGCGTCCCGAATTCCCGGTGAATATCATGATCACCGACGCCGACGGCGTGACCACCTGCGAGATGACCGTCGTCTGGACTTTGAAGCCCGCACGCTGAACTGGGCATCTCCGTATTTCAGTTCGGACTACCGGTGAACCGATCCGCGCCAAATACGTAACCTTGGCCGTTCCCCGAACGCAGAGCACTATTCGGATTCATGTCGGGGTGGAGAACTCTGGGCGGCGGAGTCCTGCTGGTCGCGCTCACCGCTGGGTGCAGCGCGCAGGCGCAGTCGACGCCCGTGGCCGTCGAGAAACCAGCAGGGGACGTGCCCGTCACGACGACGGCGTCGGTGCCGCCGGCGATGCTGGGCATCACCGTGGCGTCGATCGTGGACGGCCGTTCCGTGATGCTGTCCGACGGCTCGAAGGCCGAGGTCAGCGGGCTCGCCCAGCCCGGGCCGTGCTGGGCGGAGGCGGCCACCGGCTTCGCCAAGAGCATGCTGCTGAACCAGCAGGTGCGCTACGACCGGACCACCGGCACGCTCAGCCTCGCGGACGGCACGGACTTCGCGTTGCTCGCGCTCGGCAACGGCGCCGGACGGATCACGGGCAATGCGACCGCGGCGCAGCGAGAAGCGGAAGGGGCGGCGCAGCGGGTCCCGATCGGACTGTGGGGATCGCCGTGCGGTGGCAAGGACATCACCGAGACGCCCGCGCCTCCTCCACCGCCACCCCCGCCTCCCGCTCCCAAGCCGACCACGACGACCCCCAAGCCCAAGCCGGTGTTCTTCGCGACGTGCGACGACGCGTGGCGGGCCGGTGCGGCACCCCTCTTCTGGGGACAGCCTGGCTACCGCGTCGAACTGGACGCGAACCGGAACGGAATCGCCTGCGAGCCCTCGCGCCGCTGATCGCCGGCCCTACGCTCGGACCATGCGACTGCACGTCCACCAGTGGGGTCATGGTCCGCGCGTGGTGCTCGTGCACGGCGGAGTGCTCGGCGGCCGGGAGACCTGGCGCGCTCAGCGACCGCTGACCGAACGGTGGACGCTGGTCGCTCCCGACCGTCCCGGCCACGGGCAGTCGCCACCCGCGCGGCAGGACTTCGAGCCGGAAGCCGCGCTGATCGCCGACCAGCTGCTCGACGAACCGAGCCACCTCGTCGGGCTCTCGTACGGCGGGATCGTCTCGATGTACGCAGCCGCCCTGCGACCGGAGAACGTGCGGTCGTTGACGATCCTCGAACCTCCGGCGGCCGGTGTGGCGCGCGGAGTTCCGGTCGTGGACGCGTTCGGGGCCGCCACGCGCGGGTTGATCGAGTCCGATCTGGACCCAGTGGAGGCGCTGCGGCGCTTCTTCCCCATCGCGGGCGTGCCGATCGAGGTCCCCGACCAGCCGCACGAGACGCTGGTCAAGGGCATGCGCCAACTCCTGGACGCGCGGCCTCCGGATGAAGCCGAGCCGCCGCTGGCCGCGTTGCGCTCCGCCGGGTTCCCGATCCTCGTGGTCTCCGGTGGCCACAGCGAGGCGAACGAGATCATCTGCGACACCATCGCGCGCGAGACGGGCGGCCAACGGGCCGTGTGCCGCGGGCGCGACCATCTGGTGCCGGAAGCTCCTGAGTTCAACGCGCTGCTGGAGAGTTTTCTAACCTCATCGGCATGAAGCTGGACAGGAGTGCCGTCGACTACCACCCCGGCAACGCCGGGGCCATCGCGAAGCGGGCGGAGGACCGGGGCTACGACGGGTTCTGGCTCGCCGAGACCAAGCACGACCCGTTCCTGGCGCTGAGCGGAGCCGCCGCGGCGACCGAGCGGATCGAGCTCGGCACGGCGATCGCGGTGGCGTTCGCACGCAACCCGATGACCGTCGCGACCACGGCGAACGACCTGCAGCTGCTGTCCGGGGGCCGGTTCAACCTCGGCCTCGGCTCGCAGATCGAAGCCCACATCACCAAGCGGTTCTCCATGCCGTGGAGCAAGCCGGCGGCCCGCATGCGCGAGTTCGTGCTGGCGATCAAGGCGATCTGGCACGCGTGGGAGACCGGCGAGCGGCTGGCGTTCCGCGGCGAGTTCTACAAGCACACGCTGATGACGCCGTTCTTCGATCCCGGCCCGAACCCGCACGGCACCGCGCCGATCTACCTCGCGGG
>NZ_JYJG01000068.1 GCF_000955955.1 Lentzea aerocolonigenes
TTCGATCCCGGCCCGAACCCGCACGGCACCGCGCCGATCTACCTCGCGGGCGTAGGCGTGCTGATGACCGAGGTGGCGGGCGAGGTCGCGGACGGCTTCCTGTGCCACAACTTCACGACCGAGCGGTACCTGCGCGAGGTGACGCTGCCGGCGCTCGAACGCGGCCGGGTCAAGGCGGGCAAGACGTTGGAGGGCTTCGAGATCAGCGGTCCGGTGTTCGCCGCTTCCACTGACGAGGAGATCGCCGACGTCAAGCGGCAGATCGCGTTCTACGGGTCGACGCCCGCGTACAAGCCCGTGCTGGACCTGCACGGCTGGGGCGAGCTGCACGAGGAGCTGCACCGGATGTCCCGGCGGCAGCAGTGGACGGAGATGAGCGAGCTGATCAGCGACGACGTGCTGCGCGAGTTCGCGGTGGTCGGGCCGGCCGACACCCTCACGGCCTCGCTGCTGGACCGGTACGGCGACGTCGTCACGCGGATCTCACCGTCGGCGAGCGTCCTTCACCGGCCGGAGAAGTGACTGAGGCCCTGCCGCGCGAGCTCGGCGTGGAAAGCGTCGAGCTCGGCGCGCACTCTGGCGACGCCCCTCTTGCGGATCCACCTGCGTCTGCCCACGTTGGCGGCGGTCAGGGCGAACGGTAAGGCCAGCAGGGTCAGGACCAGCATCATCATCATGTCGTCTCCTCAAGGGTTGCGAACAAGCAACGACCAATCGAGACACCGCTTACGGTAGCGGGTCCAAAGCCACCCAGGTGGAGCAAAGTCACCGACAGCAAGTCAGTTCTTGACTAATTTTGTTTTCGGTGCGACGGTGGAGCCATGTTCGAAGTGGCGGTGATCGAGGACCCGGCCGCGGCCGAGGTGTCGCTGGATCCGGTGCGAGCGCGACTGCTCGCGGAGCTGGCAGAGCCGGGATCGGCGACGATGCTCGCCGCGAAGGTCGGTCTGCCCAGGCAGAAGGTGAACTACCACCTGCGCACGCTGGAGCAGCACGGCCTGGTGGAGCTCGTCGAGGAACGGCGCAAGGGCAACGTCAACGAGCGCCTGCTGCAGGCGACGGCGGCGTCCTACGTGATCTCACCGACGGCGCTCGCGGCGGTGCAGCCGGACCCGGCGAGGTCACCTGACCGGTTGTCCGCGCGGTGGTTGCTGGCGGTCTCGGCGAGGCTGGTGCGCGACGTGGGCACGTTGATCAACGGCGCGACCAAGGCGAAGAAGCGGCTCGCGACGTTCGCGCTGGACGGCGAGATCAGGTTCGCCTCCGCGGCCGACCGCGCCGCGTTCGCCGAGGAGCTCGCGAACTGCGTGACACAGCTCGTCTCGAAGTACCACGACGAACAGGCCGAAGGAGGGCGCGCGCACCGAGTCGTCGTCGCCCTGCACCCCAGCGTCAGCGCCAAGGAGGAAGAGTCGTGACCCGCGAGTTCGAGATCAAGAAGGAAGTCGAGGTCGAGGGGACCCCGGAGCAGGTCTGGGACGCCATCGCGACCGGGCCCGGCATCGACTCGTGGTTCATGGGCCCGCACACGGTCGACGGGCGGCTCGGCGGCCGCATGACGCTCGACCTGGGCTTCTTCCAGGAAGCGTCGACGATCACGGCCTGGGAACCGGGCAAGCGGTTCGCTTATGAGAGCGACAAGGCAGACGACGGCACGATCCACGCGATGGAGTACCTGATCGAGGCGCGTGACGGCGGCTCGACCGTGCTCCGGTTCGTACACAGCGGCATCCTCGGCGACGGCTGGAGCGACGAGTACCTCGACCAGACCTCGTACGGCTGGGACATGTACCTCGCCACACTGGGCCAGTACGTCAAGCACTTCAGCGGCCGCCGCGGTACGTACGTGTTCGCCCAGGCGCCCCAGGAGCAGCCCGACGACGCGTGGGCACGACTGCTCGCGGCGCTCGGCGTGCCTGCCGACCCGAAGGTCGGCGACGAGGTCACGCTGGAGCCGTTCGGCATCACCGGGGTCGTCGACTTCGCCTACGACCTGCCGGG
>NZ_JYJG01000069.1 GCF_000955955.1 Lentzea aerocolonigenes
GGTCACGCTGGAGCCGTTCGGCATCACCGGGGTCGTCGACTTCGCCTACGACCTGCCGGGGGTGTTCCTCAGCGTGCGCGGCACCGATGGCCTGTACCGGTTCCACGGCACCCGCGCTGTCGGCCACCACCTCTTCGGTGACGCGACCGGGCAGGCCGAGAAGTGGCAGGCGTTCCTAGCCCAGGCGCTGGCGCAGGCGTAACACCCAGGGCACTTCATAGCTCACAAATGAGATTTAGCTTCCGGGATGTGAAAACTCGGTCGCTCTTCTTACAGCTCCTCGTCGCGGTCGTCGCCGGCGTGCTGGTGGGTCACTTCTTCCGGGCGTTCGGCGCCGACCTGAAGCCGATCGGCGACGGCTTCATCAAGCTGATCAAGATGGTGATCGCGCCGCTGATCTTCTGCGTGGTGGCGACGGGCATCGCGAAGGTCGGCGACCTGCGCGCGGTCGGCCGGATCGGCGTGAAGGCACTGATCTACTTCGAGGTGGTGTCGACCGCCGCACTAGCACTGGGCCTGCTGGTCGGCAACGTCGTGCGGCCGGGTTCCGGCATGAACGTGGATCCGTCCACATTGGACACCTCTGCGGTGGAGACGAAGACGCAGGGCGGTCATCTCCCCGGCGTCGTCCAGTTCCTGCTGGACCTCATCCCGTCCAGCATCGTGGATGCACTGGCGCGCAACGCGTTGCTCCAGGTGCTCCTGTTCGCGGTCCTGTTCGGCTGCGCGCTGGCACAGCTCGGCGAGCGCGGGACGCCCGTCGTGGATCTCCTGGAACGCGTCAACCTGGCGTTCTTCACCGTGCTGGGTTACGTGATGAAGCTGGCGCCGCTCGGTGCGTTCGGCGCGATGGCCTTCCTCGTCGGACAGTACGGACTGGGTTCGTTGCGGACGTATCTGTGGCTGATCCTGTCTGCATACGGCGCGGCGCTGCTGTTCTGCACGTTGCTCGGGGTGATCGCGTGGACGTTCGCGCGGGTGAATCTGCTGCGGTTCCTGCGTTACACGAGGGAGGAGTTCCTGCTGGCGCTCGGCACCGCGTCGTCGGAGGCCGTGCTGCCGCGGATGATGGTGAAGCTGCAGAAGGCCGGGTGCGCACCCGCGTCCGTCGGTCTGGTGCTGCCTACCGGGTACTCGTTCAACCTCGACGGCGCCTCCATCTACTTGTCGCTCGCCACCGTGTTCCTCGCCCAGGCCCTGAACGTGCCGTTGGACCTCGGCGACCAGCTGACGATCGTGCTGGTGCTCGTGCTGACGTCGAAGGGCATGGCGGGCGTGCCCGGCTCGGCGTTCCTGGCGTTGTCGGCGACGGTCGCCGCGGTCGGCTCCATTCCGGCCGCGGCGGTCGCGTTGCTGCTCGGCGCGGATCGGATCATGGACTCGATGCGCGTCTTCACGAACCTGCTCGGCAACTGCGTGGCGACGTTCGTCGTGTCACGCTGGGAGGGGCTGCTGGACGTGGATGCGATGCGGTCAGCCCTCGGCGAGCCAGTCCGCGACGACCTGGTCGAGCAGCGCGAGGGTTAGCCGGCCCCTGCTCAGCACGACCTCGTGGAAGTCGCGGACGTCCCTGCCCGCCTCGTCGGATCTGGTGCGCAGTTCGTCGAACTTGAGGCGGCCCATCATGTACGCGAGCGCCTGCCCCGGTTGGGCGAGGTAGCGGTCGACCTCGCCCTCCACGAGCTCGCGCGGCATCGGGGTGTTGGCGAGCAGGTAGCCGACGGCCTGCTCCCGGCTCCAGCCCAGCGCGTGCAGGCCGGTGTCGGCGACGAGCCTGCCCGCGCGTTTGGCCTCGTTCGTGAGCATGCCGAGCCTCGACTCCTCGCTGCTGTACAGGCCCATCTCGTCGGCGAGGCGTTCGCAGTAGAGCGCCCAGCCCTCGCTGAACGCCGTGACGCGGGCCTTGCGACGCAGCAGGGGGAGGTCTTGGAGCAGCAGAATCCTTTCGCTCTCGAAGTGATGGCCCGG
Source organism: Lentzea aerocolonigenes (assembly GCF_000955955.1). Lineage (GTDB taxonomy): Bacteria > Actinomycetota > Actinomycetes > Mycobacteriales > Pseudonocardiaceae > Lentzea > Lentzea aerocolonigenes_A. Next base: position 1,969 of record NZ_JYJG01000069.1, read on the forward strand.
TACCGCCTCGTGGAACGCGGTCGCCTCGGCGATGTCGCGCAGCCGGGTGTGCGGTTCTTTGGTGTTGACGAAGTAGGTGCCGGGCCGGCTGCCGTCGAGCGCGCAGGGCACGTAGTGCGGTGGCGTGCTGGCGGGCGCTTCCCGCGCGACCTCGGTGATCGCGCAATGCTGGTCGGGAACCGTCCGGAACCACTGCGGGGCAACGGTTTCCGCCCTTCGCAGGGCCGCCTCGGCGTCGTGGAGCATCTCCTCGGCGCTGCTGTACCTGACACCTCGATGGTCACCGAGCTCGCTCTTCAGGTTCTCGACCAGCGCGAGGCCGGTGGCGTGCAGTTCGCGCGGGTCGAGGTCCAGCGTCGTGTGCGTGCGGATCATCTTGCGGTACAGCGCTTCGCCGTCCGGCAGCCAGCACAGCCCGGCGTGCTCGGTGTCCCGGCCGAACGGCAGGACGTCGTTCCGCAGCACGTCGCGATAGTGCCGCAACCCCGGCACGTCGTGCTGGTCCACGAGTGCGATCGTCTGTTCCACGAGGTGCTTGACCGGCATCCGGCCCGCGGCGACGCCCGCGCGGTGCCGCTCGGCGACTGTGGCGAGGAACTGCGGCACGGCGTGATGGCTCTTCAGCTGAGGCAGGAAGTAGAGCAGCTCCGGCACCGCGGACTGGAGGTACCCGCTCACGCCGAACTCGACGATCTTCGACTCGATCGTGTCGATTTCCGCCTGTGCCAGGTGCAGCACGAGATCCTTGGTGATGCGGTCGTCCTCGGTCTCCGCGGTTCGCCGGCCCGCTTCTCGGCGAATCTCCCGGTAGCGCAGCAGATGGCTCTGGTCCGCTTCTTCGCTGTGGTCCTCGAGCACGCCGTCGTCGCGCAACCCCAGCAGGTTCGCCCTCAGGGTGTGGTGGTCGAACATCAGGCCGGACAGCTGGTCCGCGAGGTCACGCATCGGCGAGCTATGCATCGGCGAGCCACGCGTCGACGACCTCGTCGAGCAGCGCGAGCGTGAGCCTGCCCTGGCTGAGCACGACCTCGTGGAAGTCGCGGACGTCCCGGCCCTGCGCTTCGGCCTTCCTGCGCAGCTCCTGGAACTTGAGGCGCCCCACCATGTACGCGAGCGCCTGACCCGGTTCGCCGAGATACCTGTCCACTTCGGACTCGATCTGCATGAGCGCCATCGGGGTGTTCTCGACGAGGAAGTCGACGGCCTGCTGCCGGCTCCACCCCTTGGCGTGCAGACCAGTGTCGACGACGAGCCGTCCCGCGCGCATGGCGTCCATCGTGAGCATCCCCAGCCTCGACTCGTCGCTGCTGTACAGGCCCATCTCGTCGGCGAGGCGTTCGCAGTAGAGCGCCCAGCCCTCGCCGAAGACGCTGATCGGGGACTTGCGACGGACCACGGGCAGGTCCTTGAGCAGCGCCGCCTTGGAGTACTCGAAGTGATGCCCCGGCACGGCCTCGTGGTACGCCGTGGCCTCGTCCTCGATCTTCAGCCGGTTCTGCGGTTCCTTGGTGTTGACGAAGTACGTGCCGGGCCGGCTGCCGTCCTCAGAGGCGCCGAAGTAGTGCGGCGGCACGTGTGCGGGCACCGACGGCGGCGCCTCCTCGATCGCGCACTTCTGGTCCGGCATCGTGCGGAACCACCGGGGCGCAACGGCTTCGGCCTTCGCGACGGCGGTTCGCGCGGCTTCGAGCATCTCCTCGCCGCTGCTGTGACGGAACCCGACGTCGTTGCGGATGCGGTCGAACACGTCATCGCCGTACTGGGCGAACTCGCGCTTGAGGTCCTCGATGAGCCTCAGACCGGTGGCGTGCAGCTCTTCCGGGTCGAGGTCCTCGGTCGTGTGCTCGCGAACCGCCACCCGGTACACCTCGTCACCGCCGGGCAGCCAGCACAGGCCGGGGTGCTCGGTGTCGCGTCCGAGCGGCAACGCTTCGTTCCGCAGGAAAGCGCGGTAGTTCTCGATGGCGGGCTTGACGTGTGCATCGATCATTTCGCGCGCGCCGTCCAGGACGTCGAACGCGTCGAGGTTCTCGAGATGACCGTCCATCAGCTCAATTGCCTGCTCCACCAGGTGTTTCACCGGCGTGAGGCCGTTCGCGAACCCCGCGCGGTGCCGCTCGATCATCGTGGCGAAGAACCCTTCGAGCCCCCGCAACCGTTGCAAGTAACCGGCTTTCTGCTCCTCGGTGGCGACCGGCACGCGCGGCAGGAACGCGAGCGTCCCCGGCAACACCCCGCGAAGGTTGCCGCTGATGCCGAACTCGATCTGCCTCGCGTCGATCTGGCTGGACTGCGTGCGCACCTCGTGCAGCACGATCCCGAGCGTGAGGCGCTCGGAGAGGTCCGCGGGCTGGAGCCGTTGCGCTGCTTGTGCGATGGCTTGCAACCTGGTGGCGTACTGCCGTTCGGCGTCCTCGCTGTGATCGACGAGCGAGGCGTGGTCGAGATCGAAGCCCATCAGGCTGGCATCGAGCGGATAGCGGTCGAGAATGGTGTCGAAGAGGCGGTCGGCGAGCGCGTTGACTTCGGACATCTGTCCCCCAGAGTTACGCCGTTGAGCGGCCATCGCGTGCTCTGCCGGCGGGTACGTCTCTCTCATGCGGTGGCTGTTGCTGATCATCCTGCTTGCCGGCTGTTCCGCTCTACCCCTGTCACCCGGTCCTCAGGTGGACCGCGTGCCAACCGGCACCCTCGACGCCGCTTCGGCCCGCACCTCTCTCGCGGCGCTTGTCGTTGCGACGCCAGGCCGTCTGGACGGCTACGTACGCGACTGCGCTGATGGTCAGGCGTGTGTGTTCGGCCAGCCGTGGTTCGACACCGACGGCGACGGCTGCGACCAGCGCAGCCAGGTCCTCGCCCGCGATCTTTCCGGAGTCACGCGCAAACCCGGCCGGTGCTCCGTGCAGTCCGGAAGTTTGGACGACCCGTACACCGGCACCCGCGTCACCACCGTCTCGAAGATCCAGATCGACCACGTGGTGCCGCTGGCCGAGATGTGGCGCAGCGGAGCGGCCGGGTGGCCTGCAGAGAAGCGCGTGGCGGCGGCGAACGACCTGCGGAACCTCGTGGCGGTCTCGGGCAAGGTCAACCAGTCGAAGGGCGACAAGACGCCCGACGAGTGGATGCCGCCCAACGCGTCGTATGCGTGCTCTTACTCGCGGATCTACGTCACGGTGAAGGTGGCGTACGGGTTGAGCGTGGCGCCAGCGGAACGTTCAGCGCTGGAGCAGGCCCTCACCAGCTGCGGCTGAGCCCGCAATCAACCTAGTTGGAGTAACTTGCCGACTGTCTCGTAACAGACCGCCCTGACCTGTCGATGTCGTATACACGAATCGATAGCGCACGAGGTGATTGTCGTGAATCCCACCGATGTACTGGCCACGACTGCACTTCGACTGGCGATCTCCTACGCCTACCGCAGGAACACAATCAACCTCGTGCCGGACGCCGTGGACAAATGGCCCGAGGCAATTCTCTCCAGGCACGGCGTCGACTGGACCACCAGGGAGATGGCGAGACAATTCGAGAGCGCAATCGACAAGGTCTCCGAAGAACTCTACAAAATACCGTCCATCAGCCTCGAGAACGTCGTCCTGGAAAGTTACCTGAGCGCGTTGGAATCGCCGACCGCGACGCTCGCCAACCTGATACCGCAGGTCGACTCGCTGCCGAACATCCATGACAAACTCCCCAGCCAGCTCTACCGACTGCTCCTGCCTTCGGTCGAACCAGGGTGGGACACCGCGAGGGTCAACCGCGCGACCCGCGCCTGCGCTCGCAGCGCTCTGATGCTGTGCTGCCACCTGCTGCTGACCTGGACCAAGATCTTTCCGCTGAGCAGGACCAAAGCGGCGTGGCAAACCCTGGTGAACACCTCGCAGATGGCCGAGGACACCAGAACCGCCCTGGACGAGGTACGCCGAGCAGATCCCGGCACCGGCACCACGTCCGACGTCGTCAACATGCAGCGAATGGACATATCCGCAGCGCTGAAGGACATCGAGCTGTTCGGACTGCCGGTGGAGAAGTGGCACAAAAGGGTGCCGATCTCCATCTCGTACCTCACCGGCAGGCTGCGCCACAAAGAAGAGACCACGTCGTCCAAAGAAATGCCGATGGACCGTCTTCTCGGCTCACTCACTCACGAGGCCCGCGAGGCGAAGTCGGGTCACGGAATGCGCCTGGTGATGACCGGCCGGGCGGGATCCGGAAAAACAACCGCAGTGCAGTGGCTCGCTTTCACCGCCGCACAGGGGAGGCTTTACGGCCTGTCGTCGGACAACCGGCCGGTCCTCCCCCTGTTCGTCCGGCTGCGCGAGGTCGTCACCTCCAGGTACCTCACCGATCAGTCACTGCTCTATCTGCCGCAGCTCGGCGAGGAGGTGCCAGCGCAGTGGCTGCAGGAGTGCAGCAACCTGGTGACCCCGTTGATCCTCCTCGACGGCTGGGACGAGATCGCGTCCGACCAGCGGAGAACCGCGGAGGAGTGGGTCGAGTCCCTCGCGGAGCGCTACCCGTCGGCGCACCTGATCATCACGTCCCGGCCGGAAGGCCTGTCGGAGGACCTGTTCCAGCGACTGGCCTTCCAGCAGGTCACCATGCTCCCTCTGCAACCGGGCGAGTCCTCGGAGCTCGCCCGCAGGTGGTTCCGCGGCCTCACCAAGTACCTGCTCGCGAGCAACATCGACACCAGCGACGTCGACCGGGCGCAACAGGAACTGCTGCAGGACCTGACCACGCCGACCATCAGCGACATGGCGGACAGCCCCCTGCTCACCGCGATGCTCTGCTGCCTCTACGCGGACGGGCACACGACCGCTCCCGAGCAACGCGGCAAGCTCTACGACCTCGTCGTGACGGCGTTGTTGGACGCCCGTGAACGTGAACGCGGCGAATGCCCTCCGGAGTGGAAGTCGCTGGACGTCCGCAAGAAGGAGATGCTGGTCGGCGGTGTCGCCAGGGCGATGGCGGAGAACAGCCTGATGACCGTGCAGGTCGACAGCAGGCAGAAGACCCGCAAGCCGACGGTTCGCGACATCCTGGCCGACACCCTCCCCCTGCTCGGCAAGGCGCGCATGGAGGCATCGACGTGGACCGAGATCGTCCTGGCCCGCAGCATCGTCCTCCAACGCGTGTCGACCAACGAGGCGGAGTTCGCGCATCGCAGCATCCAGGACTATCTGGCGTCGAAGTCGTTCCGAGCCAGTGGATCTGTGATGAAGATGTGCGAGCTCGCGGAGGCCGGCCAGTGGTCGATACTCCCGTTCGCCTGCTACGAAGCCGATCTCAACACGGTCAACCTGATCGTCGAGTGGCTGGTCGGCAAGGTGGCCGAACACCACGGACCCGAGAAACGACTTGTCCTGTCGGTGCTGGTGGAATGCCTCGGCGCGGCCACCACGATGTCTCCCGAGCTCCGCGCACGCGCGGAAAGCGCGGTGGAGACCATCTTCCCGCCGCAGGACGAAGCCGAGATGAAGGCGCTCGCGAGCCTCGGCAACGCCGCCGTCTCCTACCTGTCGAGCCACCGGATCAAAGGTGCGAGCACACGACGGCTGGCCATCGAGACGTTGGGGAGGATCGGCACCGAAGAAGCACTCGACGCGCTGAGCAGCTACGCGCGAGATGGCGCAGCGAGCGACACAGCGGCGCTCACCGAGGCGTTCGCCCGCTTCTCCCCCGAGTCCTACGCCAAGCGCGTGCTGAAGGTGATCAAGGGCGATCTGACGCTGACCGTGCGCGACGCCTCGAGAATCCCGCCGATCAGCCGTCTGACCAACGTCGCGCAGCTCACCGTGCACGGCGTTCGGAAGGACGTCGACGGATACCTCCCGGCCGCATCCCGGCTGCCCAACCTCCGCCGCTTGGAGCTGAGGAACTGCGGTGATCTGCAGGACCTTTCGTGGACGACCAGAATTCGCAGCCTGCGCGCGATCTCGCTGGTCAACTGCACGGATGTCCACTCGTTGCACGAAGTCGGCCCGGATGAGCTGTGGGCGTTGCACCTCGAGAGCACCCAGCTCAACAACGTCGACTGGATCGACGTGCTGAAGAACAAGAGACAGCTCCGCGTCATTTCGCTGACGGACATCGTCGCCAACCCGAACACCACGGCGATCGGCGCCAACCTCGACATCCTTCCCACCGGCCACATCTCGACGCTGACGAGCTTGAACACGGTCGTCGTCGAGGGCGGCCTGCGGTGCGAGACGTTGGGCTTCCTCCGCAGGAACTCCAAGCTGAGCATGCTCAAGCTCGGGTACTTGCTCGGCGAGGAGGACGTCTGGGACATCGCCCGCTGCCACTCCCTGCGCACCCTCAAGATCAGGATTGCGACGAGCTCCGCGAACATCTCCACCCTGAGCCAGCTGCACAACCTGAGGTCGCTCGAGGTCTTCGACATCTCACGCGACCAGATGGGCGAGATCATCGGGCTGCCCCGGCTTCGGGAACTGTCGGTGCAGGACAGCGACCTGGGGTCCGGCTTTCTGCACATCCCGCACAGCGTCGCTGCGGTGTCCATCTCGGGATGCAGGTTCTCCGGCACCTACCACTACGCCGCGAACCGCGGCGAGGTGGAGAAACTGCCGAACCTCAGGTCGTTCGCCTGGAAGGGCGGGCAGCTCAACGACCTCGGGTTCCTCAGGGCGACGCCGGCGCTCCGGTCGATCGACATCCACGACAACGGTTCGATCGAGTCGCTGGACCATCTCGACCTCGTCCCGGACGGCTGCACGGTCCGGTTGTCCGGCACACGCTTCGGACTCGACGAGGCACCGATCCGCCGTCTGCAACGCCGATGCCCGGTCATCTACGAGCCCGGCTACGAGCTCGACGGTCACGACCTGAACTACTGGGTGGACCTGGGCGGCAGCTGAGGCGCCGGCGACACCATTCGACGAGGAGATCCATGAGCTTTTCCGCACTGGTCGTCACCGTTCTCATCGCGTCGCCAGGAGACGTCCCGGACGAGCGCGACACCATCGAATCGGTCATCCGATCCTGGAACGCCGACCGCGCCATCGCCAGCGGAATCGTGCTGATGCCGCTCAGATGGGAGCTCAACGCCGTTCCCGACCTGCGGATGGACGCCCAGCGCGCCATCAACGAGCAGATCGTCGACCACGCCGACATCGTGATCGGCATCTTCGACTCGCGGCTTGGCACGCCGACTCCCCGGCACCCCTCGGGAACAGCGGAGGAACTCGCGCGCGGGGTGAATCGCGGAGCCAAGGTGCACGTGTACTTCTCCAAGGGCTCGCTGCCACGCGACCTGAACGTCGAACAGCTCATCGCGCTGCGCTCGTTCGAGGAGCAGGCACAGCGCGACGGGTTCGTCGGCTCGTTCCAGGGCCTCAACGACCTCGCCAAGCAGGTACGAAGCGCGCTCGAAAAGGACGTGGCCGATCTCGTCCGCACCGGCGCCCCTGCCGTCCACCGGCACCGCCCCATCAGGCCGTCCGCGCATCTCGTGGCCGAATGCCGCGTCGGCGGCGGGCCCGGCGACGGCCAGAACGAGCAGATCTCGGTCACCGTGCGCAACAGCGGCCTCGGAGTCGCGGAAAACCTGCGCATGAGCCTCCAGTCGGCCACCGAGTTCGGCACTCCGCCGCTCAACCGGCTGCAGGACGAGCAGGTCTCCGCGCTGCATCCCGAGGGACAGCTCCACTTTCCGGTCTACCGCACCGCTGACACGTCCAGCGCGTGGCAACTCGCCTTCACCTGGGAGGAGAAGGGCGTCGAGTTCGAGTCGCGCTGCGAGATCAGCCCGCAGTAGAAGCGCCGTGAAACAGAGGAAGGGCCAGGTCAACGAGTGACCTGGCCCTTCCGTCTCACCGAGCCGCCTATCGGAATCGAACCGATGACCTGCTCATTACGAGTGAGCCGCTCTGGCCGACTGAGCTAAGGCGGCGAGACGCGACAACTATAACCGACCCGCAACCGCGTTACTCACGGGGGTCGGCTTCGTTGTACGGACCGTGACCGAGGTCACCACCTCCTAGCCGCCGAGGAGTGGTTCATGCACCGATCGTTGTCCGTGCCGCTGGCCGGGTTGTTGCTCGCGCTCGTCGCGGCGCCCGCGCTCGCGCAGCCTCCGACCACACCGGTGCCGGGGCCGCGCGACCCGAACCAGCCGCCCGCTTCGGCGCCGAACGGGCCGCAGTCGCTGGCGCACGCGGTCGGGGATGCCGGGACCGGGCTGTCAGTGGTCAGGCTCGGGCCGCAGGGGGTGCCCACGAACACGATCCTGCCCGGGCTGAGCGACCAGTTGCCGAAGCAGTCGGTCACCGAGTTCGGGCTGGGGCTGGCTAGTGCGCAGGTCAACACCGAGGCGTTCCTGAGCACCGAGCGGGTGGTCACGCAGGCCAACCCGTTCGGGTTCGCGGTGGCCGGGCGGTCGCCGCAGTCGCCGGGGACGCTGGTGCAGACGGCGATTCCGGACAACCCGCAGCCGACCACCGGCGGGCTGCCGATTCCCGAGACGCCGCTCGGGAAGCTCAAGGTGCTCAACGGCAGCGTGCAGGCGCGGTGGGACGAGAAGCTCGGGCCGTGCGTCAGCCCGCTGGCCACGGCGAAGACGAGCCTCGCGGGCCTTGAAGTGCTCAGTGCACTGCCGGCCGAGGTGCCGTTGCCGTCCAAGAGCCTGATCAGCATCCCGGACACGTTCGAGGCGAACTCGAACGTCAAGCTCGTGGACCTGCCCGGCAGCAAGAACAAGGCGGTCGAGTCGACGTCGACCATGCGCGCGGTCAGCGTGGAGATCGCGGGTGGCATCAAGATCGACGTGGCGACGCCGCCGACGCTCACGGCGACCGCCACCGGGGACGAGGCGACCTCCAAGATCACGTACACCGCGCCGGTGCTCAAGGTCAGCCAGAACGGCAAGGAGCTCGGCACGCTGGACGCCGCGCACCCGGCGCTGGACATCCCCTTGCTGCTCGACCTGGTGGTCGTCAAGCTGCAGATCGCCGGGCTCAACGAGAAGAAGGCGGGCTTCAGCGGCAACGGGTTCAGCGGGTTCCAGCTGGGGGCCACGGCACGGATGCTCGACGTGCAGCTGCTGCCGACGGACAAGCTGAAGCTGCCGAACCTGCCCACGGCGCTGGCGCAGATCTCGCTCGGCGAGCAGATCGTGCGGGCCGCGGCGCCGCAGGGTGGCGTGGTCTGCGGGACCGCGCAGCCGCCCGCGACCCAGGAACCAGGCGGACCAGCGGCGCCTCCCAAGCAGAAGACGCCGCCGCTCGCCTACACCAACGCCGCGTACCAGTCGATCCCGCTGTTCTGGGTCGGCACGGGACTGCTGCTCGCGGGCGTGGTCCTGGTGGCCGCGCTGCCGGTCAGGACAGGCCGATCGCGCGGCCGAGCTCCCGGGGTTTCAGGACCCTGAGCAACGCCTCCATGAGGTAGTAGTCGCCGTAGGGCAGGGAAACCTCGATGCCGGTCTCGGTACGGCGGTTGCGGGTGCCGCGCGCCAGGACGGCCTCGTGCTTCTCGGCACGGGTCGTCAAACACGTGCGGCACAACGCATCCAGGATCCGCAACGCCGCAACGCGGTACGACAACCGGCCAGAGACCGCGGCCAGGTCGAGCAGACCGCACGCCATGATGGCGCCCGCCGACGAGTCCTTGACGTCGTTGGGCGCCAACGGTGAGCGGTAGTCCCACACCGGAATGTGGTCTGGCGTAAGGGCGTCCAACGCGAAGTCCGCGAGTTTCCGGGCAGCTTCAAGGAATTCACGACGATGACAACGCCGGTACATCGTGGTGAAGCCGTAGATGCCCCACGCCTGACCACGCGACCAGCACGACGTCGGGCTGTAGCCCTGGTTCGTGTTGGGCCCGATGTCCTCGCCGGTGTCCGGGTTGAAGTCGAAGACGTGCGGCGTCGACCCGTCCGGCCGGATGAACTTCAACCGCGTGGTCTCGGCGTGCGCCACCGCGACGTCCAGGAACCGCGACTCCCCCGTCTGCTCCGACGCGAACGTCAACAGGTCGAGGTTCATCATCGTGTCCATGATCGCCCGGCCCGCGTTGGTCGGCGTGCCGAGCGCTCCCCACGCCCTGATGAAGCGGCCCTTGTCGTTGTAGCGCTGGATCAACGACGACGCGGCCTGCACCGCGCCGTCACGCCACGACACGTCGTTCGTGAGCCGGTACGCCGTCACCCACGACGGGTAGAAGAGGAAGCCCAGGTCGTGGATCGACGTGTCGGTGCGCCGCGGCGAGAGCCTCAACGCAGACTCCACGGCCCACTTCCTGAACTGCTCGTCGCCGCTGTCCAGGAACGCGAGCCAGTGCATGCCCGGCCAGAAACCGCCGACCCAGCCACCGGAGTTGACGTAGGTCCACTTCTCGAACTTCGTCTCCTCGGGGAACGAGGTGACGTTCGGCGCGACCTGACGCAGCCGCTGCAACGCGAAGTCGAGCGACTCCCGGAACAACCGCGAGGAGGCAGCCGACGCCTCACCCGCGGCTCCGGCGACGATCGGCGCCGCCGCGGCCGCACCGAGCAGGGTTCTGCGACTGAACGTCATGGCACCATCCATCCGAGCACCGGTGTCGACTGCAGGTACGCGACCACACAGGTCACCAGCAGCAGCAACAGACTCCAGCCGAACACCTTGCGGAACAGGTCGCCCTCACGTCCCACGAGACCTGCCGCCGCGGTGCCGATCGCCAGGTTCTGCGGCGAGATCATCTTTGCCATCACGCCACCCGAGCTGTTCGAGGCGCCGAACAGGAACGGCGACGTGCCGAGTTGCTGCGCCGCGGTGACCTGCAAACCGCCGAACAACGCGTTGGAGCCCGCGTCCGTACCGGTGATCGCGACACCGAACCAGCCGACGACCGGCGACAGGAACGCGAAGAACGCGCCGGTCCCCGCGAGCCAGAGGCCCAGAGTCGTGATCTGGCCGGAGTAGTTCATGACGTACGACAGCGAGAACACCGCGAGGATCGCGACGATCGCCCAGCTGAACTGCTTGATCGTCTGGCCGTAGATCTCGAGCCCCTTGCGAGCGCTGATCCCGAGCAGGACCATCGTGATCAGGCCGGACAGGAACAGCAACGAGCCGGTCGCGGACGCCCAGTTCAGCGCGTACTCGACCTTGATCGGCTTGCCGGCCGCGTTCGTCAGGTGCATGCCGGGCCAGAGGAACTTGTAGGTCAACGAGTCGAGGAACTTCTTCACCGGCACGATCTGCGCGACCGAGAAGATCACCACGATGATCGCGTACGGGCTGAACGCCATGATCACGTCACGCCGCGAGTCCGTCGTCGCACCGCCCGCGATGACCGGCGGGATCGACCGCTCCGGCTGCCACACCCGCGCCAGCACGATCACCGCGAGCATCGAGACGATGGCCGCGATGATGTCGCACAGCTTGTAGGACCAGAAGTTCGACACGAGGTACTGCGTGATCGCGAACGAGCCGCCCGCCACCAACGCCGCCGGCCACGCCTGCTTGAGGCCGCGCTTGCCGTCCACCACGAAGACCAGCACGAACGGCACGAGCAACGCCAGGATCGGCACCTGGCGACCGGTCATCGCGCCGAACGTGTCAGCCGGCAGCCCGGTGACCGTGTTGAGGACCGTGATCGGGTTGCCCATGCCGCCGAACGCCACCGGCGCGGTGTCGGCGATCAGCGCCAGCGCCACCGCCTTCATCGGGTCGACGCCCAGCGCGATCAGCATGACCGAGCAGATCGCGACGGGCCCACCGCCACCGGCCAGCGCCTCGAGCAGGGCGCCGAACGAGAACGCGATGACGATCGCCTGCACCCGCTGGTCGTCGCTGATGGAGCTGAACGACCTGCGCAGCACCGCGAAATGTCCGCTGTGGACCGTCAGGTTGTAGATCCAGATGGCGTTGAACGTGATCCACAGGACCACGAGCACGCTGGTCGCCGCACCGAACGCCGCCGAGTTGAGCGCCTGCCCGATCGGCATCGAGTAGCCGAACATCGCGACGCCGATCGCGAGCACAAGAGCGGTCAACCCCGCCCAATGAGCCTTCCACTTGAGACCGCCGAGCAGCACGAGCACGGCAACGAGCGGTATCAACGCGAGCAGAGCCGACAGGAACAACGATCCTGTCGGATTCGGATTCTGCTGGTACACCAAGGCCGCCTTTCATAAGCCTGAACTCCGGCGGCGTGGAGGTCTCAGGCTTGTTCCATTGCGCGGAACGTAGTTCCATGTTGGTCGGCGCACATCGTGTCATTCCGCCGCCCCGATCGGAAGGCATCCTCAGATGCAAATCAGGCACTCGACCCATCCGGCGCAGTTGCCGGGCTTCGACACCGACGGGCTGCGGCAGCACTACCTCGTGGACGACCTCTTCGTACCGGGTGAGATCCGGACCGTCTACACGCACGAGGACCGCATCGTCATCGGCGGCGCGACCCCGGCACCAGGTCACCCGCTGAAGCTTGAGAGCGCTCCCCCGCTCCGGTCAGCGCACTTCTGCGAACGCCGCGAGCTCGCCGTCCTCGCGATCCGCGGTTCCGGAACGGTTACCGTGGACGGAACCGAGCACGAACTCGGTACGCGCGACTGCCTCTACATCGGCCAGGGCGCCGTGGACGTCGAGTTCTCCGCCTCCGACGAGGACACCCGCTTCTACCTCTTCTCCACCCCGTCCCATGCCTCGTTCCCAACGGAAGTGGCCCGCTTCGACGAGGTGGACGTCCTCAAGCTGGGTGACCAGAGCACCGCGAACGTCCGCGAGATCCGCAAGTTCGTGCACGCCGACGGCATCCGTTCCTCGCAGCTGGTCCTGGGCGTGACCTCGCTGGCGCCGGGCAGCGTCTGGAACACCATGCCGCCGCACACCCACGACCGCCGCACCGAGTGCTACCTCTACTTCGACCTCCCCGAAGACCACCGCGTCATCCACCTCTGCGGCGAGCCCCAGAACACCCGCAACATCGTGGTGCGCAACGAAGAGGCCGTGATCTCCCCGTCGTGGTCCGTCCACAGTGGAGCAGGGACGCACTCGTACACGTTCGTCTGGGCCATGGGCGGCGAAAACCAGGCCTACGACGACATGGACCCGGTCGCCGTCACGGAGCTCAGGTGAACTTTTCGCTCAACGGCAAAACCGCCCTCGTCACCGGAGCCCGCACCGGCATCGGCCGAGCCATCGCCCAGGGCCTCCACGAAGCCGGCGCCGAGCTGATCCTCGTCGGCAGGGGCGACCTCGAAGACGTGGCCCCAGCCCTCGCCACCGTGTCCCTGGACCTCTCGGATCCGGCCTCGATCGAGCCGGCCCTGACCCCGGTCCTCGCCGAACACGGCGTGGACATCCTGGTCAACAACGCCGGCACGATCCACCGCGGCGCCGCCGTCGACGTCTCCCTGTCCGACTGGCAGCGGATCATGGCCGTGAACCTGGACTCGGCCTTCGAGATCTCCAAGCTCTGCGGCCGCCACATGATCGCCCAGGGCAGCGGCAAGGTCATCAACATCGCCTCACTGCTGTCGTTCCAGGGCGGCATCCTGGTCTCGGCCTACACAGCCTCCAAACACGCCCTGGTAGGCATGACCAAGCTCCTCGCCAACGAGTGGGCTGCGTCGAACGTGCAGGTCAACGCCATCGCACCGGGCTACATCGAAACGAACAACACAGCCCCTCTGCGAGCCGACCCGGACCGCGAACCATCGATCCGGGCCCGAATCCCAGCTGGCCGTTGGGGCAAACCAGAAGATCTGGTCGGCCCAACGGTGTTCCTTTCGTCTGCCGCGTCCGATTATGTGACCGGACACGTACTGGTGGTCGACGGAGGCTGGCTGGCGAGATGACCGATACCGCCGTCGAAAAGACGCTCGCCGTGCTGGAGGCCCTGGCCGACCACTCGCGCATCACCGACATCGCGCGCGTGACAGGCCTGCCCAAGTCCACCGTCCACCGGCTCCTCCAGACCATGGTGGACCGAGGCTTCGCAACCATGGGCTCGGACGGCTACCTGACGGGCCCGCGAATCCTCGCGCTGGCGGGCAAGGTCCTGCGCCCTCTGGACACGGTGGAGCGAGCACGGCCGTTCCTGCGCGCCCTGCAGGAATCCACGGGTTGCACAGTGCACCTGGCCGTCCTCTTCGGCGACGAGCTGGTCTATGTCGACAAGATCGAGGCCAACAAGCCCTACCGCATGGCGTCCCGGCTGGGCATGTCCCTACCGGCCCACGGGACCGCCATCGGCAAGGCGGTCCTGGCCTCGCAGTCGGCCTCGGAGTTGGAGGCCTACATCGCCCGCACGGGGCTGCCGGGCCGCACCCCGCACACCATCACCTCGGCGTCGCGGCTGAAGTCGCAGCTGTCGAGGGTGCGGCGATCCGGGTTCGCACTGGACGACGAGGAGAACGAGCTCGGCGTCCGGTGCGTGGGTGCCGCGATCCGGGACCACGCCGGTGTGGTGATCGGCGGGCTGAGCGCGTCCTCGCTGGCGATGGAGCACTCGCTGCAGGAGCTGATCGCGCTCGGACCGCGGGTGGTGCAGGCTGCGGGTGAGGTGTCGGCGGCGCTCGGCTGGGCCTAGCCGCGGTGCAACGTGGTCACCATCGCCTCGATCGCGATGCGCGGCTTCACGTTGACCTCGATCGCCTCCCGGCAGGCCAGCACCGCCTCCAACCGCCGCAGGATCGACTCCCGCGACCACTGGGCAGCAGCGGTCCGGGAGTCGCCGGCGCGGTCCGGATGCATCAGTGCGGCTTCCGACCCGGTGTGCGTTACCAGCGCGTCCCGGTAGAACCCGGCCAAGTCCACCAAGGCCATGTCCAACGAGTCGCGCTGAGTCCGAGTGGCCCGAGACTTCTGCCTCTTCTCCAGATCCTTCAACGCGCCCTTGGCCCCACGGGTGGCAGCAGCAGTCCCCTTACCTGTGCCGCCGGCTCCCATGGCCGTCTCCAACGCCTCCCGCTCAGCCTCGTTGCGAGACTCGTTCGCGGTGGAAGCGTCGTCCTCAGCCGCCTTGATCAGCTCATCGGCACAGGTGAACACGTCGGCAGGCTTGCGCAAGGCGAGAGGAATCCGCAGCACGGCCTCCCGCCGGGCCCGGGCGTCCGAATCCACGGCCAGCCGCCGCGCCCGCCCGACATGCCCACCGCAAACGGAAGCGGCCCACGAAGCCATCTCGGCCGGAACGCCGTCCGCAGCCTCCAACGCCGACGCGATGGCCGCAGGACGTGGCGAGCCCAGCGACACCAGCCGGCACCGCGAACGAATGGTCACCGACACGTCGTCCGGATGGTCGGAAGGCGCGCACAGCAGGAACACCGTCCGGTCCGGCGGTTCCTCGACGGCCTTCAGCAACGCGTTGGCCGCGCCCTCGGTCAGCCGGTCGGCGTCCTCGATGATCACCACCTGCCACCGGCCAGAGGTCGGCCGGCGAGCGGAGATCTGCACGAGGGCGCGCATCTCGGCGACCGAGATCGAAAGTCCCTCGGGAGCGACGACCCGCACGTCCGCGTGGGTGCCGTGCAAGGTGGTCCGGCACCCGGCGCACTCACCACAGCCAGGCCGGTCGTCGGTCACCACGCACTGCAGAGCGCCGGCGAAGGCACGAGCGGTGGACGAACGGCCGGAGCCGGGCGGGCCGGTGAAGAGCCAGGCGTGCGTCATGGCGCCAGGAGCAGGCGTTCCTCCGGCAACGATCGCGGCAGCCGCCTCAGCGGCCGCAGACAGGGTCGCCACCGCGTCCGGCTGGCCGACCACCTCGTCCCACACGCTCATGACGACCAGTCTTCCAGCGCGGGATCAGACCGCGGCTTCGGGGACCGCCCGCTTGCGGGTGGCCAGCAGCGGGACGACTGCGGTCCGGACCCGCTCGGCCACCGCGTCGACATCCCCGTCGGCCTCGACCACCACGTACCGGTCCGGATCAGCGGCAGCCATCTCGCTCAGCAGCCGCTGCACCCGCCAGTGGTGCTCCAGCGCGATCGACTTGCCGTCGGCCACCGGCCGGTCCAGCAGGATCGTCAGATCAGGCCGCAGCCGGCCGGTGGCCCAGTCGACCAGCCCTTCGAGCTCCTGGTGTTCCAACGAGCTGGTGGCGGTGAAGTGGGCGAGCGGCGAGTCGACGTAGCGCTCCATCACGACGACGGAACCTTCGTCCAGAGCTGGGCGCACCTGCCGTTCGACGACATCGGCACGGACTGCGGCAGCGACCAACGCCTGTGCGCGCACACCAGCCAGTTCGACGGACGACAGCATCGTGCGCAAACGGCGTTCGTCGTGCTCGGGATCGGCGGCCAGCAGCACCTCGACGCCCTCGGCACGCAGAGCGGCGGCCAACCGGCGAGCCTGCACCGAGGTGTCCTCACGGGTGTCACCCTCGACCGCGATCAACAACCCCTTGGACTGCCTGCGCCCGCGAATGGCCGCGAACAGCGAAGACAACACCGGCTCCTCACGCCGGTCGTCCATCTGCCGGTACGCGACGAGCCCCAGCACGATCGCGATCACCGCGCCGGCGAGCATCACCGGGCGGGTCGCGTCGACCTCCATCGGGTGACCGAAGACGCTGACCTGGCGCTTCTGCAGCAGTGCCACGACCAGCGGGGCACCGGCGGAGGCGCCGAACAGCACGATCTTGAGCAAGGACTGGATCAACGCGACCGTGCGGCCGCGCATCTCGTCCTCGACCTGCGAGCCCACGATCGTCAGGCCGGTCAGGAACGCCACGCCCGCGCACGCACCGACCAGCGCCACCATCAGCAGCGCGATCCACAGGTGCGGGGCCAGCGCGACCAGCACCAGCGTGATGCCCGCGCCCACGATCGTCACGCCGAACAGGCGGTTGTAGGCGAGGCGGCGGGCCAGCCGGGGTGCGGTGGCCATGCCCAGCGCGAGGCCGACGAACACGGCCACGAACAGCAGGCCGAACGTCGAGGCGCCGCCGAGCAGCGACTCGGCGTAGAGCTTGGCGGTCGCGATCACGACACCGGCCGCGGCGAACGCGCCGATCATGCCGATCACCAGGCCGCGGACCAGCGGTGTCGCGGCGGCGAAGCGGATGCCGTCGCGGAACATCGCGACGAAGCCCGGCTTGTCGGCCTCGACCTCCTTCTTCCTGGTCGAGGCGCGGCCGGACAGCTCAGGCAACCTGGTCGCGATCAGGATCGCGGAGGTGAAGTACAGCAGGCCGTTGATGATCACGGCGATGGTCGCGATGCGGAACTCGAGGTTCCCGCCCTGCAGGTTCAGGTAGCCGGGGATGCCCGCGATCAGCGAGTACAGGCCGAAGCCGCTGATCGTCGAGATGCCGTAGGTCATCACCAGGCCGAGCTGGTTCGCCGACTCCACCTGGTCCGGGCGGCGCAGCAGGTTCGGGACCGCCGACTCCTTGGCCGGGATCCACAACATCGCGCAGCAGCCGACCAGGAAGTTCGCCACGAAGAGCCAGATCGGTGAGCCGATCAGCGCGATCGAGATGAACAACGAGCCGCGCAGGACGTCGCAGACCACCATCACCTTGCGGCGGTCGAACTTGTCCGCGAGCACGCCACCGATGGGCGCGAAGAGGATGCCCGGCAGCAGCTGCGTGAGCACGACCAGCGACAACGCGAACGACTGCCACTGGTAGCTGTGCATCATCTCGGAGACCAGGCCGGTCAGCGCGAGCAACGACAGCCAGTCACCGACGCTGCACAGGTAGGTGACGAGCCACAGCCTCCGGAACGGCCGGATCGCGAGCACCGAACGCAGCCGGTGAACCGTGGACACGCTGGACTGGGCCGGCCCCGCGAGGCCCGCCTCGGTCACTCCTGTGTCCGCGTCCTGAATGTCAGTCACCCCTAATCGGCCCAACCCGTGGGATCAGGGTAACCGGAGCGAGCACGGCCCAACGCCCGACTCTCAGCGTCAGGGGCTGAAGATCGCCCCAAGAATGTTCACGACCACCAGCACGAAGAAACCGATCACGATCAGGCAACCGATGAACGCGGCCACTCCACCGGACTTCTTGGCAGGCTGTTGTTGTTGCACGCCTTGTATTTGCTGTGCCGGCGCGAATGCTTGCAGGCCCAGCTGCGGTTGCGGCTGAGGCGCTCGCTGACGACGCCCGCGCGGCCGCCGTTGCTCCTGCTCCATCGCCTGCCAGATGGCCTGCCGCATCTCCTCCGTCGGCACCGGCGGTGTAGGCACCGACACACGTGACGTGGAGTACCCGGAGGTCCACTGAGGAGCGAGCCACTTGTCGGCCGTCACCAGCCCGGCCAGCGGGTCTGGGAACAGCTTGGGAGGCGGCGGGGCCTGAGTCCCGTCCGGACCGAACTCGTTGATCGGCACCGCCACCTCCGAACAGCTAGCTCTTGGACTTGGCCGGAGCCTTCTTCGCGGCGGCCGGCTTCTTCGCGGCCGCGGGCTTCTTCGCCGGAGCCTTCTTCTTGACCGGCCCCTTGGCGCGCTTCTCGGCCAGCAGCTCCGCCGCGCGCTCGTCGGTGATCGACTCGACGCTGTCCGTCTTGCGCAGCGACGCGTTCGCCTCACCGTCGGTGACGTACGGACCGAAGCGGCCCTCCTTGATCACCATCGGCTTGCCCGACACCGGGTCGTTGCCCATCTCGCGCAACGGCGGTGCGGCGGCGGCACGACCGCGCTTCTTCGGCTCCGCGTAGATCTTCAGGGCCTCTTCCAGCGTGACCGAGAAGATCTGGGCCTCGTCGGTCAGCGACCGCGAGTCCGTGCCCTTCTTCAGGTACGGGCCGTAACGGCCGTTCTGCGCGGTGATCTCGGCACCCGTCTCCGGGTCCTTGCCCACGACGCGCGGCAGCGAGAGCAGCATCAGCGCGTCGTCGATCGTGATCGTGTCCAGCGACATCGACTTGAACAACGAGCCGGTGCGCGGCTTCGGCGCCTTCGCCTTCGACGTCGTGCCGTTCTCGGCGGGATCGGGCAGGACCTCGGTCACGTACGGACCGAAGCGGCCTTCCTTGGCCACGATCTCGTTGCCCGAGACCGGGTCGGTGCCGAGCGATCGGCCTTCCTGCGGCGTCGAGAACAGCTTCTCGGCGATCTCGCTGGTCAGCTCGTCCGGCGCCAGGTCGTCCGGCAGGTTCGCGCGCTGGGCGGCACCGTCGACCTCGCGCTCCAGGTACGGCCCGAACCGGCCGACGCGCACGACGACCGTGCGGCCCTCGGCGTCGCTGAACAGCGGGATCGAGTTGACCTCGCGCGGGTCGATGTCCTCGACACCCGTGCCGACCAGCTTCTTCAGGCCACCGGAGCGGCCGATCGAGCCGTCCGGGCCGATGCTGCCGCCGAAGTAGAAGCCGGACAGCCACGTCGTGCGCTGCTGACGACCTGCGGCGATGCCGTCCAGCTCGTCTTCCAGCGCCGCGGTGAAGTCGTAGTCGACCAGGCGGCCGAAGTGGCCCTCGAGCAGGCCGACCACGGCGAACGCCACCCACGACGGGACCAGCGCGGCGCCCTTCTTCCAGACGTAGCCGCGGTCCTGGATGGTGCTGATGATCGACGAGTAGGTGGAGGGACGGCCGATGCCGAGCTCTTCCATCGTCTTGATCAGCGACGGCTCGGTGAAGCGCGAGGGCGGCGACGTGGTGTGGCCGTCCGCGGACAGCTCCGCGATCGTCAGGTCCTGGTCCTTGACCAGCTGCGGCAGGCGCGACTCCGCGTCGTCCGACTCGCCGCCGGCCTCGGCGTCGACGGTCTCGACGTAGGCCTTGAGGAAGCCGGCGAACGTGATCGTGCGGCCGGACGCGGCGAACGTGACCTCCTGGCCCGTCGCGGCACGGCCCTGGATGCGGATGCTGGTCGTGTTGCCCCGCGCGTCGGCCATCTGGGACGCGATCGTGCGCTGCCAGATCATCTCGTAGAGCTTGAACTCGTCGGCGTCCAGCTCGGCGGCGACCTGACCGGGCGTGCGGAAGGTCTCTCCCGCCGGCCTGATCGCCTCGTGGGCCTCCTGCGCGTTCTTGACCTTGCGCGTGTACTGGCGCGGCTCCTTGGCGACGTACTGAGCGCCGTAGAGGTCCGTGGCCTGCGTGCGCGCCGCGTTGATCGCGGTCTCCGACAGCGTGGTGCTGTCGGTACGCATGTAGGTGATGTAGCCGTTCTCGTACAGCTTCTGGGCCGTGCGCATCGTGCGGTCGGCGGAGAACCGCAGCTTGCGGCCCGCCTCCTGCTGCAGCGTCGAGGTCATGAACGGCGCGTACGGCTTGCGGCTGTACGGCTTCTCCTCGACGGACGCGACCTTGACCGGCGCGTTCTGCAGCCCGGCGGAGATCGCGCGGGCCTGCTGCTCGTCCAGCACGACCACGTCGGCCTTGCCGGTGAGCTTGCCGTCCGAGCCGAAGTCGCGGCCCGTGGCGAGCCTCGTGCCGTCGACGGCCACGAGACGCGCGCCGAACTGACGCGGCGTGGCCTCGGCACCGGCGTCCATCTGCGCGGAGATGTCCCAGTAGCTCGCGCTCACGAACTTCATGCGTTCGCGTTCGCGCTCCACGACCAGACGCGTCGCCACGGACTGCACGCGGCCCGCCGAGAGCTTCGGCATGACCTTCTTCCACAGGACCGGGCTGACCTCGTAGCCGTAGAGGCGGTCGAGGATGCGCCTGGTCTCCTGCGCGTCGACCAGGTCCTGGTCGAGGTCACGCGGGTTCGCGGCGGCGGCCTGGATCGCGGACTCGGTGATCTCGTGGAAGACCATCCGGCGAACCGGGACCTTGGGCTTGAGCGTCTCGAGGAGGTGCCACGCGATGGCCTCGCCCTCGCGGTCACCGTCTGTCGCGAGGTAGAGCTCGTCGACGTCCTTCAACGCTTCCTTGAGCTCGGTGACCAGCGACTTCTTGTCCGCGGAGACCACGTAGAGGGGCTCGAAGTCGTGGTCGACGTCCACGCCGAGCCTGGCCCACGCCTGGCCCTTGAACTTCGCGGGGACGTCGGCGGCACCGCGCGGCAGGTCCCGGATGTGTCCCCTGGAGGACTCCACGACGAAGTTGGCGCCGAGGTATGAGGCGATCTTGCGCGCCTTCGTGGGCGACTCGACGATCACAAGTCGCCGGGTGCTGCCCGCTCCTCCGCTGCTCTTTCTCGTCCGTGTCGATCCAGCCACTCGCCGTCCCGCTCTCTTCCAAACCCGGTTCCCAGGCCCGCCAGTGTTGCCCAGCGTCGGCCGAAAAGCACACCATCCGTCGTGTCTCTGCGACGCCTGTACGACGAGACAGAGTGACACAACCTTGCCGGACCGCCCGCTCAGGCCGCCGGCCAGGTGCTGCACGCCACCCCGTGCGGAGGACTTCCGACCAGCTCAGCGAGCCGTGCCAGCCTTCGTCGGCCGGTTACCCGCAACGCCGGAGCCCCTACCAGGGTGCACGGAAGTCCGGATGCGAGCAGGGCATTTTGCAACGGCAGGTGTGTCTGCGGTGCGTTGGGGTCCAAACCGAGCAGGTACGCCGACTCCATCCAGCTGCCCGCGGCCAGCGCCCAGACCCGCAGCACTGCTCCGTTCAGCTCGAAGTCGGCCGGGACCTTCTTCGTGGATCCGTCCAGCCAGCGGGCGGCCAGAGGGGTGAGATCGGTGCGGAACGGCGTGCGGACGAACCGCGTGCCTTCCTCGTTCACGCACAGCTCGGTGGTGACGTCGCGCTCGGCGCAGGCCTGCTTGAGGGGCTGGTGGCGCCACTCGTCCTTGAGCTCGACGTACACGCGAGCGGCCGTGCCGCGCGCGAAGCTGACGGCCTGTCCCGGCCCGCAGAGGAAGCCGGCGAGGTCCGCCTTGGCCGGCACGCGCGCCTCGGCCGAGAAGAAGGACAGCTGCCCAACCACGGCCCACAGAGTAGAACAGACGTTCGACTGTGACCAGTGGTGCGTGTGTGACTGCGTCTTGAACGAGTAACTGGCACAGAGGGGGCGTTGCCAGTTATTCGCCAGGGCGCCCAAGCCCGGCCATCACCCGGTGACCAGGCCCTGCCCCTTCGACTTGATCTCCGCGCACGGCTGCGACTTGTTCAGCGCGTCGGCGTACTTCGGCCGTTTCTGCAGGTCCTGGAAAGTCGCGCGGAGATCTTCCGGACTGCTCACCTGGTTCTTCTCGGCCAGGATCTTCTCGGCCTCGTCCCAGAACTGCGCGTTCGGTTCGAGCTTCTCGACCGGGGCCTGGGCGTCCTGGTACGACTTGGCCGACTGCTGGACGAACTTGAGCAGCCGTTCGTGGACCTGTTGGAGGTCCTTTTCGGGCGTGCCGAGCTCGGTCAGCTTCTTCTCCGCCGCGCCGAACGCAGTCGCGTTGGCCGTGACGAGCCTGAGGTACGCGGCCTTGACCGCAGCGGGGTTCGCCGCGTCCTGTTTGCGCAGCTCAAAGCCCGCTTCCATGCCCGGAAGGACACCGTTGCAGAACGCGTCGACCCACTGGCCCTGGGCGTCGGTGAGTGGCGTGTCCTCGGCGGAACCGCAGGCGGTCAGCGCGACGGAACCGGCCAGGACGGCGGCGAGCAGGCGTGTCCTCACCTGCCTATTTTCCACCGGCCAGTTTCTGCCAGTCCGCGCACACCTTGTTCGCGCGGAACGCCTCCTTGTACTTCGGGACGTCCACGATCTGCTTGAACATCATCTGCACGCTCTCATTGGCACCACTGGTCGCCAGGACCTGTTGATAGCGCTCGGGGAACTTGTCGTCGGCCGCCAGTGCCGCCAGCCGCGTGGACGCCTCGTCGAAGCGCTTGGCCTCATCGCGCAGCGACTTGATCAGCCGTTCGTGCGGGTTGCTCACGTCCGAGCTCATCGGACCGAGCTTCTCCAGGTCGTCGGCCATCTTGCGATCCGACGCCGCGGCCGTCGACGCCCAACGCACCACGGCCGCCTTCACCGCCTCCCTGCCCTCAGGAACCTTGCCCTGGATCTCACGCCGCGCGACCTCGGTGACGCCCAAGGGACCGCAGTAGGCCTCGAACCAGGCCGCCGGATCGACACCGGGCACGTCGGCCGTCGTAGTGGCCGGAGGAGGTGTGAGGGGTGGCTTCGGGGCCTGGGCAGGCGTGCTGCACGCGGCGAGCGCGGCCGTGCCCAGCACGGCCGCGACCAGGCGAAACGTCATCACTGACCGATCAGCTTTCCGAGCTTCTCCCGCATCTGCGTGCACTCGGGCGCCTTCGCGATGGCGTCCTTGTACTTCGGGTTCGCGTCGAGCTTCTTGACCTCGTCGGCGAACTTCGACGGGTCGGCCGAGTCGCCGCCGAGCTTCTGGACCTGGTCCATGAAGTCGGGCGCGTTGGCGTCGAGCTTGCGCATCTGCTCGGCGACCGTCACGTACTCCTTGGCCGCGGTGCCGAACTGCTTCACGATCTCGTCGTGCACGGCCTTGGCGTCCTCACCGGGCGCGCCGATCTCCTTGAGCTTGGTCTCGGCCTCGGCCATCGACTTCGAGCCCGTCTCGAGGATCTTGAGCATGCCCTCCTTGAGCGCCGCCGGGTTGTCGGCGTTCGTCGCGGCGAGCGTGATCAGCTCGACCGCGCCGGTCAGCACCGGCGTCGTGCCACCGCAGAAGGCGCCCGCCCACTTGACCGGGTCACCGGCAGGCGGCGTCACGGAGGTGGTCGTGGGCGTCGTGGTCTGCGTGGACGGCGCGGCGCCACCGGAGCAGCCGGCGAGGACGGCCGCCGTGCAGGCAGCGATGAGCGAAAGACGTGCATTCACGGTAAATCCCCCAGAAACGTCGAACCAGGGCGGCGAACGGTACACGTTCGGGCGATCTGGTTCGTTGCCTCAGTTGCCCTGCATGTAGCGGACGCCCGCGCACACGCGGTCCTGGTCGAGCGCTCGGGCGTACTCGGACCGGCTGCTGAGGTCCTCGAACAGGTCCTCGACGTCGTTCTCCTTCGATCCGATCTGCGCCGCGAGCACTGCCGCGAAGGCGGCGCCGAACCCCGTGTCCGGCAGGCTCTCGATCCGGTCCTGGGCGGCTGCATAGCCGTCTGCGACAGCGCGCAGAGACTCGATCAGGTGCTCGTGGGTGTCCTTCGCCGCCGGCGCAAGCACGCCGAGGTCCTCGGTCGCGTCGGCCATGTCGCGCAACGACTCCGTCGCAGTCGACGTGAGTTCGAGCGCCGCGGCCTTGGTCGTCTTCGCTTCTCGCCTGGCGCTGATGAACAACCCGTACTCAGTGCAGTAGGTCCGCGCCCATCTCAGCTCGTCGGAGGGAACGGTGGTGGTTCGAGGACCAGGCACTGACCTGTTGTTGCCGCAGCCGGTGAGGCAGACGAGAAGTGCGCAGGCCAAGGCCACTGCAGACGAGCGTGCGAACACCGGAACCCCCAGCTCAAACCACGAATCGCCCGAACAGTACGCGTTCGGGCGATCCGCGGTGCAGGCGTTTACGAGGTCGGCGTGGAGGAAGGCGAGATCTCCAGGCCCTTGCAGTTCGGCGCCTTCTGGGCGGCCGAGCCGAGACCCGTCTCGTCGAACTTCTTCTGCACGTCGGCGCCCGTCTTCTCGAGCGTGGCGGCCTTGCCGATCATCTCGGTGAACGCGGCGACGACCTGGGTGGCGTCGGTGGAGGAGTCCAGCTTCGACTTGGTGTCGGCGAGCAGGGTCTTGATCTGGCCCATGCCGTCCTCGGCCGTCGTGACCAGCTCCTTCGACTTCGGGTGCGGGCCGTTCTCCAGCGCCTTGAGGTCCGCGATGGACTTGTCGACCGCGGCGACCTTGGTGCCGAGCCAGTCCGACAGGCCCGTCTTGAGCTTGGCCGGGTCGTTCATGTCGATGCCCGGCTCGTCCGACATGGCCTTCACGGTGCCGTCGACGGCGCCGCAGACCTTGTCCATCCACGCCACGACGTCGGCCTCGTTCGGGGTGGCCGTCGTCGGGGACGTGGACGAACCTCCGCTGCTGCACGCGGTGAGCGCGAGCAGACTCGTCAGAAGTGCGATGGCGGTGTGACGCAGGCGCATGGGCCGGAAGCTACTCCGAACGGCCTCGCTCAGCTCGTCGGCGTGACGTTGAGGCGCTGCATCTCCTGGCACTTCGGCGCGGTCTGGGTGGCCTTCTGCAGCTCCGGAACGCCCTTGAGGTCCCGCAGCGGGTCGGCGAGCTCGGAGAGCTTGGCGATGGCCTCTCCGGCGGCCTGGAGGCCTCCGGTGGCGTCGTTCGCGTCGGCCTGCTCGATCTTGGCCTTGGCCTCGGTGAAGACGGTGCCGAGGGAGGTGAACGTCTCGGCCATCTTGTTGACGGCCTCCTCACCACCCGCGACAGGTGACGGGCCTACGTTCTTGAGGCCCTCTGCCGACTTGGTGAAGGCGGTGGCGAGCTGGCCCATGTACGCGGCCATCTCGGCCTTGAGCTTGGCTGGGTCGCTGGCGTCGAGCTTCGGAGTCGTCTTGTCGATCTTCGCGAACTCGGACGCGGCGCCGCACACCTTGTCCATGTAGGCGACGGCCTGGGGGCTGGCCGCGCCGCTGGTGGGCGTCGATGAAGTGCCGGAGTTGCCACCAATGGTGCACCCGGCCAGCGCACAGGCGGCGACGGCGGCAGTGGCGACGAGGCGGAGCCTCATGTCGTAACTCCTCGGTCGGGGTACGTCGGGGGAAGACCCGAACGTACCCCGACCGGAGGCCGAACTACGCGGCGCCGTTGCTCACGGTCTCCGCGGGAGCGTCCGCGATGGCGGTACCGCGACGCTTCGACACGACCACCGCACCGACGATGATCAGTGCCGCGACCACGGCGATCGCGATGCGGATCGGGTCGGACGCGCTGTCACCGATGGAGAAGGTGACGATGGCGGGCGCGATCAGCACCGAGACCAGGTTCATGACCTTGATCAGCGGGTTGATGGCAGGGCCGGCCGTGTCCTTGAACGGGTCGCCGACCGTGTCGCCGATGACCGTCGCGGCGTGGGCGTCGGAGCCCTTGCCACCGTGGTTGCCGTCCTCGACCAGCTTCTTGGCGTTGTCCCAGGCACCACCGGAGTTGGCCAGGAAGACCGCCATGAGCGTGCCGGTCGCGATCGCACCGGCGAGGTAACCCGCCAGCGGGCCGACGCCGAGGCCGAAGCCGACGGCGATCGGGGCGAGCACGGCCATCAGACCAGGAGTCGCCAGCTCACGCAGCGAGTCCTTGGTGCAGATGTCGACGACCTTGCCGTACTCCGGCTTCACCGAGTAGTCCATGATGCCGGGGTTCTCGCGGAACTGACGGCGCACCTCGAACACGATGGCACCGGCGGCGCGCGTCACGGCGTTGACCGCGAGGCCCGAGAACATGAAGACGACCGCCGCACCGATGGCGACACCGACGAGGACGTTCGGGCTGAACACCACGTTGGTGAACGAGATCGGCAGATCGCCGGCGACGTTGCCGACCTTGATCACGGCCTGGTCGATCGCGTCCTTGTACGAGCCGAACAGCGCCGTCGCGGCGAGCACGGCCGTCGCGATCGCGATGCCCTTCGTGATGGCCTTGGTGGTGTTGCCGACCGCGTCGAGCTCGGTGAGGATCTGCGCGCCCTCGCCGTGCACGTCACCGGACATCTCGGCGATGCCCTGCGCGTTGTCGGAGACCGGGCCGAAGGTGTCCATCGCGACGATGACGCCGACGGTCGTGAGCAGACCACAACCGGCGAGCGCGATCGCGAACAGCGCGACGACGACCGAACCGGAGAGCAGGAACGCGCCGTAGACGGCCGCACCGATCACCAGCGCGGTGTAGACGGCCGACTCGAAACCGACCGAGATACCGGACAGGATCACCGTGGCCGCACCGGTCAGCGAGGTCTGGCCGACCTCCTTGACCGGCTTGTGCTCGGTGCCGGTGTAGTAGCCGGTCAGCCAGAGGATGACGCCGGCCAGCACGATGCCGATGATCACCGCGACGGACGCGATCAGCGCCGGGTTGCCGCTGGTGGCCTTGACCGCGTCGCTGATGCCGTTGAGGTCCGCGAAGGAGCTCGGCAGGAACGCGAACGCCGCGATCGTGCACAGCACCGCGGAGATGACCGCGGAGATGTAGAAGGAGCGGTTGATGGCCGTGAGGCCGCTCTCGCCCGTCTTCGCACTGGTCGTGTAGACACCGATGACCGCGGTCAGCACGCCGATCGCGGGCACGATCAGCGGGAACAGCAGGCCCTGCGCACCGAACGCGGCGGTGCCGAGGATCAGCGACGCGACCAGCGTCACGGCGTAGGACTCGAAGAGGTCCGCGGCCATGCCGGCGCAGTCACCGACGTTGTCGCCCACGTTGTCCGCGATGGTCGCGGCGTTGCGGGGGTCGTCCTCCGGGATGCCCTGCTCGACCTTGCCGACCAGGTCGGCGCCGACGTCGGCGGCCTTGGTGAAGATACCGCCACCGACACGCATGAACATCGCGAGCAGCGCGGCACCGAAACCGAAGCCCTCCAGCACCTTCGGGGCCTGACCGGCGTACACGAGCACGACGAGCGCGGCGCCGAAGAGACCGAGGCCGACCGTCGTCATACCGACCACACCACCGGTGCGGAAAGCGACGCGCATCGCCTTTTCGCGACCGCCTTCGCCTTCGTTTGCGGCGGCGGCAACACGCACGTTGGCGCGCGTGGACAACCACATGCCCAGGTAGCCGATCGTCGCCGAGAACGCGGCACCGACGATGAAGAACAACGACCTGCCGATCCGTTCGGCAAGATCGTCCGCCGGTAGCGCGAACAGCAGTACGAACACGATCACGACAAAAATGCCGAGCGTGCGGAACTGCCGGTTGAGGTAGGCCGCTGCGCCCTCCTGAACCGCCTTGGCGATGTCCTGCATCTTCACGGTGCCCTGGCCGGCGGCCAGAACTTCCCTGAGCAGTACGTACCCGACGGCGAGAGCAGCCAGGGCGACCACGGCGACCACGGCTACGACGCCGCGATCACCCCCGGAGAGCTCGAGGCTCTCCGCGAGGAATTGCCGGGACATCCGTCCTCCTGGTGAGTTGCCATGTGCAGCGCCAAGGCAGACCAGCCGCCCAGCGCGACGTGACGCATCCCTCATTGGATGCGATGAGCGGGGAGTCTAGGGGGTGCTTGCAACGAGGCAACGAACTGTCCCGATCCGTGCACACACCGTTATCTGCGCAGGAAGTCGAGCACGGCCCAGTCAGGACTGTCGGTGGTGTATGCAAAGCTCGCCTCGTGGTGGATCAGGGACGGCGGTTGCTGGACCGCGTGCTGGCGGGGGTACCCGCCGGTGAGTCGCCTCTCACACACGCACGCGATTTGCCGTTGCGCCAGGCTGATCACGTCGAATGGCCGTCGTGGGCCGCGCCGGCGGTGGTGGCCGCGTTCACCGAGACGGGCGTGCGCGAGCCGTGGCGGCATCAGGTCGAGGCGGCTTCTCTTGCGTGGCGCGGATCACATGTCGTGCTCGCGACGGGCACCGCGTCCGGCAAGTCACTCGCCTACCAGCTGCCCGTGCTTTCCACTCTTTTGGCGGACACGAAAGCCACCGCTCTGTACCTGTCCCCGACCAAAGCTCTTGGCGCTGACCAGCTCCGCTCACTCGACGAGCTCGGCATCAAGGGGGTGCGCGCGGCGGCTTACGACGGCGACACCCCGATGGCCGAACGCGACTGGGTCAAGGCGCACGCGAACTGGGTGTTCACCAACCCGGACATGCTGCACCGCGGAATCCTGCCGCAGCACCCGAAATGGCTGCGGTTCTTCCGCAGGCTGAAGTACGTGGTGATCGACGAGTGCCATTCCTACCGCGGCGTTTTCGGGTCGCACGTGGCGTTGTTGATGCGAAGACTCCGGCGCGTCGCTCGCAAATACGGCGCGGATCCGATCTTCGTTCTGGCATCGGCCACTGTGGCTGATCCTGCTGCCTCGGCGCAGCGTTTGCTCGGCGTACCGGTTTCCGCTGTCGTGGACGACTTCTCGCCACGTGCCTCGCGGACGGTCGCGCTGTGGGAGCCGCCGCTGACCTCTCTGGAGGGTGAGAACGGGGCTCCGATCCGGCGGTCGGCGGGCGCGGAGACGTCGCGAATCCTGGCCGATCTCGTCGTCGAGGGTGCCCGATCGCTCGCCTTCGTGCGGTCGCGGCGTGGTGCGGAGCTGACCGCTCTGGGCACCCAGCGGATTTTGTCCGAAGTGGACAGTGAGCTGCCTTCTCGCGTCGCCGCCTACCGAGGCGGGTTCCTGCCGGAGGAGCGGCGGGCGCTGGAGAAGTCCCTGTCCACCGGCGATCTGCTCGGCGTGGCCACGACGAACGCGCTGGAGCTGGGCGTCGACATCGCCGGGCTCGACGCCGTGGTGGTGGCCGGTTTCCCGGGCACGCTGGCGTCGTTCTGGCAGCAGGCGGGTCGTGCCGGGCGGTCCGGCGACAGTGCTCTCGTGGTGTTCGTGGCGCGCGACGACCCGTTGGACACCTACCTGGTGCACAACCCGGCCGCGGTGCTGGACCGGCCGGTCGAGGCGACGGTGCTCGATCCGTTGAACCCCTATGTATTAGGGCCGCAGCTGGCGTGCGCCGCGTCCGAGATGCCGTTGACCCCGGCCTGTCTCGACGACTTCGGCGGCCCGCTCGCCGAGACCGTGCTGGACGAGCTGGTGGCGGAGAAGCTGCTGCGCCGCAGGCCCGCGGGCTGGTACTGGGCGTCGCACGACAGGCCGCACGCCGGGGTGGACATCCGCGGCTCCGGCGGTGACCAGGTCGCGGTCGTGGAGGCGGACTCTGGCCGGATGCTCGGCACGGTCGACCCCGGATCCGCCTGCTGGCAGGTGCATCCCGGTGCCCTCTACCTGCACCAGGGGCGGGCGTATGTGGTCGACGAGCTCGACCTGGAGAGCGGCCTCGCGATGGTGCACCGCGAAGACCCGGAGTGGACGACGCAGCCGCGCGACTGCGTGGACATCACGGTGGTGCGCGAGGTCGAACGCGCCGAGTTCGGTGGCGTGTCGGTGTCCCTGGGCGAGGTGGAGGTGACCACGCAGGTCGTCGGCTACCTGCGCCGGCTGCCGTCCGGCGTGGTGCTGGACCAGATTCCGCTGGACCTCCCCGAACAGACCCTGCAGACCCGTGCGGTCTGGTACTCGGTCGACGAGTCGCTGCTGGCCGCCGCAGGTGTTGAGAGCAAACGGATCCCCGGCGCGCTGCACGCCGCCGAACACGCGGCGATAGGCCTGCTGCCGCTGTTCGCGACGTGCGACAGGTGGGACATCGGCGGCGTGTCGACGGCCGTGCACCCGGACACGGGGATGCCGACGGTCTTCGTGCACGACGGACATCCGGGCGGCGCGGGCTTCGCGGATCGAGGGCACTCGGCGTTGCGGGCGTGGCTGTCGGCGACCCGTTCGGCGATCAGCTCGTGCTCGTGCCCGATGGGTTGCCCGTCGTGCGTGCAGTCGCCGAAGTGCGGCAACGGCAACGAACCGCTGGACAAGGCCGGTGCGGTGCTGGTGCTCGACGTCGTGCTGAGCAAAATCGCCTGACTTGTCCGGGTTCGCCCGGCTACGGTGGCTGCGTGACCGCATGCAGCTGCAACGCCACAGACCGGACCCGTCGCCTCTGAGCGCGGCGAGCCGGACGCTCTGCCGTGCCCGCAGGCGCGGCTGAGCTCGATCACTCCGCCGCGCCCGTCCCCTTTCGGCCACGGGTTCTTCAGGAGTTGCCTTGTTCACGCCTTTTGCTGATCTGAACGCACTGCTCGCCGACCTCGTCTCGTCGGTTCGCGAGATCCTCGGCCCCACCTACGTGGGCACGTACGTCCAGGGCTCGTTCGCCCTCGGCGCCGCCGACATCCACAGCGACTGCGACTTCATCGTCGCGTGCACTTCGTTGCCTTCCGGCGCCGCGGAGGCCGGCCTTCGCGCGCTGCACGACGAGATTCCCTTGCGGCCAGGCCACTGGTCGACTGAGATCGAGGGCTCCTACGCCGACGTCGAGTCACTGCGCTCGGTGGCAGGTCTCGGGGTTCCGTGGCTGTTCAACGACCACGGCCATCGCACGTTGATCTGGGACACCCACTGCAATTCGGCGCACGCCCGGTGGATCCTGCGCAACCGAGGGATTGTGGTCGACGGCCCACCGATCACCTCGCTGGTCGACGAGGTCCCGCCGTCCGTTCTGCGCTCGACGATGCGAGCCGACCTGCCAATCCTGTGGGAGGGCATCAAGTCCTGGGCACCGATGGATGTCGCGTGGACTCAGCGCTACATCGTCGCGCAGTACTGCAGGACCCTCTACACGCTGCACACCGCTGAGGTGACGTCGAAGCGCGGCGCCCTTGAGTGGGGCATGAAAATGCTCGATCAGCGGTGGCACCCGCTGATCGAGCAGGTCATCGGGGACCGGGAGCTCGGCTGGGACGCCGACGCTGCCCCGCGTCCGGGAAGCATGGAGCAGACGCGAGCTTTCGCGGCCTACTGCGAGCTTCTGTAGTTGTTTCGTGGGGGCGCGCCGCAGGCTCACGGGTACCTGCGGCGCGCCCTCTCCACGTGCCGAACACTGTTTTCCCGCCTGCTACCGCTTCGCGACCGGATCCCTTGGAACATCGGTGGAATCTGGTTGTTCGTCTCTGACAGGACACGCGGGAGGCGACGGTGTCGACTGTCATCGGGACGAACTCCGGGGAGGAGCCGGCTTCACCGACCGCGGCAGAGCGGGGTGCCCTGCCACTAACGTTCCTCGGTCCGGTCACTAATGCGGGAGGCTGTCCTTCGGGGTGCGTGTTCGGCTTTTCGCCCGTTCCTCCGTGGTCCCCCAAGTGCGGGGTAGGGAGACCGATCATCGGATCGGGCTGGGGTGGAACGGCCGTGCAGGGCATCGTCTTCGGGGTTGTCGGGGAGAGTCCACGACGACACCCAGCACGGCCGGGCTCTACTTTTAGTTGTGTCAGACGGTTTCGAGCTGGTAGCCGGCCGGGGCGTGCAGCGCCTCGACCAGTGCGTCCTGCACGACGTGCGCGTCCGGGAGGTTCCAGCCGCAGATCGACGGCTTGACCCTCCAGTGCACGACGCCGTGCGCCATCGGGGTGGGCGGCAGCGGGATGTACTCGCCCTTGCCGTACAGGTGGACGTCGGCGTTGTTCCCCAGCTCGGCGTTGAGCTTCGAGCCGGACTTCACCAGGAACATCCACCGGCCGGACGGGGTCGCGGCGATCGGCACGGGAACACCGATCGAGCGCAGTGCGACGGCCGCGCGGCGGCCGAGGTCGGTGCCGACCTCGATCGCGTCAACGACGTGGCCGGTCGCGACGAGCAGGCTGTAGGAACGACCGGTCCACCACGTGGCGACCTGGTCGGGACGGGTGCCGATGCGGTCCACCCAGTCGCGGTGCACCGGGATCGGGCCGTGGAGCTCGAGCCCGCTGCGGCCCGCCCACTGCGTCACGCCGTTCTCGGTACCGGCCGGATAGGTGCCGGGCAGTACGGGCCAACCGCGGTACGCGAGGCTGACGGCCTCGGCACGCAGTTCGATGCGGAAGGCCCCGCGCCAGCTATCCGACCAATCCATCTTCCGTCGCCTTCTTCCCAGAGTCTGTCTCGACATCGACGTGGTGCCGGTGTTCTCGGGACACCGCGTCGGTGCCGCTACTACAACTAACGACACCGGCCCTGGGCTTGGTAACCCCCGCCGCGACAACTGGTAGCTACGAGACGGCGAACGCCCCTGGCGAGAACGGGCCGCTGAACTCCGCGCGTTTAGTTCGATCACCGTTCAGCATGTCCCGGCACCGGTGTGAGTCCGCTCACCGCCGGGAGACGACCGCTCGTCGCGCTCCAAACGCTTCGATCTTCGGCCGGACCTGCCCTCGACCGCGCGCTCACCGGGCCGAACGGCGTAGCGGCCGATGCCCGCACAACCACCTCCCAACCGCTCACCTCGCAGCTCTCGAGCCGCGCCCTGTTGCGTTCCACCACGAGTTTTGCCTGCTCACAAGCACTTTCTTCGCCATCAGGCAAACCCACCGCACCGGCGAGCGCCGCCAGATCAGCCGCGCCGGTCACCCGATGCCGCACGACGACCGCCGCTCCGATCTGCGCGCCGGTGAGCGTCGCGATGATCAGCAACAACATCGCGACGACACCGCTCACCGCAGCCGAGCCGCTCTCATCACCTGGCACTTCACCGTTCATCGCGGCTCCAGTGCGGCGAACGCCGTCGCGCCGAGCGGCACGCCCAACGGTCCGCGTTTGGTGACGACGACACTTATGGAGTCGTCGTCGACCTGGAACACGATGTTCGCTCCGGGGGCGATCTGGCCGGCCGCTTCCTCACCGCGCTGCCGTTCACCGCGTGCCGCCAACCGCGCCGCCTCTCTCGCCGCGTCGGTGCACCGCATCTGCTCGACGACAGCGGTGAGACCTGCGGCTGCCAGCCCCATGACGATCAGGAGCGCGCAAACGGCGATCGCCGCCTCGACCGTGGCCATGCCGCTGTCGTCAGACCGCCGAAAGCGCACGCTGTATCAGCCCCTGCAACATGTTCTCCATCCAGTCGCTGGTGGCGATCGCGTACAGCACCCCGGCGAGCGCGGCCACCGCGAGCGTCCCGATCGCGTACTCGACCGTGCTCATGCCGCTGTCGTCCTTCAGCAGTTCCACTTCGTTCTCCTTAATTGAGGAATTGATCGGCCAGGCCCAGCACCACCGGCATGACGCCGAGGCACAGGAACGCCGGCAGGAAACACAGCGCCAGCGGTGCCGCGACGGCCACAGCCGCTCGTTGCGCCTCGGCCTCGGCCTGGTCCTTCGCCTCGGCTCTGGTCCGCTCGGCGAGGTCGGCGGCTTGGCCGGCGAACGCAGCTCCTGAACGCGCGGTCCTTCTGGCGGCTCTCGCGAGCGCGGCTGTCGTTTTGTCGGTCAGGGCTTGCGCCCACGCGGTGTTCGGGTCCGCGCCGAGTGCGAGCAGTTCGGCGACGTGGCTCAGTTCTCCGATGCCCGCCGCCTTTATCGCAGTCGGTACCGGCAGGCCGGCCCTGAGACAGGCGGCGAGGAGGTCCAGCGCCGCGGCTCTTTCGAACGGACCGTCCTTCGCGCGGTTTGCCGGCGGCGGGTCGTGCGTTTGTGGTCTCAGCCGGTCGATCGCTCGGCCCGGTGCCGGTGCGACGAGGATCGCCAGCGCTATCAGGAGGAGCGTCACGGCTCCACCTCGGTGATCCTCTTCGTCCACCACAGTCCTGCAGCGAGGAACAGTGCGCCCAGCACGAGCAGAAGCTGCCCAGCTGTGGTTTCGATCAGCGTGTGGAGCGGTCGTGCGCCACTCAGTTCGCCGAGCAGCACTCCGAACACCGGCAGCGCCGCGAGCACCGCGGCACTCGCCCTCGGCCCGGCCATGCGGGCGTGCACCTGTCGTGCGAACGCGGCCCGCTGGTCGAGATCGCGCCTCGTCGCGTCCAGGACATCCGCGAGCGCGACACCATGTCTCGCCGACACGTGCCATGCCTTGGCCAGCTGATCCGTGGCTGTGGCGAGGAGCGGTTGCCTCAGGTCTCTCAGGGTCCGCTCGACGTCGCCACCCAGCCGCGCGGTGGCCGCCGCGGCTCTGAGCACTTCATCGGCTGGTGCCGGGGTGTCCTGTGCGGCACCTTCTGCCGCGTTGGCTGGATGGGCACCCGCGCGTAGCTCGTCGACCACGCCGCCGAGACCGTTGCTGAGCGCTTCCGTCGCCGCTCTGAGCGCTCGGCTTCGCTTGCCCTGCTTGACGATCCGGTAGATCACCGCGGCGAGGACGGCTCCGGCGACGAGGCCGCCGAGGCCGGCTGCGAGGTAGGTGATCGTTGCTGCGGCCACCGGCCACAGCCATTGCGGAACAACGATTTCCCGCTTGTCTCTCGGCCTGAGCCTGCGGATCGGTTTGAGCTGCGGCCACACCAGCAGTGCTGCGGCTGTCAGCACGAGGCTCAGCACAGCGCCCCCTTTTCGTACCAGCCTTGCGCTCTGGTCCAGATTGGACGGACCTCGAGCCCGCTTCCGGTGCGCGTGAACCGTCCGATCTCGGCGAGGTGCCGCGCGCCGTCGTCCGCTCGTCGCATGTGCAGGACGAGTTGGACGGCCGCGGCCACCTGGCTGTGCAGGGCTTGCTGATCCAGCCCTGCGAGCGCGCCGAGTGCTTCGAGCCTGGCCGGAACCTCGGCGGGCGAGTTGGCGTGCAGCGTGCCGGCCCCGCCTTCGTGGCCGGTGTTGAGCGAACTGAGGAGTTCTTTGACCTCAGCACCTCTGACCTCACCGACGACGATCCGGTCGGGCCGCATGCGCAACGCCTCTCGTACCAGCGACCGCACGGTGATCTCGCCGGCACCTTCGACGTTGGGCGGCCGCGCGACGAGCCTCACGAACTGCGGGTGGTCCGGGTGCAGCTCGCCCGCGTCCTCCACGCACACGATGCGTTCGGTTTCCGGGACGCAACCGAGCAGCGCCGACAGCAGCGACGTCTTGCCCGACCCGGTGCCGCCGATCACCAGGAATGCCTTGCGTTCACGGACGATCGTCGTGAGCGCTTCCGCGATCTCGGCATCGAACGTGCCGAGCTCCTGGAGCACCTTCAGATCGTGCGTCGCGGGCCTCAGCACGCGGAGCGACAGGCAGGTGCTGTCCGCGATCGGTGGAAGTACCGCGTGCAGCCGGACCCCGCTGCCCGGCAACCACCCGTCGACGCACGGCGAGGCGTCGTCGAGTCGCCTGCCCGCCGCAACCGCGAGGCGTTGGGCGAGGCGGCGGACCGCGTCCTCGTCCGGGAAGGTGATGCTGGTGCGGCGCAGGCCTTCGGTGCCGTCGACCCACACCTGGTCCGGCGCGGTGACGAGGACGTCGGTGGTGCCGGGGTCGGCGAGCAGCGGGTCGAGCGGGCCGGTGCCGCTGAACTCCTGGCGGAGAACTTGGAGCGCCTCCAAGACATCCGAGTCGGCGAGCACGCCACCCGCTTCGGAGCGGACTGCGTGGGCGACGACCGCGGCGGTCATCTCCATGTCCGCTCCGGCCAGGCGGTGGCGCACGCGGTCGATCAGGGCGGCGGTCATGTCGCAGCCTCCAGAGGCTCCGAGCAGCGGATTGCCGTGTCGTGGAAGGTCCCGCGGCGAAGGGGCGCGGTGCTGTGGCGGCGGGCGTGGGCTGGCGCGGCGACCAGGACGTCGGCGGAGGCGGGCCCGGCGAACAACAGGTTCACGGGGCCAGGGCCGCAGGGTTTTTGGCGGAGAGCTTGGAGCGCCTCCAATTTCTGCTCGCGGGAGACGGCGGTGGCGGTCATGCCACGGCCTCCGGAAGCTGGGAGCCATGCGCCGTCGTCGTGGAAGCTGGTGCGACGCGGGATTCCGGTGGTGCGGAAGACGTGAGAGAGCGCAGCGATCGGGACATCGGTCGAATCGGCGAACAACAGGTCGACCGGACCCGAACCGCCGAGCTCTTGGCGGAGACCTTGGAGCGCCTCCAAGCTCTCCTCGCGGGAGACGGCGGTGACGGTCATGCCACGGCCTCCGGAAGCTGGGAGCCATGCGCCGTCGTCGTGGAAGCTGGTGCGACGCGGGATTCCGGTGGTGCGGAAGACGTGAGAGAGCGCAGCGATCGGGACATCGGTCGAATCGGCCAACAACAGGTCCACCGGACTCGAACTGCCGAGCTCTTGGCGGAGACCTTGGAGCGCCTCCAAGGGCTCCTTGTGGGAGACCACGGCGGGGCGTACGCCAGTGGTGCCTTCGACCTGTCCCTGCGCGGGTGCCGTGACCAGGACGTCGGTGCAGTTGGCGACAGCGGTGAGGCGCCGGCCGTTGGCGCTTTCCACCGGGACGTGGACAGGCACCACGGCCACGGCGCTGGCGGTGTCAGGGACGGCTGGCGCGGGGGTCGGCCGACCTGAGCTGCCGGATTTCGGGTGGAGAACTTGGAGGGGCTCCAAGTTCTTCTTGTGGGTGGCGGTGGAGGGGGTCATGTGGCGGCCTCTGGGCGTTGGGCGTGGCGGCCGTAGGTGATCTCGCGGCCCGTGAGGCGGAGCCAGGTCTCGTGGCACCAGGCCAGGAAGCGGCTCATTCCGGCGGTTCCTCCTTGAACACGAAGCGAGGCGGGAAGGGGCGGCCGTAGACGAAGAGGTTGCGCACCATCCGCCAGCAGATGCTGAAGAGAAGGCGGATCACGGACGCGGATCCGTTGGCGCGGAGGCGGTTTCGGGCCGGCCGCACTTGTCGCAGGAGTAGCTAGGGCGCCTCTCCGGTGGTGCGGCCCGGGCAGCCGTCGAGGACTTGGCGCCGGCCCGTTCGATCGCGCGGAGGATCACTGCGCGGCGGAGGCAGTCGGTGCACGGCTGCCTCATGGGCGCAGCTCCTTCAGCACCAGGCGGGCCGCGGTTGCCAGTGGGCCCTTGGGGTTGCGGGGGAAGCTGCCGCGTTCGAGCGACTCGGCCAGGCCCGGTTCTGGGCGCATCTGGGTGAGCAGGGGGACGCCGATCACGTCGGCCATCTCGGCGGCTTGGAGGTTGCCAGGGGATGGGCCGCGGACCACCAGGCGGATGTTGCGGCCTTGAGTGAGCAGGCGGGTGGCGACTCTGCTGGCGGCTGCGGTTGCGCGGACCTCGGCCGGGACTACCAGGACTGTCAGGTCGGTGCGGTCGAGGGCGGCTGAGGCTGCGGCTGTCGGGTGGCGTGGGAGGTCGCAGACGACGGTGCAGCCCGAGCGGCGGCCTGCGTCCAGGACGGCGGCCACGGCGGCGGGTTCCGGGTCTGGGCCCGTTCGGTCGCAGGCCAGGACGCTCAGGCTGCCGGTGACGGGGAGGGCTGCGCGGAGGGCCGACATCGGGACTCGGCCGCCGCTGCAGTGGACGCCTGGCCAGCGGGCGCCCTCGTCGGACTCGGTGCCCAGGGCCAGATCTATGCCGCCGCCCAGCGGGTCGCAGTCGACGAGCATCGCCTCGCCGCCCGCCGCCACCGCTTCGCGGCCGGCCGCGATGGCGAGGATCGAGGCGCCTGAGCCTCCGCGGCCGCCTACGAAGGACACCACTCGCCCTCGGTCGGAGGGCGGGCCCTCTCCCACATCGGCGAGAGCGCTCACGAGAGAGCGGCCGTCGAGAGGTAGTTCCAGAACGCGGTCAGCGCCCAGAGCTACCGCCGGAGCCCAGGGCGGATCGCCTCCGTGGACCACCAGGACGCCTGAGCGGCGCGGGAGGTTCGCGTCCAGGCACGCGGAGACGGCCGGGGGATCCAGCAGGACGAGAGGTGCGCTGTGCCATTGCGAGCGCAGCGAGGTGACGTCGGGGGCGCAGGAGACCGAGCAGTCCGCGGCGGCGGCCATGCGGAGGACCTCGTCGAGGAGGTCCTGGTCCGTGAGCAGGGCGATGGGGTGGGTCATGGGGTCCACGCTGCTGGGTCGTGATGAACGACACAACGGGCGAAGATCCAGATGTGGACAAATCGCGGGTGTGGACAAGTCGCGATCTTGAAGCCCTGCAACAGCAGGAAGTGTCAGACCTGTGTGCGAGCCTGGAGGGTTGGGCGCAGAAACCCGGAGGAAGAAGAGCAGAGGTCCAGTCGAACCCGCGAGGAATCGGGGCCTGGATATGGGACGACCCCCGCCAGGGGGGAGGGACGGGGGTCGTCAATGGTTCAGTCCCGGGGGGTCGGACTGAACCCGTCCGTCGAACCGGACTCTCCTACTGTATCCCCATGCGCCAGTGCCGCGCGCAACTTCGGCAACAGCTGCGGGCCAAGTTTCGGTAACCGTGTCGCACAACGGTTTCGTACACGAACGAAATGCCGCCCGAACGGCCTACTGACGAGTACACCTAAGCTGAGCTACATGAGTCGGATCGCCGCCTTCTTCGACCTCGACAAGACCGTGATCGCGAAGTCGAGCACGCTGGCGTTCAGCCGTCCCTTCTTCCAGGAGGGGCTGATCAACCGCCGCGCCGTGCTGAAGAGCGCATACGCGCAGCTCGTGTTCATGCTCGCCGGTGCGGATGCGGACCAGATGGACCGCATGCGCGCGCACATCACCGCATTGGCCGCAGGCTGGGACGTCGAGCAGATCCGCAGCATCGTCAACGAGACGCTGCACGACATCGTCGATCCACTCGTCTACAAAGAGGCGACGCAGTTGATCGCCGATCACAAGGCGGAGGGTCACGACGTCGTCATCGTGAGTGCGTCCGGGGAAGAACTGGTCGCCCCCATTGCGCAGATGATCGGTGCGGACTACAGCGTCGGAACCAAGATGGTCGTTCACGACGGCCGCTACACCGGCGATGTCGACTTCTACTGCGCGGCCGACAACAAAGCCGTCGCGATCAAGCAGCTCGCCGCCGAGCACGGTTACGACCTCGCCAAGAGCTACGCCTACTCGGACAGCGTCACGGACCTGCCGATGCTCGAGGTCGTCGGCCACCCGACGGTCATCAACCCGGACAGGGGCCTGCGCCGCACCGCCGTGCAGAAGGGCTGGCCGGTGCTGCAGTTCTCCGACCCGGTGAGCCTGCGCTCCCGCATCCCCACCCCGTCGGGCAAGACCGTCGCCGTCACGGCCATCAGCCTCGGCGCGGTCGCCGCCGCCGGAGCCGCCTGGTACGGCCTGCGGCGCAAGCGCAACCGCGACTGAAGTCAAGCCCGAAGACCAAAGAAGAAGCTATGGAGACCGGTACTGGCGAGTAGCGGCAACGCCGTGCACACGTGGTGCCCGCGTGAGTGCACGACCACGCCCTGTCAGCGGTACCCGAACATGTACAAAACCTCACAAACGCTGAAACCGCAGTACTTTCACTACTGAACGTGGCTTGAACGGTGCACCCGTCCGAGCCCTTGCTGTGACCGGCCCCACGCACTTAAATGGGTGGTGCGGAACTCGGGTCGGCCAGGGGCCAGACGAAGAGAAGTCAGGATCCACCCCGGCCAAGCTCCGTGCGCGGACTTCGAGTACCCACGCGCAGCACGCCGCGGGAGGCTTGTCGTCTAGGGCCTGCGTACCGGGACGCCGGACGCCGAGGCCAGGGTTGTACGACTAGAGTTGCACGCTTGGTAACTCGCAAGCCCGCGCTGAAGACGGGGCACCCTTTCGAGGGTGCCCCGTCTGCTTGTTACGGCAAGAAAACCCCCCGAAAGGCAGAATGTCCGCCCGTTGACCCACCACACAGCCGTGAGTAACTTGCGAAATACGCCAGTTACCTGTGGGAACATCACCGGGAGGCACGGACAAGTGCGGAAGTTCGCCGCGTTGACGCTGGTCACAGCCATGGTCGCCCTCACGCCGGTGGCGAGAGCGGACGCCAGCGTGACCACTCTGCGCGGGATGTCGCTGGAACAGAAGGTCGGCCAGCTCTTCGTCACGTACGTCAACGGCCAGGCCGCCGACGTCCCGCACCCCAAGAACCAGACCGACTTCGGAGTGGCGACGGCCGCGGAGATGGTGCGCAAGTACCAGCCAGGCGGCGTCATCTACTTCAACAACTCGAGCCGCGACAACATCGACACCCCCAAGCAGATCGCGCAGCTCTCCAACGGCCTGCAGAAGGCCAGCCGCATCCCGTTGCTCATCTCGACCGACCAGGAGATGGGTCTCGTCACGCGCATCGGCCCGCCGGCCACCCAGCTGCCGGGCAACATGGCCCTCGGCGCGGGGAGAAGCACCGCGGACGCCGAGGAAGCCGCCAGGATCACCGCCCAGGAGCTCCGCGCCATGGGCATCAACCAGAACTTCGCCCCGGACGCCGACGTCAACTCCAACCCGGCCAACCCGATCATCGGCGTGCGGAGCTTCAGCAGCGACCCGAAGCTCGCGGCCGACATGATGAAGGCCCAGGTCACCGGCTACGAGGGGCACCGCTGGTTCGACCAGGACTCGGTCACCTCCACGGCCAAGCACTTCCCCGGCCACGGCGACACGTCCGAGGACAGCCACACCAGCCTCCCGGTCTCGAACCGCACCCTCGACCAGTGGCGCCAGATCGACGCGCCGCCGTTCAAGGCGGCCATCGACGCCAGGATCGACTCGATCATGACCGCGCACATCCAGGTGCCGCAGATCGATCCGTCCGGCGAACCGGCCACGCTCTCCAAGAAGGTCATCACCGGCCTGCTGCGCGAGGAGCTGAAGTACGACGGCGTCGTCATCACCGACTCCCTCGAGATGGCCGGCGTCCGCAAGCTGCACCCGAACGACGCGGAGATCCCGATCCTCGCCATCAAGGCGGGCGTCGACCAGCTGCTGATGCCGCCGAACCTCGGCCTCGCGATCGACAGCGTCGTCAAGGCCGTCCGCAGCGGCGAGATCCCGGAAAAGCGCATCGACGAGAGCGTGCTGCGCATTCTCAAGATGAAGCTCCTGCGCGGCGTCATGCTCAACACCGAGGTCGACGTGAACAAGGTCGACCAGATCGTCGGCTCCAACACGAAGAACGCCCAGCGCATCGCCGACCGCACCATCACCGCGGTGCGCAACGACGCCCAGGCCATCCCGCTCAACGCCGCGGCTCCCCTGGTGATCGGCACCAGCGACGCCACCACGTCAGCGCTCGCGACCAGGATCAAGGGCTCGAAGGTCGTCACGGCGACCAGCCCCACCCCAGCCCAGATCCAGCAGGCACTCGCGGCGGCAGCCAACGCGGACAAGATCGTCGTGCTGACCAACAACCTCAGCACCAGGCCCGCCCAGCTCGACCTGCTCAACCAGCTGGTCGCCACCGGCAAGCCGGTCATCGCCGCCGCCACCGGCAACCCGTACGACGTGGCGTACAGCAACGCCAAGACGTGGCTCGCCACCTACTCCACCACGACCGTCTCCATGGAGGCACTGGCCAGGATCCTGCTCGGCGAGACCAAGCCGCAGGGCAAGCTCCCGGTCGACGTGCCAGGCCCGAACCCCTACCCGTTCGGACACGGAGTGACCTGGTGAGAAGGCGGAGCTTCCTCACGGCAAGCGCCCTGTCCGTCCCCCTCGTCAGCACTGCAACCGCCAACGCGACACCGAGGCTCTCCACCGGCGCTGAGCAACTCGCGAACGACGGCTGGCGCAAGCTCAAGGGCCGCAAGGTCGGCGTGCTCACGAACCCGACTGGCATCCTCAGGGACCAGACCCACATCGTCGACTCTATGGTCGCCCACGACGCCAAACCGACAGCCGTCTTCGGACCAGAGCACGGCTTCCGCGGCACGGCACAGGCCGGCGGTTCGGAGGGCGACTACGCCGACCCGCGCACCGGAATCCCGGTGTACGACACGTACCAAGCCTCCCCCGCGAAGATCCAGGCGATGTTCGCCAAGGCGGGCATCGACACGGTCGTGTTCGACATCGCGGACGTGGGCGCGCGCTTCTACACGTACATCTG
Source organism: Lentzea aerocolonigenes (assembly GCF_000955955.1). Lineage (GTDB taxonomy): Bacteria > Actinomycetota > Actinomycetes > Mycobacteriales > Pseudonocardiaceae > Lentzea > Lentzea aerocolonigenes_A. The sequence continues at coordinate 44,171 of NZ_JYJG01000069.1, forward strand.
GTCGCTGTACCAAGCGATGGAAGCGGCGCAGAACCTGGACTTCATCGTCCTCGACCGCCCGAACCCCACCGGCGGCAACGCGAACGGCCCGCAACTCGACCCTGCTTACGCCACGTTCGTCGGCCTGAAGCCGATCGTCCAGCAGCACGGCATGACCGTCGGCGAACTGGCCCGCTTCTTCAAGGGCGAGTTCGACCTCAAACCCGAGCTGGAAGTCGTCAACGTCAAGGGCTGGCGCAGGAACCAGCTCGACACCGGCCTCCCGTGGGTCCCGCCGAGCCCGAACATGCCCACCCAGGACACCGCGCTCGTCTACCCCGGCACGTGCCTGTTCGAAGGCACAACCCTCTCAGAGGGCCGTGGCACCACCCGCCCGTTCGAAACCGTTGGCGCACCAGGGATCGACTGGCGCTGGGCCGAACAACTCAACGCGCTCGGCCTCAAGGGCGTGCGGTTCCGCGAGACCTACTTCGCGCCGACGTTCAACAAGTTCCAGGGCAAGACCTGCGGCGGTGTCACCTTGCACGTCACCAACGCAGCCGAGTTCGACGCCATCAAAGCGGCCGTAGCCATGCTGATCACCGCGAAGTCGTTGTACCCCAGCGTGTTCGCGTGGCGGCCGGACAACTGGATCGACAAGCTCAGCGGCTCCGACAGGCTCCGCAAGATGATCGACGCCCAGGCCGGACTGGACGAGATCGTCGGCGCGTGGCACCAGGAGCTCCAGCAGTTCCGCCGCACCCGCCTGCCCTACCTGCGCTACCGGTGAGGACGCCATGCTCATCCCTGCACTGGCCGTCGCGGTCGTGACGGCCGTGATCCCCGGCCACTTCGACCAGCCCCAGGACGGTTTCGCGCACCCCTGGACAACCCTGCGCGAGTCCAACCCGTACTGGGCCAACCTGGCCCCGGAGCCGATCAACGCGGCCCTGCGCCAGCTCCGCGACTTCCAGAAACCCCAGGCCAACGGCAAACCGCTGTTCGCCGGCGCGGTCACGATGCTCGTGCACGACGGCAAGATCGTCACGCACGACCGCACCGGCTACGCGGTCCTGTACGAGGACCAGCAAACCCAGCTGCCAGAAGAAGAACGCGTCCCGATGCAGAAGGACACGATCTTCGACCTCGCCTCGATCTCCAAGCTCTTCACGTCGATCGCGGTGATCCAGCAGGTGGAACAAGGCCGCGTCGAGATCGATGAACGCGTCGCCACCTACCTGCCCGAGTTCGGCGTCAACGGCAAGGAGAACATCACCGTCAAGCAGCTCCTCACCCACACGAGCGGCCTCGAACCGTTCATCCCGCTGTGGAAGCTGTACCCGGACATCCCGAGCCGCGTCAAAGCCGTGATGGACGTGAAGCCGAAGTCCACGCCCGGCACCACGTACGTCTACTCCGACCTGAACCTGATCACGCTCGGCGAGCTCGTCCACAAGGTGAGCGGGAAGCGTCTCGACGAAGCAGTGCGAGACGGCATCACCAAGCCGCTCAACATGAAGGACACCGGCTACAACCCGAAGGCCCGCAACCGCACGGCCGCAACGGAGTTCCAGACCGCACCACCACGCGGCATGGTCCGCGGCGAGGTGCACGACGAGAACTCGTGGTCCCTCGGCGGAGTCGCCGGCCACGCGGGCGTCTTCGGCACCGCCAAGGACCTCGCGATCCTCGGCCAGACCATCCTCAACGGCGGCACGTACAACGGCCGCAGGATCCTCAGCGAGCACTCCGTCGAGCTGATGCTGACGAACTTCAACCAGCAGTTCCCGGACAACGACCACGGCCTCGGCTTCGAGCTCAACCAGCGCTGGTACATGGGCGGGCTGAGCAGTCCGGGCACCGCGGGCCACACCGGCTACACCGGCACGTCGTTCGTGATCGACAAGGCCTCCCGGTCGATCGCGATCCTGCTGACCAACCGCGTGCACCCGTCCCGCGACTGGGGCAGCATCAACCCGGCTCGCCGCGCTGTCGCCGACGGCCTGGCCAACGCCCTCGCAGTCCAGTCGCGCGGAAAGCAATGGCGCGCAACGACGAACGGCGGCACTCTCACCGCGGAACGCCCGGTCGAGATCTTCGTGGACGTCGACAAGGGCGACAAGCTGACCGTCCAGCACTGGAACGGCACGGCCTGGCAGGACGCGACGACCATCACGACGACCGAACGCCGTTGGGTGCCAACGGAACCCGTCAAGTCCAGGTTCGTCTACACCAAGGCAGGCCAGTACAACGGCCGTGGCGTCTACGTCCACGCCCGTGGCGAAGTCACCGCGGAAGGCTGGTCAGCAGCACGCCGCTAGCACCTCGGTGAACAGAGGGAGAGCCCGCGGAAACGCGGGCTGTCCAAAACTGATCACGATCCCCGTGCGGTCGTCGTCGCTCTGCTCGTGCCGGAACCACGAGAGAGGGCTGACCTCGATCCCACGCTCACGTGCCATCTGCACGATGGCCTCGTCGTGTGGGGTTTCCAGCACCGCGTGCATCCCTGCCGCGATGCCGGACACCTTCACGTACGGCGACACGGCCTCAACGAGCCGGTCACGCCGCCGCTGGTACTCCAATCGCATCCGCCGCACGTGGCTGTCGTACGCCCCGCACTCCAGGAAGTCGGCCAACGTCAGCTGATCCAACATCGAGATGTACTGCTCGCGGTCCGTCTTCAACGCCAGAATCGGGTCCACGAACCGGTCCGGCAACACCATCCAGGCGATCCGCAACGCCGGTGACAACGCCTTGCTCGACGTGCCCAGATAGACGACGTGCTCGGGATCCAGCCCCTGCACCGCCCCGACCGGCTGCCGGTCGTAGCGGAACTCGCCGTCGTAGTCGTCCTCCAGCACAACGCCACCAACGCGCCGTGCCCACTCCACCGCCGACGCGCGCCGTCGTGGGTGCAGAGGGCCGCCCAACGGGAACTGGTGCGCGGGCGTCAAAACAACCGCACGCCGGTCATCAGGCAGCTGCTCGGTGTTCGCGCCGTGCTCGTCCACCAACAACGGTTCCGTCGCTGTCCACAACGACTGGTGGAACTGCAGCCCGTACTCCTCGACGACGACCGGTGGCTTCAAAAGCCGGTTGAACATCCGGATGCCATCGGCGAACCCCGAGCACACCACGATCCGCTCGGGATCGGCCCGCACACCCCGTGCCCGTGCCAGGTACTCGGCCAGCGCGGTCCGCAGCTCGATCCGCCCCTGCGGGTCGCCAGGCCCGAACGCCTCCGCGGGCGCCGCCGTCAACGCCCGGCGCGTCGACCGGATCCACTCGGTGCGCGGGAACTCGGTGACGTCCGGCGCGCTCTCGGAGAGGTCGAACTGCACAGCCGGGCCGATGACCCGCCGCGTCTTCGGTGGCGGCGGCTCAACCCGTTGCGCCACAACGGTCCCCGAACCCTGCCGCGCGGTCAGCCAGCCCTCTGCCACGAGCTCCGCGTACGCCTCGGCCACGGTGTTCCGCGCGATCCCCAGGTCAGCGGCCAACGACCGCGAGGCGGGCAGGCGGGTCCCGGGAGGCAGGCGAGCCGAGCGGACGGCTTCCCGCAGCGACGCCGTCAACCTGTGCCGCAGACCACCCGGACCGGACAAGTCCAGGTGGAAGTCAAGATTGGCCCACGATTCCACTACTGGATTGCACCATGCCGAGGGCCAATGTGCGGCATAGGTTTGATGCATGACGAACCGCATCAACCTCGCCAAGAAGGCCCCGAAGGTCTACCGCGCCATGATCGCTCTGGACGCCGCCGCCGGCGAGGGCATCGACGAGAACCTCGCCGAGCTGGTCCGGATTCGGGCGTCGCAGCTCAACCACTGCGCCTATTGCATCAACATGCACACCGCCGACGCCCGCAAGAAGGGCGAGACGGAGGCCCGCATCTACCTGCTCAGCGCGTGGCAGGAGGCAGGCGACATCTACACCGAGAAGGAGCAGGCCGCGCTACTGCTGACCGAGGCCATCACGGTGATGAGCAGCCACGAGTACGTGAGTGACGAGGTCTACGCGCAGGCCGCGAAGCACTTCGAAGAGGAGGAGCTCGCACAGCTCATCGCGCTCATCTTCACCATCAACTCGTGGAACCGGATCGCGGTGTCCACTCGGATGGCTCCCGACGTTCACTGAGCTCGCGCCGAGAGAGTGACTTTCGGGCACAGTCCGTTGACCCTCGCAGTGGCGGTTAGTAAGTTTCCCACGTGTCCACTGAGAGCAGTGCCGAATCCAGTCCGCTGGTGAAGATCCGGTCGTTGCTGCCGGGCCTCGCGCGCGCCGAGCAGCGCGTCGCGAAGGTGGTGCTGGAGAACCCGGGGACGGTCGCGCACCGCAGCATCACCGAGGTCGCCGAGCAGGCGGGCACGAGTGAGACGACGGTGACGCGGTTCTGCAAGGCCATCGGCGTCGGCGGGTACCCGGAGCTGCGCATCGCGCTCGCCGCCGACACCGCTCGCAGCCAGGCCAGGGCCAACCACGACATGGGCGGCGACATCGGCCCGGGAGACGACCTCAAGCAGGTCGTCGGCAAGGTCGCGTTCGCCGACGCCCGCGCCGTCGAGGAGACTGCGGAGCAGCTCGACATCGAGTCGCTCGACAAGGTCGTCCAGGCGGTCGCGGGCGCCCGTCGCGTCGACGTCTACGGCTTCGGTGCCAGCGCTTTCGTGGCGTTCGACCTGCAGCAGAAGCTGCACCGCATCGGCCTGACCTGCTTCGCGTGGAACGACACGCACATCGCGCTGACCTCCGCCGCCGTGCTGACCGGCGCGGACGTGGCCGTCGGCATCTCGCACACCGGCTCGACCGCGGAGACCGTCGAGGCGCTGCGGGTGGCCAAGGAGGCCGGCGCCACCACGGTCGCGCTGACGAACTTCCCGCGCTCCCCGATCACCGAGGTCGCCGACCTCGTGCTGACCACGGCCGCGCGCGAGACCACGTTCCGCTCCGGCGCGATGGCCAGCCGCATCGCGCAGCTGACCGTGATCGACTGCCTGTTCATCGGCGTCGCCCAGCACCACGTCGACTCGGCGAAGACGGCGCTGGAGGCGACCTACGAAGCGGTGTCCGGCCACCGGCTCGGCGCGAGACCAGACGGCCGCCGACGGCCACGGGAGACGACTAAATGATCTCCCCCCGGAACGGTGTGGTGGTGCGCGTGGAATCTCCGACGGAGCAACGGAACCCTCGCACGACCGACATCGACCGGGTCCCCACGATCGACGTGCTGCGGATGATCAACGACGAGGACCGCACGGTCCCGTCCGCGGTCGCCGCGGCACTGCCGGAACTGGCTCGCGCGGTCGACCTCGGCGTCACCGCGATCATGTCCGGCGGCCGCGTGCACTACGTCGGCGCGGGCACGTCCGGGCGACTGGCAACGCTGGACGCCGCCGAACTGGTGCCCACGTTCAACGTCCCGGCCGACTGGTTCGTCGCCCACCACGCGGGCGGCTCCGAGGCCCTCGTCCGCGCGGTCGAGGAGGTCGAGGACAGCTCCGGCGCAGCCCAGATCCGCCGCGACGCCACACCGAAAGACCTGGTCGTGGGCGTGACGGCGTCCGGGCGCACGCCGTTCGTGATCGGTGCGCTGGAAGAGGCGCAAGCGCTTGGCGCCCACACCGTGCTGGTGTCGAACAACGCGTCGGTGCCGATCACGCCGGACGTGCTCGTCGCGTTGGACACCGGCCCGGAAGCCATCGCCGGATCGACGCGGATGAAGGCGGGGTCGGCCCAGAAGCTGGTCCTGACCTCGTTCTCCACCGCGGTGATGATCAAGCTCGGCCGCACCTACTCGAACCTGATGGTCAGCATGCGGGCGACGAACGCGAAGCTGCGCGGCCGCACGATCCGGATCCTGCACGAGGCCACCGGGCTGCCTGAGAACGACTGCGCGCAGGCGTTGGCGGACGCGGCAGGCGACCTCAAGGTGGCGCTGGTGCACCTGCTGTCGGGCGAACCGACCGAACGTGCGGCCGCCGCCCTCGAGGACACGAAGGGGCACGTCCGCAACGCGCTGGACCGGCTAGCCGGGTAGGACGGGACGCCACGGGATCGGCGTCGACAGCACCATCGCGCTCGACGTCTCCCCGTGCGCGGCCAGCCGGACGAGCAGCCGTTCCAACTCGATGATCGACGTCGTGACCACCTTCACCACCGAGCAGATCTCTCCGGTCAGCCGCACCACTTCGACCACCTCGGGAACGTCGTCGAGCAGCTCCGGGTGGACCGTGATGCACCGCGGGCCGTAGCACTTCATGCGCACCAACGCGACGACCGGACGTCCGACGACGGTGGGGTCGACCACGGCGCGATAGCCGGTGATCGCGCCCATGTTCTCGAGCCGGCGGACCCGTTGGGCGACCGTCGGCGGGGAGACGTGCACGCGTCGTGCGAGTTCGTTGTACGACAGGCGCGCATCCTCTTGGAGGGCCTCCAACAGGGCCTTGTCGACCTCGTCCAACATGAACGCAAAGCTACTCGCCGATCTGCTTTGCAATCAGAAGAAGTTCGAGCCGAACGCCTTTCGTCGTCCATTCAGGTGACGAGGTCCAGGCAGGAGGATTGAAGGCATGAGCTGCCCCGTGTCCCCCAAGCTGGATTTCGGCGGCACCACGCCGTACGAGGACTACGTGCACGCGTCGGTGTTGCACACCCTTCAACAGCAGTGGTCCAAGGACCCGCGCGAGATGTCGTTCCTGGTCATCACGCAGGTCATGGAGCTGTACTTCGGCCTGCTGTGCTTCGAGTGGCGGCAGGCCCAGACCGAACTCCGAGCGGACGACCTGAAAGCCGCCGTGCGCACACTGCGCAGGTCGGATCTGCATCTGCAGGCGCTGTCTGCGGCGTGGCGGCCGATCGCGCGCATGACGCCCACCGAGTTCAACTCGTTCCGCGACGCACTGGGCGAGGGCTCCGGCTTCCAGTCGGGCATGTACCGCGAGATGGAGTTCCTGCTCGGCGAGAAGTCCGCGTCGATGCTCGTGCCGCACCGCGCGGTGCCCGCGATGCACGCGCAACTGGAGGAGTCGCTCGGGAAGCCCTCGCTGTACGACGACGTGCTGGCGGCGTTGAAGCGTCGCGGGTTCGACATCCCGGCCGAGGTGCTCGAACGCGACCTGACCAAGGCCTACGAACCGTCGGCCGAGGTCGAGCAGGTGTGGGCGGAGATCTACCGCGGCGACGACCGCGACCTGCTCGAACTCGGGGAGGCCCTGACCGACATCGCCGAGGAGTTCGCGCGCTGGCGGTATGACCACCTGCTCGCGACCCGGCGTTCGATGGGAGCGAAGGTCGGCACCGGTGGGTCCGCTGGTGTTGCCTGGCTGGAGAAGCGCACCCAACGAGCGGTGTTCCCCGAGCTGTGGACTGCCAGGAGCTACGTGTGAAGCGCGAGCTGTTCGACCTTCCCGAAGGTGTCATCTACCTCGACGGCAACTCGCTCGGCGCACCGCCGAAGCACGTCGCCGAACGCATGCAGGAAGTCGTCAAACACCAGTGGGGCACCCGGCTGATCAGGTCGTGGTCGGAGGGCTGGTGGGAGGCGCCGCAACGGATCGGCGACCGCATCGGCCGGCTGATCGGAGCGGCTCCCGGCCAGGTCGTGGTCGGTGACTCCACGTCGGTCAACGTCTTCAAGGCGTTGATGGGAGCCGTGAAAGGGACCAGCCGCACGGAGATCGTGTGCGACGAGTCGACGTTCCCGACCGACGGGTACATCGCGCAGTCCGTGGCCTCGTTGACAGGGCTGAAGATCCGGGCCGCGCGTCCGTCCTCTTTGGATCTCACCGAGGACACGGCCGTAGTGCTGCTCAACCACGTCGACTACCGGACCGGCGAGCTGCAGGACATGAAGGCGCTCACCGAGCGGGCGCATGATGTTGGCGCACAGGTGGTCTGGGACCTCTGCCACAGCGCGGGCGTGCTGCCGATCGAGCTGGACGCGCTGAACGTCGACTTCGCCATCGGCTGCACCTACAAGTTCCTCAACGGCGGACCTGGCTCACCCGCGTTCATTTACGTGCCGAAGCACAGGCAGAGCACGTTCGAGAACCCGTTGTCGGGCTGGAACGGGCACCGCGAGCCGTTCGCGATGGCGGCGAGCTACGAACCCGATCCCGGCATCGTGCGAGCGCGGGTCGGCACGCCGGACATCCTGTCGATGCTGGCGTTGGACGCCTCGCTGGACGTGTGGGACGACGTCGATCTGCACGAACTGCGTGAGCGCGGCCTCAAGCTCACCCAGTTGTTCCGCGAGCACGTCGAGAAGCTCACGAACCTCGAAGTGATCACACCCGAGGTGCGCGGCAACCAGGTCTCGGTGCGCTGCCCGGACGCCCGCGAGGTCATGGACGAACTGATCGCGCGGGGCGTCATCGGCGACCACCGGCCGCCGGACATCCTCCGCTTCGGGTTCGCGCCGCTCTACGTGACGGACGAGGAAGCGATCAAGGCCGCCGAAGTTCTGGCTGAGATCACCCGGTGAGTGCGGCGTCCGCGATGCTCTTCGCCTCGCGGGCGCCCGCTTCCAAAGCCGAGCAGACGAACAGGATCCACTGAGCCAGGCCCTCGATCTCGCCGGACGCGAACGCCACGGACGCCGCTTCGTACTCGGACGAACGGCGCAGGCACGCCACCTCCGGCACGCCCAGGCCCTTGGGGTCGAGACCGCTGGAGATCGACGTCATCCGGGCCGCGGCACGGGCGACCACACCGTTGGCGACCTCGAACGGGGCCAGGCCGAGCAGTTCGCCGTGCACCACCGCGACCAGAACCGGCGCCGGCACGGACGTTCCGCCGGTGACCAGTGACGCGAGCAGGTCGAGTCGCTGCGACACGTGCTCGGAGACGCGCGGCCGTCCGACGTCGGCAGTCAGATCCGCGGCGGCGAGAACGTGCAACCGCGCGAGGGCCTGCAACGGCGCGCGTTGCCAAACACCAACCAGACCGCCCAGTGCCTCGGCAACGCGCAAAGACCCTGCCAGCACGGGATCAGTGACCTCTCCGGAGGACGGGATCTCGGTCGGCCCACCCTCCAGCGCGGCCGACGCACGGGCCGCGCGGACGGACGCTTCGGCCGCCGTCGTGGCCCAGCCGCGCAAGTTCACCCGATGGCGGTGCACCTGGAAGACGGCGTCCTTGGCCGCGTTGGCGGCGTCGGCCACACCAGGCAAGGAAAGCAGCGGAGCAAGCGGATCGGTCACGGTCGCGCAGAGTACCTGACCAGGTGAAACGCGTGATCCAGCTCACTGGCCAGACCGTTGAGCGCGCAACTTCGCCCGTTCATCGCGCCACACGTGCTTCAACCAGACAAAACGGGTTACACAATGACAGCCGTGTAACCAACCTCCCAAGATTGGTCTGAACCTTTCGGGGGAGGAGCCTGTTGGAAGTGAACTGGCTCGCACTACGGTCAGTACCCGCATCCCCAACCGGTCTGGATTTTCCAGGAGGTCTCGCACCATGACGCAGTCGCCAGGCCAGGGCCAAGCTCTGGACAACCTGCTCACGGAGAGCAGGACGTTCCCGCCCTCCGACGAGTTCGCGGCGCAGGCGAACGCGCAGCCCGAGCTGTACGAGGAGGCGAAGGCCGACCGCGAGGCGTTCTGGGCGAAGCAGGCGGAGCGGCTGCACTGGGACACCAAGTGGACGCAGGTGCTCGACTGGTCGGACGCGCCGTTCGCGAAGTGGTTCGTCGGCGGCAAGCTCAACGTCGCCTACAACTGCGTCGACCGGCACGTCGAGTCCGGCCACGGCGACCAGGTCGCCATCCACTGGGAGGGCGAGCCCGGTGACTCCCGCGCCATCACCTACGCCGAGCTGCAGCGCGAGGTCTGCAAGGCCGCGAACGCGCTGAAGTCGCTGGGCATCGGCGCCGAGGACCGCGTCGCGATCTACATGCCGATGGTCCCAGAGGCGATCTTCTCGATGCTCGCCTGCGCCCGTCTCGGCGCGATGCACAGCGTCGTGTTCGGCGGCTTCTCCGCCGAGGCGCTGCGCACCCGCATCGAGGACTCCTCGTGCAAGCTCGTGATCACGACCGACGGTCAGTTCCGCCGCGGCAACCCGTTCCCGCTCAAGCCCGCCGTGGACGAGGCCGTCGCCGCCGCGCCGTCCGTGGAGAAGGTGCTCGTCGTGCGGCGCACCGGTTCCGAGGTCGCGTGGTCGGACAAGGACGTGTGGTGGCACGAGCTGGTGGACGGCCAGTCCGACGTGCACACCCCCGAGGCGTTCGACTCGGAGCACCCGCTCTTCATCCTCTACACCTCGGGCACCACGGGTAAGCCGAAGGGCATCCTGCACACGTCCGGCGGCTACCTCACGCAGGCGTCGTACACGCAGCACTACGTCTTCGACCTCAAGCCGGACACCGACGTGTACTGGTGCACCGCGGACATCGGCTGGGTCACCGGCCACAGCTACATCGTCTACGGCCCGCTGTCGAACCGCGTGACGCAGGTCGTCTACGAAGGCACGCCGAACACCCCGCACGAGGGCCGCCACTGGGAGATCGTGCAGAAGTACGGCGTCTCGATCTACTACACGGCGCCGACGCTGATCCGCACCTTCATGAAGTGGGGCGCGGACATCCCGGCCAAGTACGACCTGTCGTCGTTGCGCGTGCTGGGTTCGGTCGGCGAGCCGATCAACCCCGAGGCGTGGATCTGGTACCGCGAGAACGTCGGTGGCGGCAAGGCCCCCATCGTCGACACGTGGTGGCAGACCGAGACCGGCGCGATCATGATCTCGCCGCTGCCCGGTGTCATCTCGACCAAGCCCGGCTCGGCGCAGCAGCCGCTGCCCGGCATCGGCGCGAAGGTCGTCAACGACGAGGGCGTCGAGGTGCCCCACGGTGGCGGTGGCTACCTGGTGCTGGACGAGCCGTGGCCGTCGATGCTGCGCGGCATCTGGGGCGACGAGGAGCGCTACCGCGACACGTACTGGTCGCGCTTCGGCGAGCAGGGCTTCTACTTCGCGGGTGACGGCGCCAAGTACGACGCCGACGGCGACATCTGGCTGCTCGGCCGGGTCGACGACGTGATGAACGTGTCCGGCCACCGCATCTCCACCACCGAGGTCGAGTCCGCACTGGTCTCGCACCCGACCGTGGCTGAAGCCGCGGTCGTGGGCGCATCCGACGCGACCACCGGCCAGGGCATCGTGGCGTTCGTGATCCTGCGCGGTGGTGCGGGCTCCGACGCCGGTGGTGCCGAGGCGATCAAGGCGCTGCGCGACCACGTGGCCAAGGAGATCGGCCCGATCGCGAAGCCGCGGCAGATCATGGTCGTGCCGGAGCTGCCGAAGACCCGCTCGGGCAAGATCATGCGCCGCCTGCTGCGCGATGTGGCCGAGAACCGTGCCGTCGGTGACGTGACGACGCTGGCCGACTCGTCGGTCATGGATCTCATCTCGGCCGGCCTGCAGTCGGGCAAGTCCGAGGACTGATCTGCGTAAACGTGACGGGCGCCCTCGGAAGAGGGCGCCCGTTCGCGTTAAGGTTGCATCAGGGTGAGCCGGGAAGTCTGGTCGGCACGAGGATTTGTCGTACCTGCTGACCGCTTGGGAGCCCCGTGTCGCGCAAGAAGGCAGTTGTCGCCGAGTTCGCCCGTTACCTCCGCACGGAAACCGTGGGTGGCACCGTGCTGCTCGGCGCCACGGCCATAGCGTTGCTCTGGGCCAATTCGCCGTTGTCCCCCGCCTACTTCGGCCTCAGAGACCTCCAGGCCGGGCCACTGTCCATTGGGGACTGGGCCAAGGACGGGTTGCTGGCCGTCTTCTTCTTCGTGGCCGGGCTTGAGCTCAAACGAGAGCTCGTCGTCGGAGAGCTGTCGCAGCTGAAGGCCGCGATCTTGCCCGTGGTGGCGGCGATCGGCGGCATGATCGTGCCCGCGTTGATCGCGTTGACGATCGGCTGGGGGCAGCCGGGCATCGAGAAAGCGTGGGCGATTCCGGTCGCCACGGACATCGCGTTCGCGCTGGGCGTGCTGGCGATCACCGCGTCCGGGTTGCCGTCGAGTCTGCGGGTGTTCCTGTTGTCGTTGGCCGTGGTGGACGACCTGGGTGCGATCGTCGTGATCGCGATCCTGTTCACGGCGAAGTTCAACCTGCTCGCGGCCGGGGCGGTCGTGCTGCTGCTGGCCCTGTACGCCTTCCTGCAGCACAAGAGGATCACCTCGCCGTTCCTCTACGTGCCGATCGCGCTCGCCACCTGGTGGTTCATGCACGAGTCTGGCATCCACGCGACGATCGCCGGGGTGGCGCTGGCGTTGCTGACGCGGGTGAAGCGCGACCCGTACGAGCAGGAGGCGCCGGCGGTGAGGCTCGAGCACCTGCTGCAGCCGTGGTCGGCTGGGGTGGCGGTGCCGGTGTTCGCGCTGTTCGCGGCCGGGATTCCGGTGGGCGCGGAGGCGTTCGGGAAGCTCTTCGCGGACAAGATCGCGATCGGGGTGATGGTCGGACTGGTCGTCGGCAAGGTGATCGGAATCGTGGGGGCGTCGGCGCTGGCCGTCGCGGTCAAAGCAGCGGTCTGGCCGGCCGGTGCCGGGCCGCGGGACATCGTCGCGGTGGCGACGCTGGGCGGAGTCGGGTTCACGGTCAGCCTGCTGATCGCCGAGCTGTCCCTCGGCGAGGCGGAGACCGCGAAGGCCGCCGTCCTGCTCGCGTCCATGATCGCGTCGCTGCTCGCCGCGGTGTTGCTCATTCGCCGCAGCCGGGCACATGGCACCATGTCCGGGTGACCACCAGGGAGCACATCGCGTCGATTCCGCTGACCGCAGACGACCCGACGGCCGAGGCCTCGATCGGCGGTCTTGTTCGTGATGCGACCGCGCACATGTCGACGTTGGTCAGAGCAGAGGTCGAGCTCGCCAAGGGTGAGCTGGTCAAGGAGCTCAAGAAGGGCGCCTTCGGCAGCGCCTACCTGATCGCCGCTCTCACGGTGCTCTGCTTCAGCCTGTTCTTCCTCTTCATGGCGCTCGGCTTCGGCTTCTCGGAGTGGTGGGGCTGGCCGAGGTGGGCCGGCTTCGGGCTCGTGTTCGTCGTGATGCTCCTCGCCGTCGGGGCGCTGGCCCTGCTCGGCGTGCGCAAGCTGAAGAGGATCAAGGCGCCGGAGAAGTCGATCGCGGAGGCGAAGGAAACGATCGCCGCGCTGACGAGCCGGGGCGACGACAACTGAGCCGCAAACCCGACCCGTCCGTGGTGCGGGTCGCGGGTCCGTGGACGCACCGCGACGTCTCGGCCAACGGCATCCGCCTGCACGTCGCCGAACTCGGCGAGGGACCGCTCGTGCTGCTCCTGCACGGGTTCCCCGAGTTCTGGTGGTCGTGGCGGCACCAGCTGACGACGCTCGCCGAGGCCGGCTACCGCGCGGTGGCCGTCGACCTGCGCGGGTACGGCGACTCGGACAAACCACCGCGCGGCTACGACGGCTTCACGCTCGCCGGTGACATCGCGGGCCTGATCAAGGCGCTCGGCGCCCAACGCGCACACCTGGTGGGTCACGCGTGGGGCGGCGCCACGGCCTGGACCGTCGGCGCGATCCACCCGCGCCTGGTCTCGTCGATCTCGGTGCTGGCCGCGCCGCACCCGCTGGCGATGCGCCGCGCGTTCCGCAGGCATCCCCGGATCAACTCGCACGTGCTGCGCTTCCAGCTGCCGATCTACCCGGAACGCTGGCTGACCGGCGAGAACGGCCTGCAGGTCGCCCGGCTGCTGTCGGCGTGGTCCGGGCCGAAGTGGCGGTCAGCGCCCGAGTTCGACGAGGTCATCCGCCGCTGCCGCCAGGCGATGACGATCCCCGGCGTCGCCCACAGCGCGATGGAGTACTTCCGGTGGGCGGTGCGCTCGCAGATCCGCAGCGACGGCCGCCGGTTCATCGAGGCGGTCGACAAGCCGATGCAGGTGCCGGTGCTGCAGATCCACGGCGCCCTGGACCCGATCACCCTGGAGTCCTCCGCCCGCGAGTCGCGACCGTGGCTCGGGCCGGGGTCGGAGTTCCGGTGCCTGCCCGAGGTGGGGCACTTCCCGAACCAGGAGGCGTCCCACACCACGAGCAGGCTGATCACCGAGTTCCTGCGGAAGACGTCCTGAACGCGGTCGTCAGCGCTCCGGCCGGGTCGTCCGGCAGATCCACCGAACGCCAGGCGATGTAGCCGTCCGGCCGCACCAGCGACGCGCCCTTTTCGGACAGTCCGAACAGCTCCAGCTGCTCGATCCGCTCATACGTCACGCCCGCTCGTTGCGCCGCCTCCTCCCACTGCGGGTGGTCGGCGACGAGCACCCAGCCGCGCTGGAAGAGGTCCAAAGTGGACTTGCCCGGCTCGATCCACGCGTGCGGGGCGCGCGTGCCCGGCTGGCCGTTCCACAGCTCCGGGAGCTGCGCCGGCGGCAGTTCAGGTCCGGCTCCCAGCACGGCGTCCGAGCGGTAGAGCATGCCGAAGTGCATGGCGTTGTTGTCGTACAGCACGGCGTCCTCGGGCTCGCCGTCCCGGTTGTGGCCGTCGTTGCGCGCGAAGATCTGCTGGTGGCAGAGGGTCGCGACCGGGCGCCGTTCCGCGTCGTAGGTGTCCAACAAGGACGGTCGTGACTCGCCGCCCAGCACGGCGGCGAGCTTCCAGGCCAGGTTGTGCGCGTCCTCGATGCCCACATTCGCCCCGAACCCGCCACGGCTCGGCGGCAACGTGTGCGCGGCGTCGCCTGCCAGGAAGATCCGGCCGGCCGAGAACTGGTCGGCGACGCCCGCGGAGATCGTCCAGCGCCCCGTCGTGATGATCTCGACGGGCAGGTCGTCCCTGCCGATCGCCTGGTAGATCCTGGCCACCAGCTCGGCCTCGGTGTAGTCGCGGTCTTCGAGCATCAGCACCCAGCGGCCGTCGCCGTAGGTGGTCAGGAAGCCGATGCCGTCGATCACGAACTGGCCGATCCCGTCCTTGAGGTACTCGTCCAGCGGCGCGCGGAACAGCACGCTGCGGGAGGTGTGCATGAACCCGCGACCGGTGCGGGTGATGCCGAGCGCCTCCCGGATCGGGCTGCGGTGGCCATCGGCCGCGACCAGGTAGTCCGCCCGGATCTCGTACGGCTCGCCATCGCCCTGCACGATCGCCGTCACGCCCTCGTCGTCCTGCGAGAACTCCAGCATCCGGGTGCTCATCCGGATGTCCGCGCCGAGCTGGCGGGCCTTGTCCCGCAGCAGCGGCTCCATCCGGTCCTGGGCCACCCCGACGCCCTTCGACGGCGAGTACTCGACGTCGGAGATCTCGGCCGGAGGCGACCAGAACGTCTCGTCGTACTTCCTCCCGACCAGGCTCTCCGCCTTGACCCGCCGGATGCCGAAGCCCTTGCCCACGTTGCTGCGCGGCAGCTCGTCCGCCAGCCCGGTCGCGCGCATCAGCTCGCCCACCCGAGCGTTGAAACCGACCGCCCGCGGGTGCGGTGAGCTGCCCGGATGCTTCTCCACCAGCGTCACGTCCACACCGCGCCACGCCATGAACAACGCGGCCGACGTTCCCGCCAGGCCTCCCCCGACCACCAACACAGAAGTCTTCACCAGCATCCCCTCTCGATACGCTGTATCGCTCAATACACTGTATCGCAAGGAGACGCTGTATTGTCCAGCCCGATGCCGAACGAACTCGTGTGGGACCGCCCAGAGCCGCCCAGCAAGCCGTCGCCGACCCCGTTGAGCAGGGATCTGATCGTGAGCGCCGCGATCAGGCTCGCCGACGAGGGTGGGCTCGACGAGGTGTCGCTGCGCAAGGTGGCCGCCGCGTTGAACGCCGGCCCCATGCGGCTGTACGGCTACATCGAGACCAAGGACGAGCTGCTCGACCTGATGGTCGACGAGGTCTACGGCGAGATCGAACTGCCCCCACCCGGGACCGGCTGGCGCGAGGGGCTGACGCAGATCGCTGCCGGCATCCGCGCGGCGGCGAAGCGGCACGAGTGGTTCGTCGACCTGGTCGGGGGCCGCCCGCGCCGGGGCCCGAACTCACTGCGGCACATGGAGGCGTCACTCGCCACGCTCGAGGGCAAGCCGGAGTTCCCGACCATCGACCACGTCCTGGGCGCGGTCGGCACGGTGATGGCGTTCGTCCACGGCGCGGTCCGCGGCGAGGTCACCGAGGCGCGCGCCGAACGGTCCACCGGCATGACCGAGGAGCAGTGGCAGCGGGCGTCCGGCCCGTACATCGAGCGGATGCTGGCGACCGGGGAGTTCCCGACGCTCGCCAAGGTCGTGTACGACGCCGAGCACACCAACTCGGCGGCTGTGTTCGACATCGGTCTGAGCTACGTGCTCGACGGCATCGCTACGAGGCACACCCCTGCGTAGACGCGCGGCGGGTCAGCGTCGGCGCCTTCTGCGCCATCGACTGCACCTGCTGCGCGGTCAGCACGAAGCCCGTCTCCGGGTCGTCCACCGCGGCACCGAAGACCACGCCCATCACGCGGCCCTGCGTGTCCACCAGCGGGCCGCCGGAGTTGCCGGACCGGACCTCGGCGCGAACCGTGTAGACGTCCCGCGTGACCGTCTGGGCGTCGTAGATGTCCGGACCGCGCAGCAGCGGGATCCGCTCGCGCACACGGGCCGGGGACGGCTTGTACGGACCGTCCAGCGGATAGCCGAGCACGATGCCGTCCTCGCCGGGCTGCACCTCGTCGCTGCGGAACTGCAGCGGCGTGGCCTCCAGGTCCGGCACCGCGAGCACAGCGATGTCCGTACGCGGGTCGTAGGCGACGACGGTGGCGTCGAACTGGCCGCGGCCGACCTCGACCGTCACCTCGTTCGTGCCGGCGACCACGTGCGCGTTGGTCATGACCCGTTCCGGCGCGATCACGAACCCGGTGCCTTCGAGAGCACGCGAACACGACGGCGCGCGACCGCGGATCTTCAGCACGGACGACTGCAGCCGCTTCGGCACCGGGGAGTTCGCGAGCTGGTCGTTCGGCGGCTCGACCTCCTTGAGCGGCGTCCGGTTGAACGGGTCCATCGCCGCCGGGAAACCCGAGACGTCGAAGAGCTTCTGCAGGTCACCGGACAGCACCCGCGCGGCCTGCGGCATGGTCTGGTCGACCTTGCCGAGGATCACCGACTGCTTGAGCGACGACGTGAGATCAGGCAGGCCGACGACCGAGGTCAGCGGGAGCGCGATCATCCACGCCACGATGAAGACGACCAGGCCCTGCACGATGGCGCCCAGGGCGTTGTCCGCGCCGCGCAACGGCGACGCGTTGACCCTGGCCTTGATCGTCCGCCCGATGTAGACGCCGATCGTCTCGCCCAGCGCCACGAGCAGCACCACGATGCCGACCGCGAACACGACCTTGGTGACGACGTTCTCGAACTGGGACACCAGCAGCGGTGCGATCTGCGTGCCGAGGATCAGGCCGACGAGCACACCGACGAACGCGGGCAGCGCGACGACCATGCCTTGCCTGGCCCCGGACACCGCGGCGATCGCGGCAAGGCCCAGCACGAGCAGGTCAACCCAGTTCAACCCGAAACCTCCGCCTCACTGTGTAGCGCGCAACGCTAGTTCAAGGTCACGCACATCGGTCGCATCCCACGGCTGTTCCCAGCCGCCGAGTGCGATCAGGCCGTTGATCAACCCCGCGGTGAAGCCCCACACCAGCATGCCCGGCGCGGAGAAGGCCGCTCCGACGTAACCCGCAGGGTGACGCACCCGGAACCTGTTCGCAGGATCGGCGAGGTGCGCGACCGGCACCCGCGCGACGGCGGCGGTCTCCGCCGGGTCGACAGGTGCGACGGGGCTCGGCTGTTCCCAGTAGGCGAGCACGGGTGTGACCACGAACCCGGACACCGGCACGTACAGCTCCGGCAGCAGGGCGAGCGGTCTCACTCCTTCCGCAAGTACACCTGTCTCCTCGTAAGCCTCGCGTAATGCGGTGGCGACGGGCCCGTCGTCGGTCGGGTCGGACGCCCCGCCGGGGAACGCGACCTGGCCCGGATGCGAGCCCAGCGTGTCCGAACGGCGCAGCAGCAACACGTCCGGCCCGTGGACCTCGTCCTCGCCGAACAACATCAGCACGGACGCCTCGCGCACGCCCTCTGACGGCGCCCGAGGGACCCGCATGAACGTGCTCGCGTCGATCGTCTCGGTGGCCTTGGCCAGGCGCAGCATCCAGTCGGGTGGCTCTGCTGCCTCCGTCATCGAACCGCCTTCTCCACCTGCTCGGGCGTCTGGAAGTACGGCGGATCCGTGATCTGCCGGACCAACCCGTCCGCTGATACGTAATACGTGGCGGGAAGCGGCTTCGGCGCCTTGACGCGCTTGCGAAGTTCATCGGCGCCGTCGAACACCGAGGGCAGCCGCACGCCGAGCTTCGCGAGCAGCTCCAGGCCGTCGGCTTCCCTGCTGTCCACAAGAACTGGGACGACCGGGACGGCACCTGGTTGCTTCGCATACGTTTCGAGCACGGGCAGCTCCTGCTGACACGGCTGGCACCAGGTCGCCCAGAAGTTGATCAGCATCGGCCCCTTCAGCGCGAGGGCCGTCCGGGTGCCGTCGCCGAGGCACGTGACGTCTACGCCGCCTGGTGCGCCGGGCACGCACGGCCGCAGCTGGGCCTGCGCGCGCAACGCGGCAACGTCCTGGGCCGGGCGGGTCGGCGTGGGCGGCTCCGGTGACTTGTCACGGGGCCAGAGCGCCACGACACCCGCCACGCCCAGGACGAGCACGAGGACGAGCCAGCGAGTGCGGTTGTTCACCCCACCAGCTTCTCACCGGACCGGACTCGGTCGGCGAGCTCCAGCAGGTGCGGCTTCTCGTCGCCCTTCACGAGTTTGGCGGCCTTCACCGGGTCCTCGGGGCCGATGCCGTACGACGGGCAGTCCTTCATCAGCAGACAAGCCCCGCACGCAGGGGTTTTGGCGTGGCAGACGCGACGGCCGTGGAAGATGATCCAGTGCGACGCCATGGTCCAGTCGCGCTTCTCGATGATCGCGCCGATGGCGTGCTCGACCTTGACCGCGTCCTCTTCCGCGGTCCAGCCCCAACGGCGGACGAGACGCCCGAAGTGGGTGTCGACTGTGATGCCGGGCACATCGAACGCGTTGCCGAGAACCACGTTGGCCGTCTTGCGTCCTACACCTGGGAGCTTCACCAGCTCCTCGAGAGTGCCGGGAACCACACCGTCGTACTGCTCCACAAGAGCAGCACCGAGACCTAGCAGAGACGTTGCCTTGTTCCGGTAGAAACCGGTCGGGCGGATCATCTCTTCGAGTTCGACCCGGTCGGCGCCGGCGTAGTCGGCGGCCGTCGGGTACTTCGCGAAGAGCGCGGGAGTGACCTCGTTGACCTTCTTGTCGGTGCACTGGGCGGACAGCACCACCGCCACGACCAGCTCGAGCGGCGTGGTGAAGTCCAGCTCGCAGTGCGCGTCGGGGTATCCCTCGGCAAGCACGCGCACCATCCGGCGGGCCCTGCGGGTCAGACCGACTTTGGTTTCCGGCTTCTTGGTTGCGGGCACTGATTCAGCGTAGTCAACACGCCGACACGACCCCCTAGACGCGTACTCGAATCCCTCATGCGCCACACTGCGGAGCATCATGACTGCCTGGTTTGTGATCGTCGTCCCGATCGTGATCATGTTCTTCGCGCTCTTCATGGAGCGCGTCGAAGCGAAGCTCCGGCACGTCGCCGTGCAGGAGAACGAGGTCGAGGAGTTCCTGGAGTCCGCCAGGCCTGATGAGGTCAAGGCGCTCTACGGACACGGCATCGGTCGCGCCCTCGAGCTGTTCCGCCTGCGTCGTCGCGGCCGCGGTGGTGTGCGCAAGCGCGTCCGCTAGTGGCCCCTGTGCTGGCAGCCACCCGAATGGCGTAAACTGATTCGTTGGGCTCTGGATCGAGTCAGTCGGGTTGTTCCTAGTAAGACGGCGAGCCGGGCGGCGATCCACAACACAGCCCTTAGACTGCAACGCAGTGATCGGCGGCACGGCGCTGACTCCACCAAAGATGGTGGTAGGCGTGCCGTCGCGTCGATTAGGAGGGACGAGGTGGACGAGACCCTGGCGCGAGCGGGCATCTTCCAGGGGGTTGACCCAGCGGCCGCAGAGGCACTGGCGCAGACCCTGGAGACGGTGGAGTTCCCGCGTGGCCACGTGATCTTCGCGGAGGGTGAGCCGGGCGATCGCCTGTACATCATCCAGTCCGGCAAGGTGAAGATCGGCCGCAAGTCGCCGGACGGCCGCGAGAACCTGTTGGGGATCTTCGGACCTTCCGACATGTTCGGCGAACTGTCCATTTTCGATCCCGGGCCCCGCACGTCGACTGCGACGACGGTGACCGAGGTGCGCGCGGTGTCCATGGACCGCCCCGCGCTCCGGCAGTGGATCACCAACCGGCCGGAGATCGCCGAGCAGCTTCTCCGGGCGCTGGCCCGCAGGCTGCGCCGGACGAACTCGATGCTGGCCGACCTGATCTTCACGGACGTGCCCGGCCGCGTCGCCAAGGCGTTGCTGCAGCTCGCGCAGCGCTTCGGCTCGCAGGAGGCCGGTCTGCTCCGCGTCACGCACGACCTGACGCAGGAGGAGATCGCCCAGTTCGTCGGCGCGTCCCGCGAGACCGTGAACAAGGCTCTGGCCGACTTCGCGCACCGCGGCTGGCTGCGACTGGAAGGCAAGAGCGTGCTGATCCTGGACCCGGAGCGGTTGGCTCGCCGGGCCCGTTAAGGCACTTCCGGAGACGCGAGCGAGCTTGTTCTTCGCGAGTTCACGCTGGTCGTCCGTTCGCCTCTTCGTCGTGATTCGGCGAAGCCCAATTCAGGGCGAAGCGGCGGGCGGATGATCAGCTCCTCGGCGAACTCGCACGGAGTCTGCGAAGCAGCGACCAAACACAGAGGACCGGGCGCCACCCCCGACGTGGCGCACCGGTCCTTTGTGCTGCACGGCCCATCCCCCGACGAACCGTGCCTTCCATCCCTCTGGCGCGCAGGCCCCGACCCTCAAGCCAGAGGTTGGTCTCGGTGGATGAGTCAACTTTCGCACGTCTCCACCCCGACCACTCAAGCCCTTTCACCCTCAAGGACCCTATGAGTGGCCGATTCGTTGCATGTTTCACCCGGTCATCCCATTCCCGTGACCCAATCGCAATCATGGTGACCCTGCGCACCCGACCTGGTACTTCCGTACCAGATTTGGCATACTGGTACACATGTCCCACTCTGCCCGTCTCTCCGACTACCGCGCTGCTCTGACGACCCCCGGCATGCGCGGCCCCGTGGTCGCGTCTCTGCTCGCCCGCCTCCCGATCGCGATGGTCGGGCTCTCGCTGCTGCTCTACGTGGAGCGCGCGACGGGTTCGTTCGCGGTCGCCGGCATGGTCTCGGCGGCGGCGCTGGTGGGCGTGGCTCTCGGCTCCGTCGTGCAGGGCCGGCTGATGGACCGCTTCGGCCCCACCCGCCCGTTGATGTTCGTGACCGGCCTGTTCGCGTTGTTCGTGAGCGTGTCGGTGATCGCGGTCGAGGCCGGTGCTCCCGTGTTCGTGCTGGTTCCGCTGGCCCTCGGCGTCGGCGCCTTTGAGCCGATGGTGGGCTCGGCGTCGCGTGCGCTGTGGGAGCGGATGGTGCCTTCCGGCGCGACGAGGATGGCGGCCTACGCCTACGAGTCGATCAGCATGGAGGTCTTCTTCATCCTCGGACCGGGTCTCGCCGGTCTGCTGCTGGCGGCGCCGTGGGCGGGCACCGGTGTGGTCGTCGGGGCCGTGATGATGGTCTTCGGTGCGCTGTGGTTCGCCTTCAACCCCGTCGTGCGTGCCTGGGGTCCGGTTGCTGCCACGCCTCGTCCGCTGCTCGGTGCGTTCGCCTACCCCGGCATGCGGACCGTGGCCTTGGCTGCTCTGGGCTTCGGCGTGACGATCGGTTTCGTCGAGGTGGCAGTGCCGGCGTTCGCGAAGGCCGCGGGCCACGCCTCGATGGGCGGCCTGATGCTGTCGCTGTGGTCGATCAGCTCGGTGATCTTCGGCGTGCTCTACGGCATGCGCCCGTGGCCGCGCCCGATGCACCTGCGCCTGCCGGTGCTGCTGGGCGGGTTCGGTCTGCTGTCGCTGCTGCTGGCGATCCCCGCTTCGCTGGTGGGCCTCGGCTTGGCGTTGTTCGTCGTCGGCACGTTGATCACGCCGCAGTCGACCGCGCACTCCGCGGCGATCGAGCAGGTCACGCCCAACGGCATGGCCGCGGAGGCGTTCGGCTGGGTGATCACCTCGGTGACCGTCGGCCTCGCCATCGGCCAGGGCCTGTCCGGCCAGCTGATCGAACACTTCGGCACGCGCCCGGCGTTCGTCGCCTCCGGTGTGGCCGGTCTGCTGATCGCTTCGGCCGTGTGGCTGCTGCGCGGCACCGTCCGCCGCGGCGTGCCTCGCTCGGAGGAGCCGCTGCCGGCGCGCTCCGAGATGGACCTCGCCGCCCGCTGAGCCCTTTTTGTTGCACACGCGGCATCTCCGCGCACGCGGGGAAGGGGACGCGGGGTCCCCGCGTGCGGTGTGAGCGCACGAAAGGGCCCCGCGTGCCTCAAGCGACTGAGCGCATTGGCACGACCAAGTAGGTCAGTTCGACGCCGTCTTCGCCCGGTGTCGAGGTGAGCACGGTGGACCGCAGGCCGTCCTGGATCTTCAACTCGATCCGGCGGCCTGCGAACGCCTTCAGCGCGTCCGCGAGGTAGCGGGCCTGGAACGTCTTGGTCAGCCGGTCGCCTTCGACCGTGGCCTTGACGAACTCCTCCGACTCGCCCTGCTGCGGATCGCTGCCCTTGACGCGGAGTTCCGAGTCCTCGACCTGAATGGTCACCGCCTGGTGCGGGCCGCCGTAGGGCGTGGCTCTGCGGACGGCGCGGGCGAGTGCGTCCGCGTCGACGAGCACCGTGCTGTCGATGACTGCCTCCAGGAGTCGGCGCGCCCGGTCGTCCGGGAACGGAGCGGCCAGCAGTGCGGTGGAGATCTCGTTGTGGTCCCAGGTGAGGCCGATGCGGTCGGCGTTCGCGTGCAGGGCGACCCTGCCGGTGGCCTGCCTGGCCGCTTCCACGAGGGGCTTCGCCGGTACCAACAGGTCGAGTTGACCTTCTTGTTCCCACGGCAGCGTGGCGTAGGCCATGCGGTAGCGATCTGTGGCCATCACGTGCAGCTTCCGCGCGTCCGACTGGATCCGGATGCCGGTGAAGATCGGCAACGCGTCGTCCTTGCTCGCCGCGCCCGCCACCGCCGCGATGGTCTTGAGGTGGCCGGCGTCGACGGTGCCCTGCCTGGGCGGCAGGTTCGGAATTCCGGGGTGGTCGTTCAGGTCCAGCAACGGGAGCGCGAACCTCGACGTCGGTGTGCGGATCGCCAGCCGCTGGCCTTCTACTTTCAGCCGCACCTGCGGGTCGTCCAGCGCCTGGAGGGTCGCCGCCAGCGGTTTCGCGGGCACGAGCACCTCGCCTTCGGTGTGGACTGTCGCGTTCACGGTCAGCCGGACGCCGTGCTCCTGGTCGCTGCCCGCGACCTCGACGTGAGTCCCGGCCTTGATGCGCAGCCCGGCCAGGACCGGGTCGAGCACGCGGGCGGGCAACAGCCGCGCCACCTCGGCGGCGGCCCCGGCCAGCTCGGCTGTCGTGACGGTGAGGTCCATGACTGGGACGCTAGCGAGAGGGTCTGACAATTTCGGACGGCGGAACGGAGCGCAAGCATGTCGTCTCAGCCGGTGACGGACGGATGTCTGATCTGTGCCAAGCACCGCGGTTCTGGACCGCTGGTCGGACCGGTGGTGTGGTCGTCCGAGCTGGTCGTCGTCTCGCACCAGCCCGTGGGGATGCTGGGACATCTGTTCGTGGAGACGCGTCGGCATGTGGCGACTTTGGATTCACTCACGGTCCCGGAAGTCGAGGCGGTGGCTCGGGCGGTGCGGCTCGTGGCGATGGGACTGCGGGCGGAGTTGGCTCCCGAGTTCGTGTTCTCGGCCGTGGCCGGGCGGCAGGTGGCGCACTTCCACCAGCACGTGTTCGTCCGCCATCAGGGCACGCCGGAAGCGTTGGCGTGGCACGAGGACTGGGCTGAAGCGCCGACTGGTGACGTCGGCGCACTCAGCACGGTTCTGAGCAGGTACTTCTAGGCCCCGGCCTTGCGCCTGGCGAGATCGATGATCCGTTGCAGGTGCAGGCCGCGGCGCACGTCGCACTCGTGGGTCGTGGTGCCGCTGTGCACCATGGCCACGAAGTCGTCGAGCAGGTTGGTGAAGCAGTCCAGAGCAGGGGTGTCACGGTTGGACAGCGTTCGGTGGCCGTTGGTTCCGAAGATCGTGAAATCGGCGAAGGGCGGTTGCATCGGCAGCGAGAGGCACAACGAGACGGTGCTGGTCGCGCCGCCTGCGTGCTGCAGGATCAGCTGCCACAAACCGGTCTCCGACACGTGCGCCGCGATCACGTCGGTGATCTCCCCGAGAGCCGCGTCGAGCAGATCGAACGCGTGCGGGCCGACGTCGTCCAGCGCGCCCTTCTCGTGGCGCCACGGCGAGTTCGAGAACGGGCCGTCCAGCAGGGCGCCCGCGAGCCAGCGGCTGTCGGCTCCGGTCCAGCCGCCGGTGCGGTGCAGCTGGGCGAGCATCTCCTTGGTCTCCGGGGCGTAGCGGCGGGTCAGCACGACCAGGGACGCGACACCCGCTTCCTCCACGGCCGAAACCAGCTCGGCGGCGACGGAGACCGACGAAGCGATCGGCTTCTCCAGCACGAGGTGCTTGCCGGCCCGCGCGGCCTCGATCGCCATCGGGCCCTGCACGTCCGGCGGCACGCAGAAGGCCACCGCGTCCACAGTGGACAGCATCGAGGCGTAGTCCTCGAACGGTTCCGCACCATGAGCCGCAGCGAGCGAAGCCGCCGCCTCACCACGACGCGCCCACACGCCGGTCAGCGTCGTGCCGGGGTGGTTCGCGATACCGGGAGCGTGGATCATCTGGGCCCACGGGCCCGCACCGACAAGTCCTACGCGCAGCTGTTCGTCCACTCGCACATCCTGCCTCAGGAGTAACTGGCCTTGGGCACGAAGATCTCGCCCCCGTTGTCGAACTTCAGGCGCACGCCGTCGGATGAGACCTCGCGGTCCGGGTCGTGTTCCCAGCCGTTGGGCACCGTCACGACGTGGCCGCGGTCTGCGGAAGGGCCCAGCCAGATCTCGTAGTAGGTGCCGCCCACGAGCCGTTCGACCTTCTTCACGTACACGCCGGGTGCAGTGGGGGTCGGCTCGACGCTGATCACGGTCGTGCGGTCCGGCACGAACATCACCACGCCGGCCACCGCGGTCATGCCGGTGCCCAGGATCGCTCCGAGCAGGAACAGCAGGATCTTCACCAGGCAGCCGGAGACGTTCGTCGCCATCACACCATCCTCGGGTAAGCGCGGTCGTACGCTCGGAGAATGCCCGACGACATGACCTTGCCGGGAAACCTGGTACCCGCCGAGCCACCAGCTCAACCCGCCGCGCCCCGCGATGCCGTCACCGTGGTGCTCCTGCGAGACGGCGACCAAGGCCTCGAAGCGTTCCTGCTGCGCCGGGTGAAGGGCATGGCGTTCGCGGGCGGCATGACCGTCTTCCCCGGTGGTGGCGTTGATCAACGTGACGCCGACACATCCGTCGCCTGGGCAGGACCGCCGCCGCAGTGGTGGGGCGAGGTCTTCGGCGTCGACCCCGCGACGGCCCGCGCGTTCGTGTGCGCGGCGGTCCGGGAAACCTTCGAGGAGTCCGGCGTCCTGCTCGCGGGCCCGGACGAGAACTCGGTCGTCGCGGACACGAAGGCCTACTCCGCAGCCCGTCAGCACCTGGTCGACCGCGAAATTTCACTCGCCCAGTTCCTCGCGAACGAAAAGCTCGTGCTCCGCGCGGATCTCCTGCGCCCGTGGGCGAACTGGGTGACCCCGCTCGAAGAACCCCGCCGCTACGACACCCGCTTCTTCGTCGCCGCACTGCCGACCGGCCAACGCGCGGACGGCGAGACCACCGAGGCGTCCGACGCGAGCTGGCAGACGCCCGCCGAGGCCATCCAGGACGCCCAGGACGGCCGCCGCATGCTCATGCCGCCGACCTGGCGCACCCTCGACGAGGTCGGCGCGCTCGGCAGCGTCGAGAAGGTCATGGCCGAACAACGCAGCGTCGAGAAGATCATCCCCAAGCTGATCCGCGACGGCGACACGATCCGGGTGGTGTTCCCGTGAGCGGCTCCCCGCTGATCGGCGCCCGTGCCGCGCACCCGAGGTACGGCGAGCTTCGTCAGGTGACCGAACACGCCGCCGTGCTGCTGGCCGACAACCCGAGCCCGATGACGCTCGACGGCACCAACACGTGGCTGCTCAAAGCCCCGGACGCAGGCGAGTACGTCGTCATCGACCCGGGCCCGCTCGACCACGCACACCTCAAGAAGATCGCGGAACAAGGCCGGATCGCCGAGATCCTGCTGACCCACGGCCACCCCGACCACTCCGAGGGCGCAAAGGAGTTCGGGGAACTGGTCAACGCCCCGGTGCGCGCGCTCGACCCGACCTTCACCTACGGGTCGGAAGGACTCCGGGACGGCGACGTGATCACCAGCGCGGGCCTGGAACTGCGCGTCCTCGGCACTCCTGGCCACACCAGCGACTCGCTGTGCTTCGTGATCGATGGCGAGGCGGTGCTGACCGGCGACACGGTCCTGGGCCGCGGCACCACGATCGTCGCCCACCCGGACGGCAAGCTCGGCGACTACTTCGAGTCCCTCAAACTGCTGGCCGAGCTCCCGGAGAACACCGCGGTCCTGCCCGGCCACGGACCGGAACTCAAGGACGCCGGCGAGGCCGCGCGGATGTACCTGGCCCACCGCACCCAACGCCTGGAACAGGTCCGCAAGGCCGTCGAACACCTCGGCGGCACGCCCACCCCGCGCCAGGTCGTCGAGATCGTCTACAAGGACGTCGACAGGGTGCTGTGGCCCGCCGCGGAGTGGTCCGTGCGGGCCCAGCTGGAGTACCTGCGAACCTACTGAGGCTGGTGTCCGTTGTTGGACGTGCCGAACGCCGACTGACGCGCCGAGGACCGGTCGATCTGCCAGCGACCGGTGTCGGTCGCCTTCGCCCCGGTCTGCTCCCGCTGCGCCAGCTCCTCGTGCAGCTGCTGCAGCAGGGCCCGCTCCCGTTCGCTCAGGTTCGCGTCGACGGACGACGGCTCCGGCGTCTCGGCCAGCGCGGCCTGCAGGGCGGCCAGCTCGTCCGGCTTCAGCTCCGTGGTCACCTCGGCCCGGTTGATCGGCATGGGCTCCGGCAGGGCCTCGATCTCCGGCTCGGCCGGGGCCATCGAGATCCGCTTCACGGGCTTCGGCGGGAACGGCTGAGAGCCCTCCAGCGCCGTCGTGTTGTTCGTGCGGGTGCGACGTGAGCCGGTCTTCTCCTCCACTGGCTCCGGCGCCGGTGTCGGCTCGGCCACCGGCGCCGGAGCGGGAAGTTCTTCTGACTGGTCGAACCAGGCAGCGGTCGGCTCGTGGGCCATCGCCGGCGCGCTGGGCGGCGGAGGCGGAGCCGAGACGGGCGCTCCCGAGATCGGCACCGCACGCGACGCCGTCACCGCGGAGGCGTGGTAGTCGCTGAGCTGCGTGCCGACGGTCAGAACCTCGACGGAAGCACGGATGCCCGCCTTCCGAAGCACCGCGTCGATTCGGTACGAGGTCGCGGGCGCGAAGCCCTGCGGACCGATGTCCACGAGCACCACGCGCTGCGGCAGCGGACCCGGCGTGGAGCCAGCCGGGGACGAACGCCAGACGCAGCGCACCGAGCGGATGTCCGGCAGCACAGACACCGCGCGGGTCAGCACGCCCTCGAGGTCCGCGGCCGGGTCGTGCTCCGCGGTGAAGCGGTGGCGCACGAACGGCAGCACCTCGACGACCGGCAGGCGGTCGGTCAGCGCCGCGTCGGAACGCACCTCGTGCAGCGCCCATGTGATGGCTGCTCTCTCGTCCGGCAGCACCGGGATGCTGCCCGCGAGAAGAGTGCCGACGAGCAGCTCGACCGCCCGGTCGAGCTCTCCGACGGCGAGGAACTCTCGTGCCTGAGACAGGGCGTCGTCATCAACGCGCCCGGCCATCGACAGCAGGAGATCGTGGAGACGGACCGGCAGGCCGACACCGTCGTTCGTCACGTCAACTCTCCTTAGCTGAGCACCAGGTGCTCCTCGGACTCGGCGCCGGCGCACACCAGCTCCGATGCCGCCAGCGCCGCCCGGTGATAGGGCGGCAGGTCGAGACCGGACGGCACGACCTCCACACAGGGGTCGTGTTCGCCCAATGCCCGCAGCACGCGCTGCAACTCGCCGGTCAGCCGGGCGTGGCCGGTGGTGGCGGCTACCAGCAGGACGCGGTTGATCCCGGAGGGACCGATGCGCCAGCAGGAGCGAACCTCACCGACCCCGTGCCGGCCTCGCAGCGTGGCACCGAGCACGACGGTCGCGGAATCCCCCATCGGCACCCGATCGGGTGATTCCGGGGAAAAGGTGTAGTCGGTGGGTGGCAGTTCGTCCAGCCCTTTGACCGAACTGACAGCACCGGGTTCCGCCCCATAGGGCACCAGCGCGTCCTGCAAAAGGCGGAGTTCATGATCAGTCAGAGGGATGCGTCCGTGCAGCAGAGTTCGCGGCAAAGACCGCGCGAGCACCGCATACGCGTCAGAAGCCGCCCAGTCCCGGTACCGCCACAGCAGGTCGTCCGGAAGGCGTCCGGCGAGCCGCAGCAGCAGTTCGTGGCACGTGTCCGACATGTCACACCTCGACGATCAGTTCGATCTCCACCGGAGCGCCGATCGGCAGCTCGGCCACCCCCACGGCCGACCGGGCGTGCTTGCCCGCGTCACCGAAGATCTCGCCGAGCAGCTCCGAGGCGCCGTTCACGACACCCGGCTGGCCGGTGAAGCCCTCGGCGGAGGCTACGAAACCGACAACTTTCACGACTCGCTTGATCGAGTCAATCCCCACGAGCGCGTGGACCGCGGCGAGAGCGTTGAGGATGCAGGTCGCGGCGTACTGCTTGGCCTCCTCCGGGGAGACCTCGGCGCCGACCTTGCCGGTGGCGGGCAGCTTGCCGTCGACGAACGGCAGCTGACCCGAGGTGAAGACCCAGGAACCGCTTTGCGTGGCCGGCACGTAGGCGGCGAGCGGGGCGGCGACGCCGGGCAGCTCGATGCCGAGCTCCTTCAGGCGGGTGCTCCAGGTGCTCATGCCTTCGCCCGCTTCAGGTACGCGACGTGCTGCTCGCCGGTCGGGTTCGTCAGCACGGTGACCAGCTCCCAGCCGTCCTCGCCCCACTGGTCGAGGATCTGCTTCGTGGCGTGGATCAACAACGGCACGGTCGCGTACTCCCACTTCGTCATGCGCGGAGCCTAACTTGCCACCCGAACGACCTATGCGTGGTTCCGGCCGTTCGGACTACCTTGATCACATGGAGACGTGGCGGATCATCGCTACCAGCCTGTTCGGGGTGGGTGGGCTGGTGATGGTGCTCGTCGCCATGGCCCAGGTACGTGATCGCAAGCACAGTCACCACGCGGACGTCGTCAAGGCCGGGCTGATCGGTCTGGTGGTCGTGGCCGTGATCACGCTCAGCATCGCGCTGTGGCTGCCGTCCGTCGTCGCCTGGGCGTTGGTCGCCGCAACCGCGATGGCCGTCTTCTTCCTCACCATGATGGATTGACCGACCAGTCCACCTTCGACCGATTTCACACCTAGTCTGGACGTGTGACGTCGTGGACCGAGGAGCTGACCCGAGCCCGCCTGCACGTGGTCTCCGGCAAGGGTGGCACCGGGAAGACCACGATCGCCGCCGCGCTCGCCCTGGCGCTCGCCACCGGAGGCCGCCGGGTGCTGTTGATCGAGGTCGAGGGCCGGCAGGGCATCGCCCAGCTCTTCGACCGCGCCCCGCTGCCGTACTCCGAGGAACGGATCGCGTCCGCTCCTGGCGGCGGTGAGGTCCACGCGCTCGCGATCGACGCCGAGGCCGCGCTGCTCGAGTACCTGGCGATGTTCTACAACCTGGGCTTCGCGGGCCGGACGCTGCGCAAGATGGGCGCGATCGAGTTCGCCACGACGCTCGCTCCCGGTCTGCGTGACGTGTTGCTGACCGGCAAGGTCAAGGAGTGCGTCAACCGCACCGGCAAGGACGGCCGCCACCTCTACGACGCGGTGGTGCTGGACGCGCCGCCGACCGGGCGCGTGGTCAAGTTCCTGGACGTCACGAAGGCCATGGCCGACCTCGCGAAGGTCGGTCCGATCAAGGGGCAGAGCGACGGCGTGGTGCGGTTGCTGCACTCCGGCGACACCGCGGTGCACCTGGTGGCGCTGCTGGAGGAGATGCCGGTGCGCGAGACCCTGGACGCGGTCTCCGAGCTGGACGGCGCGGATCTGCGGCCGGGCGCGGTGCTGGTCAACCGGGTCCACCCGGCGCGGCTGCCCGCCCGTTCCGTCCCGGTCGCCGCCGAGGGCAGGGTCGACTCGTCCCGCGTGCTCGCCGGGCTGAAAGCCGCTGGGCTCGATCTCGACGAGTTCACGCTCGAAGGTTTGGTCGACGAGACCGTGGAGCACGCCATCAGGGTGCAGTCACAACAGCAGGCGATGGACCTGCTCAGCGAGTCGGACCTGCCGACCCTCGAACTGCCGGAACTGACCGACGGGGTGGACGTGGCAGCGCTGTACGAGCTGGCCGAGGTGCTGGTCGCGGCGGGTGTGCGGTGACCGAGAAGCTCGACTTCGACCCGCTGCTCGACGACCCGGCGACCCGAGTGCTGGTCTGCTGCGGATCCGGTGGCGTCGGCAAGACCACGACGGCGGCGGCGCTGGCGTTGCGGGCGGCCGAACGGGGCCGGCGCGTCGTCGTGCTGACCATCGACCCGGCCCGCAGGCTCGCGCAGTCGCTGGGCCTGCGAGAACTGGACAACCATCCGCGCGAAGTCGTCGTCGAGGGCTTCGAGCCCAAGGGCGAGCTGTTCGCGATGATGCTGGACATGCGTCGCACGTTCGACGACATGGTGCTGACCCACGCGGGCCGCGACCGGGCCGACCAGATCCTGTCGAACCCCTTCTACCAGACCATTTCCTCGTCGTTCTCCGGCACGCAGGAGTACATGGCGATGGAGAAGCTGGGCCAGCTGGTGGCGCAGGACGAGTGGGACCTGATCATCGTCGACACCCCGCCGTCGCGATCGGCGCTCGACTTCCTGGACGCGCCGCAGCGGTTGTCGACGGTGCTCGACGGCAGGTTCATCCGCATGCTCTCGGCTCCCGCGCGGGCGAGCGGCCGAGGGCTGCTCAAGATCGTCGGAACCGGTTTCAGCCTTTTCACACGCGCGGTGTCGACGATCGTCGGCGGCCAGCTGTTGCAGGACGCGTCAACTTTCGTCCAGGCGTTCGACAGCATGTTCGGCGGATTCCGCGAACGCGCCCAGCGCACGTACGAGCTGCTCCGCTCACCGGGCACCGGATTTGTCGTGGTGGCGGCGGCGGAACCGGACGCATTGCGCGAGGCGAGCTATTTCGTTGAGCGGCTCAGCGCGGAGAACATGCCGTTGTGCGGGCTCGTCGCGAACAGGACTCACCCCGTCATCGCGACGGACCTGCCCGCGGCCAACGCGCTCACCGCGGCGGACGATCTGGACCGCACCGGTGACGCGCCGCTCGCTGCGGCAGTGCTCAGGCTGCATGCGGACCGGGTAGCAGTCGCCGATCGGGAAAGGCGACTGCTGGCCCGGTTCACACGTGCTCACCCCGGTGTTGCGCTGGTCGGCGTGCCCGCGTTGCCCGCGGACGTGCACGACCTTGACGGCCTCCGAGAGATAGGCCGGCGCCTCGCCGGGGAGTAACCGTTACCCGACTCGGGTGTCTTCGAGGTGCTCTTGACGTGCGTTGTCGAGCAGCTCGAACCACGAGTCGACGTCCGGACGGCGGCGCAGCAGAGCACGGCGTTCGCGCTCGGTCATGCCTCCCCAGACCCCGAACTCGATCTTGTTGTCCAGCGCTTCGGCCAGGCATTCCATGCGCACTGGGCAACCCAGGCACACGAGCTTCGCCTTGCGCTGCTCCGCACCTCGGACGAAGAGCTGATCCGGCTCCTCATCTCGGCACGAAGCGTTGATACGCCAATCCCCCTGGTTCATATCCCCCACTCCTCAGTGCTGTCCAAATGTGGAAATCCGCCACACCCCTGCCACGGATGCCGTAGCGTTCGAGCCACGGCTGCATTCCTTGGACGTTGACGGACTGTAGTGCCGTTCGGTTCCACGTCCAACCCTGGGCCACCGAGTTGTTACCTGTCTTGCGTATGTCTACTCATGCTGAGTAACGGCCCTTACTGATCACCTTCACCCGTTCGTGTACGGCGTACGCTGACCCGCGTGCGAGTCAGGAATGGCGTGCTCAAGATGCTCGGCCTGTGCCTGCTGGCTGGGGTTCTCCTCGCCGGCATGCTGTTCCCCGTCGTGGGTGCGACAGGCCTGGTGTCCAACCGCGCCAGCGACACCGTGGACAGCATCTCCGCAGACCTCGTGACCACGGATCCTCCGTTGATCACCACGGTCACCGACAAGGACGGGCTGCCGATCGCGTACCTGTTCGACCAGTACAGAGTCCTGACACCGCCCGAGAAGATCTCGCCGACCATGAAGGCGGCGCTGATCTCGGTCGAGGACCGCCGGTTCTACGAGCACCAGGGCGTGGACTGGAAGGGCACCATCCGCGCCGGGCTGACGAACCAGGTCAGCGGCTCGGTGTCGCAGGGCGCGTCCACCCTGACCCAGCAGTACGTCAAGAACTACCTGGTCCACGTCGTGGCGCGGAACAACAAGCTGGAGCAGGCCAAGGCGCAGGAGCAGACCATCGCGCGCAAGATGCGCGAGGCCCGGATCTCCTTGCAGCTGGAGCGAAAGCTCGGCAAGGAGGAGATCCTCGCCCGCTACCTGAACGTCGTTCCATTCGGATCGACGATTTACGGCATCGCGGCGGCGTCGCAGGCTTACTTCGGCACGACTCCCGACAAGTTGACGGTTCCTCAGGCGGCGATGCTCGCCGGAATGGTGAACAGCCCGTCAGCACTCGACCCCGAAGCGTATCCGGACAAAGCGCTGGAGCGGCGCAACAAAGTGATCGACAGGATGGTCGAGAACGACAAGCTCTCGCGCGATGCCGGTGAGGCCGCGAAGAAGGAAGGACTGGGACTGCAGAACCCGGTTCGCACGCCTCCGAACGGTTGTGTCGGCGCCGGTCCGGAAAACGGTTTCTTCTGCTCGTACGTCGTGAACTACTTGCAGCGTGCGGGTTTCAGCGAGGAGCAGCTGCGCACCGGCGGTTACACCATTCAGACCACTTTGGACAGAACGGTCACCTCGCAGGCGAAGGCGGCTGCCGAGGCGGGCGTGGCCAAGAACAACGACGGCATCGCGAACACGATGGCCGTCGTGAGGCCCGGCAAGGAGCGCCACGAGGTGCTGGCGCTGGTCGCGAACCGCGACTACGGCCTGAAGGCGGACCAGAACCAGACGACGTTCGACCTGCCCAGCGGTGTGGAGAACAAGTTCGGCGCGGGTTCGGTCTACAAGGTCTTCACGGCCGCGGCGGCGCTGGAGAAGGGCATGGGCATCGAGAACGTCATGGCGACGCCCACCCACCACGTCTCCAAGGTCTTCAAGGGTGGTGCGCAGCGCTGCCCGAGCACCGGCGAGCCCGGCACCCGCTGGTACTGCCTGTCGAACTTCGACGGCAGCTACCCGTCGTCGATGTCGCTGCAGCAGGCGCTCGCGACCTCGCCGAACACCGGCTTCGTGATCCTCGAGGAGCAGACCGGCATGGACGCGGTCGTCGACATGGCCTCGCGCCTGGGCATGCGCGAGACGATGGCGACGAACCTCCAGGGCACCCGGCCGGACCCGAAGGCCAAGGACAAGCAGAACCGCATCTCGCAGACCGAGTTCTACAAGCAGAACGGCGGCAACGCCTCCTTCACGCTGTCGCCGGCGCCGGTGTCCACTCTGGAGCTCGCGAACGTCGCCGCGACCATCGTGAGCGGCGGCAAGTGGTGCCCGCCGACGCCCATCGCCAAGGTGCTCGACCGCAACCAGAAGGCCGTACCGGTCAACGAGGCGCCGTGCGAGCAGGTCGTGGCGGAGGGTCTCGCGAACGGTCTCGCCACCGGCATGAGCAAGGACGACCAGGGCAACGGCACCGCCGCGGCCGCCGCCCGTGCC
Source organism: Lentzea aerocolonigenes (assembly GCF_000955955.1). Lineage (GTDB taxonomy): Bacteria > Actinomycetota > Actinomycetes > Mycobacteriales > Pseudonocardiaceae > Lentzea > Lentzea aerocolonigenes_A. Next base: position 78,363 of record NZ_JYJG01000069.1, read on the forward strand.
GCCAAGTGGACCCGCCCGATGATCGCCAAGACGGGCACCACCGAGGAGTACAAGTCGGCGGCGTTCATCGGCGCGACCCCGGACTTCGCGGGCGCCGTGCAGACGTTCAACGACGGCACCTCGCCACGCCCGATCTGCCTGGCCGGTGCCGGCCAGCCGCGACTGTGCGGCGGCGGCAACATCTTCGGCGGCACGATCCCGGCGAAGACCTGGTTCGACACGATGACGAAGGTGCACGGGTCGATCCCGGTCTCGAACCTGCCCCCGGTCGAGCCGCGCTACCTCAAGGGCGGCAAGGAGATCCAGGTTCCGGACGTGGTGGGCCGGCAGGCCAACGACGCCACCCGGATCCTGGAGCAGGCCGGCTACAAGGTGAGCCAGCAGACGGTCAACTCCGAGCAGCCGAAGGGCACGGTCGTGAGCCAGACGCCGCGCGGCAACGCGTTGCGCGGCACGATCATCACGCTCTCGGTGAGCTCCGGTTACGTGCCGCCGCCGGTGGCGACGGAACCGCCGAACAGCAACCCGAACCAGCCGCCGCCCAACCCCGGCAACCCGAACGAGCCGCCACCGATCACGATTCCGACCGAGCCTGGCGAACCTCGTTAGTGCTGTGGCCGTCAACCTTTGCCCCGTATTCGGTGCTCAGACCGGTGCCGCGAGGCGCCCTGCTGAGTGCCGAAGACGCGGCGAAGGTTGGCGGTCGCAGCACTAGAGCATGGCTTCGAGGCGCTGGACGCTGGCGTCGATGTGGTTTCGGATCTCGGCGACCGCCTTGTCGCGGTCGCCGGATCTGATCGCGTCGAGGATCACCTGGTGCTCGACGACGACCTCCTCCGGCTTCTCCTCCTTGGTGAGCACGGTGAGGTAGAAGCGCAGCTCCTTGGTCAGGCCGGCGAAGAACTCGTCGAGGCGTGAGCTGTCGAGCAGTTCGACGATCCTCTGGTGGAACACGAGGTCTTTGTCGACGATCTCGCCCGTGTCCCCGGTCTTGGTGGCCTTGACCAGCTCATCGAACGCTGTGGTGATCGCGTCGAGCTGCTTTGAGCTCGGTGTGCGGGCCGCCGCGGCCGTTTCGAGGCGTTCGCGGGCGGTGTAGAGGGCCTCGACGTTCTCTTTCGTCGGAGCGATGACGACGGCGCCGCGGTTGACCTCGTAGCGCACGAGACCGGTCAGCTCCAGGATGCGGACGGCCTCGCGGATGGTGTTGCGCGCGACGCCCAGTTCGGCCGCGATCGCGCTCTCCCTGAGCCTGTCACCAGGGCCGAAAGCCCCGGCCATGATCCGTTCGGAGAGGCCGTCGGCGAGCTGCTGCGCCGTGGTGGTACGGCGCACTTCGAGGCCGTCGAGGGCTGACATGTGGCCAGTTTAACCGGTTGCCCTACAGTTGAACTGTACTACAGTTCGTTCTCATGGACCTCACCAAGTTCCAGGCGCTCAGCTTCGATTGCTACGGCACGCTCATCGACTGGGAGAGCGGTCTCGCCGCGGTGCTCTCGCCTTGGGCGCGCTCCGAGGGGCTCTCGCTGTCCGACGAGGAGTTGCTGCTCGCGTACAGCTCGCACGAAGCGGCCGTGGAGGCGGAGACACCATTCCGGCTGTACCCGGACGTGCTCGCGGAGGCGTTCCGGCGGACCGGTGCGGAGCTGGGGCGCTCGGTGAGCCCGGAGTGGGCCGCGCGGCTCGGTGCGTCCGTACCGGACTGGCCCGCGTTCCCCGACTCGGCGGATGCGTTGGCGCGCTTGGCTTCCCGCTACCAGCTGATCATTCTGTCCAATGTGCACCGGGACGGGTTCGCGGGCAGCAACCGGCATCTGCGCGGCGACTTCGCGGCGATCATCACGGCGGAGGACGTCGGCGGGTACAAGCCCGCGGAGAACCACTTCCGGGCGCTGGACGCGACGCTCGACTCGTTGGGCATCGAGCGTTCGGGGCTGCTGCACGTGGCGCAGAGCCTGTTCCACGACCACGTTCCGGCCCGTCGTGAGGGACTGCCGTCCGTGTGGATCAACCGGCGGCGCGACAAGCCCGGCTGGGGCGCGACGCCGCAGCCGGCCGGTGACTTCAGCTACGACCTGGAGTTCGGGTCGATGCGCGAGTTCGCGGACGCAGTGGTCTAACTGTGGGTGCCGCAGCGGTTTCGCCGCTGCGGCACAACGTCAGTTCGTGAGCTTGGACTTCACCGCGGCGGCCACCCGGCCGCCCTCGGCGCGCCCCGCGACCTCGGCGTTGACGGCCTTCATGACCTGGCCCATCTGCTTCTGGCCCGGCGCCTCACCGAGCTGCTCGGCGACGGCGGCGTAAGCCTTGTCCACAATGGACGCCAGCTCGGCGTCGTCGAGCTGCTTGGGGAGGTAGACCTCCAGCACGGCGAGCTCCTGGCGCTCCAGGTCGGCCTTCTCGGCCCGGCCGGCACCGTCGAAGGCCTCCGCGGCCTCCTTGCGCTTCTTCGCCTCGCGAGCGAGCACCTTCACGACCTCGTCGTCACTCAGCTCGCGGGCCTGCTTGCCCGAGACCTCTTCGTTGGTGACCGCCGTGAGCGCCATGCGCAACGCACCGGCCGTGACCGTCTCCCTGGCTTTCATCGCCACAGTCAGGTCGTTCTTCAGCCGCGCCTTCAACTCCGCCATGGCGCAGAACGGTACCGCCCGCAGGATGCCGCGCCGATCGAGTTAACCGCCTTCCGTACCCTTGACACGTGAACAAGCTCGGCCGAGCCCTCCTCGCCACGACCGCTCTAGGCGCCGCAACCGTCGCGTACGCGGCGGGAATCGAGAGAAGGCACTGGACCCTGCGCACAGCCACAGTGCCGGTCCTGTCCCCCGGCGCGCGCCCGATCCGTGTGCTGCACATCTCAGACCTGCACATGACGCCGAACCAGGTGTCGAAGCAGCGCTGGGTCGCCTCCCTGGCCGACCTGAACCCGGACTTCGTGGTCAACACGGGCGACAACCTCGCGCACAAGGACGCCGTCCCTGGCGTACTGCGCGCGCTCGGCCCGTTGCTCGACAAGCCGGGCGTGTTCGTGTTCGGCAGCAACGACTACTACGCGCCGCGGCTGAAGAACCCGGTGCGCTACCTGCTGCCGTCCGCCAAGACCAAGCGCATCCACGGCGTGACGCTGCCGTGGCGCGACCTCCGCGCGGGCATGATCGAGCGCGGCTGGCTGGACCTGACCCACGTGCGCCGGTCGATTGACGTCGGTGGTCAGACGATCTTCGCCGCCGGCCTGGACGACCCGCACCTGAAGCGCGACCGCTACGCCGACATCGCCGGTGAGCCGGACCCTTCGGCGGCCTTGCGGCTGGGCGTCACGCACTCGCCGGAGCCGCGCGTGCTGGATCCCTTCGCCGCGGACGGCTACGACTTCGTGATGGCCGGGCACACCCACGGCGGACAGCTGCGCGTGCCTTTCTACGGCGCTCTGGTGACCAACTGCGAACTGGACCGCGGCCGTGCGCGCGGGGTTTCGCGGTGGGGCTCGCACATGTGGATGAACGTTTCCGCCGGGATGGGCACTTCGCCGTACGCGCCGGTGCGGTTCTGCTGCCCTCCGGAGGCTTCCCTGCTGACGCTGGTTCCGCGGCCCGTCACGCCTGGTCAGGGGCGAAATGAGGGGGTCCGATTCGGAGCTGGGGCGGACATGATGTAGAGTTCTACTCGTTCCCAGCCGGGGTGTGGCGCAGCTTGGTAGCGCGCTTCGTTCGGGACGAAGAGGTCGCAGGTTCAAATCCTGTCACCCCGATTGAAATAACACAGGTCAGCCCCTGTTCGCATCCAATGTGGACAGGGGCTGATTTGTGTTTTATGGCCTTTCCGGGCAGTTGTGGGAGAAATTGGGAAGAACAACTCCCGGTCATCGGTGCGCCGGGCGGCGTTGGGCCAGGACGACGCCGGCGATGATGACGGCTCCTCCCAGGGGTTCGTTCCAGTGCAGCGCTTCGCCGAGGACGACGACGCCGAGGACGACACCGACCACGGGGGCGAGGTAGGTCACGGTGGAGGCACTGGTCGCGCCCCAGCCGGCGACGACGTTGGTGTTCCACACGTAGGCCAGCCCGGTCCCGACGATGCCCAGGACACCCACGGCGGCGAGGACGACCCAGCTCAAGGCGCCGGGGGTGGCGATCCAGGCAGGGGCCAGGACGAGCATGATCGTCGCGGCCAGGCCGACCTGGACGGTGGCGACCGGGACCGCGTTCAGACCACGCGGGGACACGAACCGGCGCAAGTACACGAAAGCCAGGCCGTAGCTGAGGGTCGCGAGCAGACAGGCCAGCTGGGCCACGACGCCGCCACCGAGCAGGATCCGCCAGGGGGCGAGCACGATCAGGACGCCGAGGAAGCCGACGGCGAGCCCGATGAGCTTGGTGCGCGTGGGTCGCTCAGCCGGGAGGACGGCGAGCGCGACGAGGGCGGTCATCAGCGGAGTGGTGGCGTTGTAGATGCTGGCCAGTCCGGAGTCGATGTGTTGTTCGGCCCAGGCGAACAGGGTGAACGGGACGACGCACAACACCACCGCGACCACGGCCAGGTGTGCCCACACGACCGGCTCGCGCGGCAGGCGTTGGCGGCTTAGAACGGTGACGACGCCGAGGGCGAGAGCGCCGGTGCTCAGGCGGCCCGCGACCACCTGCAGCGGGGTCAGGCCCTGCAGACCGAGCTTGATGAGCAGGAAACTCGATCCCCAGGCGATCGCGAGCAGCACGAACTGGCTCACCACCCGTGCGGATCGAGCTGGCTGGTGTGGAGGCTTGGCGGGCACGCTGGGCGCGATCCCGGGGCGTGTTCGGTCGAGCATGCGATCAGGGTGGCGGTGCGGGACCCGGTGCGCTGGCGGCAATCGGCCATGAGGCTCATGAGTGGACGCACCACGATCCGGCCAGGGTCGAATGGCGGCGACATTCACGCGAAAGGTCACTGCCGTTCGCTAATACCACCCGATCGTGTGGTGTAGCTCGACACGAGCGGCCGTAGCGGTCACCGTGTTTGCATGACGCAGCGCCACCGTTCCGCACCAAACTATACGGAACGTGCACGTAGCGTTAACCCTTACGAGTGAAGGTTGACGGTTCAACTCACGGTGCGTAACGGCTGTCTTGATCCAAACGACGAAGGCAGTGGTTCGGCACTCGTTGAAAAAGTCGGGAGATGCTTGTGATGGATTCCGCCGCCGCCAAGCCTGTCCATAGGTCGTGGATCGTCCTAGCCGCCAAGTCCATTGTGGTGCTTCAGGCGCTTGCCATCGTCTACATGCTCACGTCGGTGTGGGTCGCGGCCGCGGTGGCGGGCGCGTTCGTCGTCGTGGTGACCGCGGTCAAGGCGTTGTCGCGGGCAGGCAAGCAGGTCGACCAGATCTTCGAGGAAGAGCTCGGCCGGCAATAACATCTAGCTGAAGAAGCCCCGCGCGGGCAGGCCCTCCGGGAAGCGTTCCAGTGCGGCGCCGGCTTCGAGGGCCAGCGTCTCCAGAGTCTCGGTCTCGGCGGGCGTGGCGGTGTGCGGCACGGCCCAGTAGCAGCCAATCGCGCCGATTGGTTCGGGGCGCAGAATCGGAGCCATCAGCAGGCTTCGGACGAATGTCGGGCGATACGCTTCTTGAGGAATCCTCGCGTCGAAGCGAATGTCCCTGATCGCCACGGTTTGGCGATTGATCATCGCCCAGCCGCTGATGCAGTTCACCGCGGGGAAGCGCTGGCCCTTCCAGAGAGGGCTCATCGAGTCCTCGTCCGCGTAGTAGCAGAGATCGCCATCCAGCAGCACCAACGTGGCGCCGTGAGCAGCCAGCGAGGAACGGGCCGTGGTGCGGACGATCCGTTGCACTTCCTCCAACGTGGCAGCCCCGGCGAGGCGTTCCATCGTGTCGGACATGCATCAACGTTAACTCCCGCCAGGCCGTGGACCTAGTAGA